>DASWJN010000133.1:0-29905 GCA_036397135.1 Candidatus Methylomirabilota bacterium
GCTCGCGCTCGCCGAGCCCGGAGCGAGCGTACGGCGACCGGCGAGCCATCCGTGGCGCGCGCAGGGCCCCCGTGCCCCGCCCCCGGCGTCACCGGATTCCACGAGAGTCATCTAGCGGGAGATGGTCAGGCGCTCGCGCCCGTAGTGGTCGGCGTCCGTCCACGGGCGGCCCTCGGCGAAGCGCGAGGCCCGGAACGGGCGGAGATCGGCGGTGGTGGGCTCGCCGGTGGCGACCCACTCGGCCAGGCAGCGGCCGATGGCGGGCGAGGTCTTGAACGAGGTACCGGAGTCGCCGAGCATGCCCCACAGCCCCTCCGGCCCCAGCCGATCGATGATCGGGCGCCCGTCGGCGCTCATCATGATCATCCCCGCCCAGCCTCCGCGCATGAGGGTCCCGCGGAAGGCGGGCCAGCGCGCGCCGAGCGCCGCCCGGCAGCCGTCGACGTAGGCTGCGTCCGGCCGTTCGTCGAACGCGTCGGGATCGGCGTGAGTCGCCCCCAGCTCCACGCCGATCAGCGTGGCGGCCCGCCCCTCCGGGCGCATCCACGCCTTGTGCACGGCGTCGATGATCGCCGGGTGGCGCTGGGTGAAGCCGGCCGGCCAGCGGAAGATCGACACCTGGACGCGGTGCGGCGAGAGCGGATACTCCAGGCCCAGCGGCGCCAGCAGGGGCGTGGACCAGGCGCCCGGCGCCAGCACGACCGCCGGCGTGGCGATGCGGCCGGCCGGCGTCTCCACGCCGGTCACGCGCCCGGCCTCGGTGAGCACGCGTCGCACCTCCACACCGGTCTCGATCCGGGCGCCGCGGACGCGGGCGCCCTCGGCGAACGCGAAGGCCGTCGCGGCGGGGTCGGCGAAGCCGGAGTCCGGCTCCCAGGCCGCCGCGCCGACGTCGTCGACGTTGACGCCGGGCAGGATCGCCTTCGCCTCGGCCGGGGAGATCGCGCGCGTGTTGATGCCCAGGCGCTGCTGGCGCTCGACGTTGCGATGGAGCGCGGCGGCGTACGGGGGGCCGACGAGCTGCACGAAGCCGACGCCCTCGAAGCCACAGTCGCCGCCGACGATCTCGCCGAAGTTGCGGAAGACCTTGAGGCTCTCGAAGGCCAGGCGCGACTCGCTTTCGTTCGTGTAGTGCATGCGCACGAGGGCGCCGGACTTGCCGGTGGCCCCGGCGGCCAGCTGGCGGCGCTCGAGCAGGACGACGTCGCGTACACCCAGCAGCGTGAGGTGAAATGCCGTGCTGGTGCCGTTGGCGCCCCCGCCGATGACGACGACATCGGCTGTCCGGTCCATGGTGCCGGGATTCTAGCACCCGGGTGGGCTCCCCCGGCGCCCTTGACAGAACGGCGGGGGTGTCGAGAATAGGCGCACCTTCAGTGCAGAAGAGATCCGCTGGGGGACCGCCCCCCGCCAGACGAGGTGCTCCATGAGCCAACTGACACGACGTGACCTCTTGAAGTCGGCCGCGACGCTCGGCGCCGCCGCCGCGCTGTCGCCGGCGCTGGGGTCCTCCGCCCACGCCCAGACGACCCAGAAGCGGGAGCTGATGGTCGCCCAAGGCGGCGATATCTCGACGTTCGACCCGCACATCAGCACGTCGGCCAACGACATCCGGATCTCCTTCAACGTCTTCGACAACCTGACCTCCCGGCACGCGGACGGCAAGCTGCACCCGGGGCTGGCCACCGAGTGGAAGCTCCAGGGCCAGACGACGTGGGCGTTCAAGATCCGCCGGGGCGTGAAGTGGCACACGGGCGACGCCTTCAGCGCCGCCGACGCCAAGTGGAGCCTGGAGCGGACCTACGATCCCGCCCACAAGACGCGGGTGAACACCGTGTTCAGCACGATCGACCGGATCGAGGTGCCCGACGCGACGACGCTCCTCATCCACACCAAGAAGCCCGATCCGCTGCTCCCGGCGCGCCTGGCCTTCTACGGCGGCCAGATCGTGTCCAAGAAGTACTTCGAGCAGGTCGGCGCCGACGGCTTCCGCAGCAAGCCCGTGGGCACCGGGCCGGTGAAGTTCGTGTCGTGGACCAAGGACGACCGGCTCGTGCTGGAAGCCAACGGCGATTACTGGGGCGGCAAGCCCGACTTCGACCGGATGGTCATGCGCGCCGTGCCCGAGATGGCGCCCCGGGTGGCCGGGCTGCTCAAGGGCGAGGTGGACATCATCACCCAGCTGCCGCCCGACCAGGGCGAGCGGGTGAACTCCAACGCCTCCACGCGGGTGGCGGGAGCGCTGTACGCCGGGCTGTACGTGATCGCCGTCAACAGCAAGGTCAAGCCGCTCGACAACCCGCTCGTCAAGCAGGCGATGTCGCTGGCGATCGACCGCGACCTCATCGTCAAGGAGCTGTGGCGGGGCCGCGGCATCGTCCCGAGCGGGCCCATCGCCAAGGGCGACAACCACTTCGACGCCTCCCTGCCCCCGCTCGCGTACAACCCGAACGAGGCGCGCGAGCGGCTCAAGAAGGCCGGCTACAAGGGCGAGGAGGTCGTGATCGAGACCACGTCGGGTTACATGGCCAACGACAAGCCGATGGCGGAGGCCATCGTGGCCATGTGGCGCGACGCCGGCATCAACGGCAAGGTCGAGGTCGTCGAGTACTCCGTGCGCGCGCAGAAGAATCGCGACAAGAGCTTCAAGGGCGTGTGGTGGTCCGATCCGACCTCGACGCTCGGCGATCCCGACGGGATGATGTGGCGGCTGCTGGCGCCGGGCGGGCCGCAGGACTACTGGCGCCATCCGCGCTGGGACGAGCTCGGCCAGGCGGCGCGGTTCTCGGTCGACGAGAAGTTCCGGGCGGCGGCCTACAAGGAAATGACGGCGATCGTCCTCGAGCACTTCCCGTGGATCCCGATCATCCAGCCCTACGAGGATTACGGGCTGCAGAAGCACGTGGACTGGACGCCGAACCCGAACCAGGCGTTCGAGATCCGGCGCTTCAACTTCAAGTTCCGCCGCGCGTAGGAGAACCACCGGCCGGGGCCCCGCGGCCCCGGCCACTCCATGCGCTCGCTCGTCACATTTCTCGGTACCCGGCTCCTGCGCGCGCTCGTCGCCCTCTGGCTCGTCTCCACGGTGGTCTTCGTCGTCATGCGGCTCAGCGGCGACCCGGTGCCGCTGCTGCTGCCCCCCGACGCCCCCCGCAGCGAGTATGCGCGGGTGGCGCGCGAGCTGGGGCTGGACCGGCCGTTGCCCGTGCAGTATGCGTTCTTCCTCGGCAACGTCCTCCGCGGCGATTTCGGCCGCTCGCTGCACTTTCGCGAGCCGGCGATGCGGGTGGTGGTCGGCTACCTGCCGGCCACCCTCGAGCTGGGGCTGACCGCCTTCGCGCTGGCCGTCGTCGTCGCCGTGCCGATCGGGCTCTTGTCGGCCGTCAAGCGCAACTCGCCGCTCGACCAGGCGGCCATGGGTGTCGCCCTCGTCGGCCAGTCGGCGCCCACCTTCTTCCTCGGCATCCTGTTCATCCTGCTGCTCTCGCTCAAGGCCGGCTGGCTGCCGACCTCCGGCCGCGGGGGCTGGGAGCACCTGGTGCTGCCGTCGCTCACGCTGGGCGCCTTCACGATGGCCTCGATCGCCCGCCTCACGCGCTCGTCGATGCTCGAGATCCTGCGGCAGGACTACGTGCGGACGGCCCGGGCCAAGGGGCTGTCCGAGCTGCTCGTGGTCGCCAAGCACACGCTCCGCAACGCCGCCGTCCCCATCGTGACCATCACCGGGCTGCAGTTCGGCACGCTGCTGGGCGGCGCCGTCGTCACCGAGACGGTCTTCGCCTGGCCGGGGATCGGGCGGCTGGCGATCCAGTCGATCTACAGCCGCGACTACCCGATCGTGCAGGCCGTCGTGTTCCTCTCGGCGCTGCTGTTCATCGTCCTCAACTTCCTCATCGACGTGGTCTATGGCCTCCTCGATCCCCGCATCCGTTCCCGCTGAGGCCGTCGTCGAGCCGGGGGCCGAGGCCCGCGGGGGAGCGGGCGCCCGGCGCACGCGCCGGCTGGTCGTCGCCGGAGGTCTCTTCGTCCTGGCGCTGATCGTCGTGGCGGCGGCCGCCCCCTGGATCGCGCCCCACGATCCCACGCGACAGTCGTTGCGCGCGCGCCTGAGAGCGCCGACGCTGGAGGCGGCCGA
This sequence comes from Candidatus Methylomirabilota bacterium, assembly GCA_036397135.1. GTDB lineage: Bacteria > Methylomirabilota > Methylomirabilia > Rokubacteriales > CSP1-6 > AR5. The sequence goes on from DASWJN010000133.1 coordinate 4,136, forward strand.
CGGCAAGGCCCATCTGCTCGGCACCGACCACCTGGGCCGCGACGTGCTGTCGCGGATGCTGTGGGGGGCCCGCGTCTCGCTGCTGGTGGGCTTCGCGGCGGTGGCCGTCGGCGGCCTCCTCGGCGCCGGGCTGGGGATCGTCGCCGGCTACCGCGGCGGCTGGGCCGACACGATCATCATGACGCTCGCCGACGCCCAGCTGGCCTTCCCGTTCATCCTGCTCGCCATCGGCATCATCGCGGTGCTCGGTCCGTCGTTCCCGACGCTCGTCGTGGTCATCGGCCTGTCGGGCTGGATGAGCTACGCGCGCGTCCTCCGCTCGCAGGTGCTGGTGCTGCGCTCGCGCGAGTTCGTGGACGCCATCCACGCGCTCGGCGGCTCGGTGCCGCGCGTGATCGCCCGCCACATCGTGCCGAACGTCCTGTCCTCGCTGGTCGTCATCGCCACGCTGGAGCTCGCCCGCTCGGTGGTGCTGGAGGCGACGCTGTCGTTCCTCGGCCTCGGCGTGCAGCCACCGACGCCGTCCTGGGGTGGGATGATCCAGGAGGGGCGCGAATACCTCGACAGCGCCTGGTGGATCTCGACCAGCCCCGGCCTGCTCTTGATGCTCACCTCGCTGGCCGTCAGCCGCACCGGCGACTGGCTGCGCGACCTGCTGGACCCGACGCTGCGCGGGGAGTAGCGGAGGCCCTCCCGAGCGCTTGCTCAGCCGCGCTCCATCGGCAAGGAGGGGTCGGCGGCCCACTCCGACAGGGAGGCGTCGTAGACGGCCACGCCGTCGCGGCCCAGGAGCGTGAGGACGAAGGCGTCGCTGGAGGCCGCGATGCCGCCGCCGCAGTAGGTCACGACGCGCCGGGCGTCGAGGGCGCCGGTGGCCTGGAACTTCGCGCGCAGCACGTCGGCGGGGAGGTAGGCGTGGGTGGCCGGGTCCACCAGGTCCCGGGCGGGGACGTTCACGCTCCCGGCGATGCGGCCGGGACGGCCGTAGGCGACGCCGCCGGTCCCTCGGTGCTGCTCGTCCGTGAGGGCGTTCAGGACGCAGGTTCCGGACTCGCCGAGCGCGGCCAGCACGCCGGCCTTGTCGGCGATGAGCGAGGGCCGCGGGCGTGGGGTGAAGGTGCGCGAGGGGCACGCTCCGGCGTCGGTGGCGACCGGGCGCCGTTCGACCGTCCACTTCTTCCAGCCGCCGTTCAGCAGGGCGGCATCGTCGAAGCCGAACGCGCGGAGCATCCACCAGACGCGGGCGGCCCACATGTTGACGAAGCGGTCGTACAGGATCACGCGAACGCCATCGCCCACTCCCGCGCGCCCCATCGCCGCGGCGAACTGGGCCGCGGGGGGCATCATGAACCGCAGCGAGGAGGTCCGGTCGGACAGCTCCTCCTGGAGGTCGACAAACCCGGCGCCCGGGATGTGACCCTCCGCCCACTTCGCGCGGCCCGACTCGATCCGGAAGCCGCCGGGAACGTCGGCCGGGTGGAGGTAGACCGTGCACTCGAGGATTCGCACGCCGGGGTCCTCGAGGCGCTGCGCCACCCACTCGGCTTCGACCAGGGCCTCGGGCCGCGCGAGTCCGCTGTTCATTGCTATCCGCAGGCCAGCGCGTAGACGTCCTTCACGCCGTCGGGCAGCCGCGACTCCCGCCACGTCGTGCCGCCGTCCTGCGTACCGAACACCTGGGCGCAGCGCGACACGCAGTAGACCTGGTCGGGATCACGCGGATGCAGGGCCAGGGCCATCATGGTGGCGTCGGCCTTCACGCCGTGGTCCAGCCGCGACCACGTGCGGCCGAGGTCGGTGCTGCGATAGAGCGAGCCGTCCTCGCTGCGGGCGGCCGGGCTGAGGCAGGCGTAGAGCGTGCGCGGGTCGTGAGGCGACACCCGGATATCGCGCCCGTAAGTGAGCGGCGAGAAGCGGCCGATCTCCAGGTCGCGCCAGCTCTTGCCCCGGTCGTCGCTCTGGAACAGGCCCATGCGCACGGCCAGGAACACGCTGCCGGGCGCGGCGGTGCTGACGGCGAGCGCGTGGGCGTCGAGCATGCCCTCGGTCTCGCTGTCGCTCTGGATCCGGCTCTTGAGGTGCGGGCGCTCAGCCAGGGCCACGAGGTCGTCGCTGCAGTCGGTCCAGCTCTCGCCGCCGTCGAGGCTGCGCATGGCGCCCCCCACCTCGAGCGCCGCGTAGATCTCGTCGGGCCGGCCCGGCACGATCGCGAGGCGCATCACCCGGCAGGCGAATCCCATCTTCAGGCGCTCGGGCTCGACGGCATTCGGCAGCCGCCGCCAGGTGTCACCGCCGTCCTCGCTCCGGAAGACGCCGACCGGCGACGTCCCTGCGTAGACGACGCGCGGATCGGTGGGGTGCACCGTGATCGACCACACCTGCCGATCGCGCGGGAAGTCGGGCCGTGTCCACGTCGTGCCGCCGTCGTCGCTGCGATAGGGGCCGTCCTGCGTCCCCGCGAAGATCGTCCGGGGGTTGCCGGGGTGGACCGTGATCGCCTGGATCGCGACCGGCTCGGGCAGCCCCTTGGTCAGCGGCTCCCAGCGGTCGTCGCCGACCACCTGCCGGAACAACCCGCCGCGCGTACCGCCCGTCCACTGCCCCGAGCCGACGAAGACGTAGGAGTGGTCTGACTTGGCCATCGCCGTTCCCTCAGTCATGGGTTAACGCCTGATCGACCGGTGGCCCCGAGGATAGCACCCGCCTCGCCGCCGCCGGTGGCGGCATAATACGGCGCATGCGACCTGATCAGGAAACGAGTGGGGTCGGCGGTCCGGCCTCGTGGTTGACACCGTGACCGGCTGCCTGGACGGCGTGCGCGTTCTCGAACTGGCCCGCTTCCAGGCGGGCCCGCGCGGCGGCATGCTCCTGTCGGATCTGGGCGCCGAGGTCGTCAAGATCGAGCCGCCCGGGGGCGAGGAGACGCGCCGGCACCCGCCGATCGTGCGCGGGCAGAGCGTCTACTTCGCCGTCTACAACCGCGGCAAGAAGAGCATCTGCGTCGACCTGCGCGCGCCCCAGGGCAAGGAGGTCTTCACCGCGCTGGTGCCGACGGCCGACATCGTGCTGGAGAACTTCCGCCCCGGCGTCATGGCGGCCATGGGCTTCGCCTACGAGCGCCTGCGCGAGCTGAACCCCGGCATCATCCTCGTGTCGGTCTCGGGGTTTGGCCAGTACGGCCCCTACCGCGATCGCCCGGCCTTCGACTCGCTCGGCCAGGCGATGGGCGGCCTCATGGCGCTGACGGGCCAGCCCGAGGGCCACCCGGTCGGCACGGCCTCCTCGGTGGTCGACCGCTACACCGCGCTGCACGCGACGATCGGTGCGCTGGCCGCCCTCCGCCACCGCGAGCGCACCGGCGAGGGCCAGCTCGTCGACGTGTGCCTGCTCGACTCCGCGCTCACGATGGTCGAGATCCCCACGTCGTACTACCTGGCGACCGGCGCCGAGGGCGGCGAGGGCGGCCGGCCGCCCTATCGTGCCACGGACGGCTGGGTCGTCATCGCCGCCGCCGGCCGCGACATGGCGGCGCGCCTCATGAAGATCGTCGGAGGGCCGGCCGACGACACCCCGCTCGCCGGCAGCTCCCCTGCCGGCGACCGGCGCGCGAAGATCGAGGCGTGGTGCGCCGGCCACACGGTCGCCGAGGTGTGCGAGGCCTTGCACGAGGCCGGCATCCCGGCGGCGCCGGTCCGGACGATCCCCGAGGTCGCGAACGACCCCCACCTGTGGGAGCGCGAGATGCTGGTGAAGCGGGAGGACGCGGTCGCCGGTGACATGTACCTGCCTGGCGCGACGGTCAAGCTCTCGAAGACGCCCGCGCGGGTGGGGCCGGTACCCACGCCCGGGCAGCACACCGACGAGGTGCTCGGCCGCCTGCTCGGCTACGACCGCGCCACGCTCGATGCCCTCCGGACGGCGGGCGTCATCGCTTGATCAGCCCCGGTCCAGGCGGGAGCTTGCCCGCTCCTGCGCCAGCCGCTATAGTGCCGACGGACATTGAGTCATGGCGCATCTTCAGCCACGTATTCCAGTCTCGTACGTGTCTGTTCTTGCTGACAGTCGGCCTCGTCCGCTGCTCGCCGTCCGTGAGACCCCGCACGAGCCGCCTCGGCCCCGGCTCCTCGACCGCGTTCGCAACGCGTTGAGCGCGCGCCACTACAGCCGGCGACCCCAGAGGAGCTACGTCGCGTGGATCCGCCGGTACATCTTCTTCCACGGCAAGCGTCACCCGATCGAGCTGGGCGCGGCCGAGGTCACTCGCTTCCTGACCTCGCTGGCCGTGGAGCGTCGGGTGGCGGCGTCCACGCAGAACCAGGCCCTGAGCGCTCTAACCCCCCAATGACCGCGGCCCCTCCACAAGCGGGCTTCGCCCGCTCGTGTCGGGCCGGTTATCGGGATCGTTCGGCGCACATGCGTATCGACAGGCAACGGGGTTCGAGGTCGGCGATGAGTGAGCTCCTGGCCAAGACTCCGTGCCGGCGCCGACCTCAACGCTGCAGCGGACCGGATGCTCGCGTTGCTCGCCTTCCGGCCGCTGAGCGCAGACGTTATGCGGCTGGAACCGGCGAGCGAGCAGACATCATTCGTGACAACTCACGGCGTGAGGCCCCAAGGGTCAGCAACGACCTTATGAGCAGATCCAGCGATACAGTTGGGTCCCCGGCCTCCATCTTGGCGATCCGTGATTGGCTCGATTGGAGTCGCTTCGCAAGGTCCGCCTGCGTGAGTCTTCTCCGCTGGCGCCATTCTCGTAGCCCCATCGCCAGTCTCAGCTTGAGTTCGACGTACGCGGCCTCCTCGGGGTTCAGGCGCAGAAACTCCTGGGCAGTCCCAACTTTCCAACCCTTCGCCTCTAGGCGTCGCCGTTTCTCTTCACGCACCCTCGTACTCCCTCAGTCTACGGACGCTCGCGTCAATGACCGCCTGCGGCGTCCCCCGCGTCTTCTTGCTGAAGACCGCCAGAATCACGACGGCGTCGGAGTCGGCCCGGTACACGATCCGCCAGTTGGCTCCGGCATCCCGGATTCGCAGCTCGTGGCCCCGCGATCCCACGACAGGCATCGGCCTCGAGTGCGGCCTCGCAAGCACCTGGCCCTTCTGCAGCAGCCGAAGCAGGTATCCTGCCTCGATCCTGGCCGCCTTCGAAAAGGGCGGCGTCTTGATCTCCCCGTGAAGCCAGACGAGCGGCTTGTCGCTCGGGCTCACGACGGCGACGATATGTCAGATCTGATATTCCGTCAAGTCGTAGCTCGCAACGGACCGCATAACTTAACTTCGCAGTCGAGCGGACGCGCTTCGCGCGCCGCTCACCGCGACGTTATGCGGACATGATGGAGCCGGATCCGAACGCGGTCGCCTGGCTGCTTCAGGATTTGTGTACCCAACTTGGCTACAGCATGGCAGCGCGCCAGCCTGAGCGTTTCATTGAGCTCGTGTCCAAAGGGGCAGACAGCTTTGCCGACGCAGTGCTTCTCGCCGAAGGTCTAGATCCAACGCTGGAGAAGCGTCTGCGTCGTGACATCAGGCAATTCGTCGCGGCGCGCTTCGAGCGCTGGGCCGCGGGCGGTGGCCAAGATGGGGCCGTCTAACGAATTAAGGCTTTTGGCCGCGCGCAGCCGCGGCAAAGAGCGGTGTTGAACTCGATCCGACTTCGGCGACGGGCTTGGAGATTCAAGACCGTTCGAGGATCCGATGGAGAGGTGTCGCGCGGCGGAATAAGGCAGCGTTCGCGATAGCGACGGTGGAGCCCGCCCGAGAGCGTCGGGCCGGCGCGTGCTGAAGGACCCATGTTCGCTCTCGGGGCAGACGTCGGCGAGCGCGCGCACGAAGCGGTGGCGCGACCGGGAGGAAATTCGTCGGATGAACCGCCGCGTGCTCATGGCGAGCGACCGCAGGGGTGAAGGATCTCGACGAGGTGCAGCACGCCGATCCCGCAGGCTGGGCAGCGCGATCGCGGGCCGATCTCCGGAACGGTCGCCGGGGCGATCGGGGCCTCGGCGGGGACCGGACTGGACGATGCCGCCATGAGCTGCTCGCGCGCCTGGGCGAGGAGGTCGGGGCGGGCGGGACTGAACAGGCCGTAGTAGCGGACCTTGGGGAAGCCCTGGGGCAAGACGTGTTGCAGAAAGCGCCCGAGGAACGCGACCGTGTGCAACGCTTCAGGCTGCCCGTGCGGCCATCGCGGTAGCGGAAGGTGACGTGGTCCTCGGCGAAGCGTTCGAGGCGGCTGTTGACGATCGCGATGCGGAACACGTAGCGCGCGAGATAGTCGAGGACCTTCTCCCCGGTCCCGGCCTGCTGGACGTGGACCACCCACTCGTGGCCCCAGACGGCCGGCGGGGCCTGATCCAAGAGGCCGGCCGTGCGGAGGCCCGCGCGGACCTTGGCGCGGAAGAGCCGGGACAGGGCCCGCCCGGAAACCAGGAACGCCGCGTTCGTGGGCGGCACCCTGCTTCTCCTACGCGTGGTTGGGTCATGACCGCATCCGTCTGCACTTCCGGAACGCGGAGCCCGGTGGCCTCTCCCCTCTGGGGGCTGAACGGCAGGAGCAGCGGCGGGCCGACCTGGCCTCGCTCTTCGCTCGCCTCCAGAGCGCCGCGCGACCGCCTCTGCGGGTCGTGGGGGCGTCGTGGCTGTACAACCTCGAGGCCTATCGTCGTCTGTTTCCCAGGTCGTACCTGACGACCGCTCGAGTCCTCCCCGGTCGATTCCGGCACATGCCCCTGGGGGGGCAATTCGTGAACCGGCGCGGCGAGATCAGAGAGGGCACGGCCCGCGAGTTCCTCGCGCGCCTCGGGCGACAGTCGGGCCCGGACACCCTGGACCAGTGCTTTCCGTTTCAGGTGCTCGCCGTCGAAGCGTCCGTGCGCGAGTTCTATGACTTCTACGGCGTCTGACCCGCGCGCGCCGCCCACCCCACGCTGCGCGGGTCATGCTCCGCGACGGCGTCCTGACGTGCACTGGCCGTCCGACCGGGTTTCCGTTATGGTCTTCGGGGGGCGGGGGAACGAGACAGCGGGTGGTCGACCTCTATGCCGTGGGAGCGGGCATGACCATCGACATCGACAGGCTCACCGAGCAAGAGCTGATCGATCTGAACAACCGGATCGTGGAGCGCCTGCGGTTCCTGAGCCAGGCGCGTGCGCATGGCCGGATGCTGCAATTCAGGATCGGGGACCGCGTGTCGTTTCAGCCGGACGGCCATCCGGTCGTGGTCGGCATGCTGACGCGCTACAACCGGAGGACGGTCACCGTGATCACGGACGGCGGGCAGCGCTGGAACGTCGCGCCGACGCTGCTGCGCCGGGGGGACGGCTCCAGCGGAACGCACGGAACGGCCCCCAACGTGATCCAGCTGCGCGAGACGTGACCGGTACGGCGCGCCGGGCCGCGCCGGCGCCGGGCTCACCTACTCCTCGACGCGGTAGAAGCCCAGCGCCCGCAGCAGCGGGACGTCCTGCACGGAGTACAGGATGGCCGGCGCCCTGCCCTCGTTGCCGTGCGCGTGCAGCGCGCGCGGGGGGATCGCGAAGAAATCGCCCTCGCCCCAGTCGTGGCGGGCGCCGTCGATCACCGTGAAGCCGGCCCCCTCGACGACGTGGTAGACGGCGCTCGACGTCTCGCGGTGCGCGCGCGTGCGCACGCCGGGCCGCAGCATCTGCAGGTAGCAGCCCAACGCCGGGACCACGGAGCGGCCGGTGGCCGGGTCGAGGTACTCCATGATGACGTCGTCGAAGGGGTCCGGCGAGCGGCGCACCAGCGCGGCGTGCGCCGTCTCCCAGCGATAGTGCAGGTGACGCGCCGGCGGGCCGGCGCGGACCGGCTGCGTCTCGCCCTCGTACGGGTCCATCGCGAGATTCTCGAGGTACCGGACGACCGGCGAGTCCAGCCCATCGGTCCAGATGACGGGCTCCGAGCCTTCATTGCCGTGGTCGTGCCACGTCATGCTCGGGGTGACGACCAGGTCGCCGCGGCGCATGACGAACTTGTCGCCCTCGATCGTGGTGTAGGCGCCCTCGCCGTGGAGCATGAAGCGGACGGCGTTGGGCGTGTGGCGGTGCGCCGGGGCCACCTCGCCCGGCAGCAGATACTGGACCGCGATCGAGATGGTGTGGCCGGCGGTCCGCTCGGGGACGCCGGGGTTGTCCAGACGAAGGATGCGCCGCTCGGCACCGCGCCCGGGCACCATGAACTCGGGTGTGCGGCGCACCAGCGGCTCGATGTCCCGCCACTTCCACAGCCGCGCCCTCATCGCGGAGGCCTTCGGCCGGATGAGCGGGCCCGCCTCCAGCCACGGGGCATCGAGGCCCGCCGCCGAGAGCGTGGACACGAACTCCTCGCGAGCGATGGTTGCCGGCGCCTGAACGCTCATGGCCCCTCTCCTTGCTCCGCCAGTCTACTGCACCAGCAGGCGGGTCAGCTCGTCCGGCTGGCTGAGCATCGGGTAGTGGCCGGTGTCCAGCTCGAACCACCTGGCCTTCAGCCGCTCGGCCGTGCGGCGCTGGTGAGCCTCGGGCGGGTTGGCGGCGCGGCGGCAGCGGATGACCGTCGCCGGCCACGCGCGGTCCCAGAACGTGGTCGGCACCATCGGGTCGTTCATCGCGGCGATCGGGTGGAGCGTGTAGCGCTCCAGCGCCCACCTCCGGGTGGCGGGGTCGAGGTCGGCGAACATGCGCCCCTCGGCGTCCTCGCGCGAGGGGCCGGTCGCCACGTCGGTGGAAACGGGCGTGGGCCGCTTGACGATGTCGGCGATGCGCTCGCCCGGCAGCAGGGCCAGGGCGTCGACGAAGACGACCCGCGCGATGCGCTCGGCCGCCAGCTCGGCCGCCTTGCAGATCACCATGCCGCCCGAGCTGGTGCCGACGAGGACGACGTCGCGCAGGTCCTCGTAGAACATCAGCCGCTCGACCTCCTCGGCGTGGGTCGCCACCGTGATGCCGGGGCGGATCTGGGCGTGGCGCTCGGCGCAGCCGTCGAGCGTGGGCGCGTGCACGGCGTGCCCGGCGGCGCGCAGGCGCTCGGCCACCGGCTTCCAGATCCAGCCGCCCTGGTACGCCCCGTGGACGAGGACGAACGTGGCCATCGTCACGCGCCTCCCTTGACGGTGACGCCCGCCAGGCGCTCCAGCACCTTGACGATCGCCGAGCCGTCCTCCTTGTTGAGCCCGGCCGCCCGGGCCATCTGGTAGACCTGCTGGCTCACGCTGGCCAGGAACACCGGCACGCCCAGCTGCTTGGCGAACGCGGTCTCCAGCTCCTGGTCCTTGAACGAGATGTCCACGGTCCCGCCGGGCGCGAAGTCCCGCTTCAGGATGCGGGGCACGCGGGTCTCGAAGGCGAAGCTGGTGCCGGTGCTGACCCGCACGACGTCGTAGATCGTCTGCGGGTCGAGCCCGGCCTTGACGCCCAGCACGAGGGCCTCGGCGACCGCCACGGTGTTCACCTGGATCAGCATGTTGTTGACCAGTTTCATGGCGAGGCCCTGACCGAGCCCGCCCACGTGGAAGACGTTGCGGCCCATGGCGCGGAAGAGGTCGTCGCACGCCTTGACCGTGTCGGCCGCGCCGCCGGCGATGATCGACAGCTCGCCCGACGCCGCCCGCTCGGTGCCTCCGCTGACCGGCGCGTCGACGATCCCGATCCCGCGGGCCGCCAGCCGGTCGCCGAGACGGCGGACGGCGAACGGGTCGATCGTGCTCATGCAGGCCACGATGTGGCCCGGCCGCGCGCGCTGGAGAATGCCGCGTTCGCCCGCGATGACGGCCTCGGCCTGGGCGGTCGTCTCCACCATGCAGATCGTGCGCTCGACCGCGGACGCCACGTCCTCGGCGGAATCCGCCGACAAGGCGCCCAGCGCCCGCAGCCGCTCGACCTTCGCTCGATCGATGTCGTGCACCACCAGCGAGAAGCCGTGCTTGACGAGGTTCGACGCCATCGGCCCGCCCATCGCCCCCAGCCCGATGAATCCGACGTTCCCAGCCATCGTGTCCTCCATTCGGACGCGGATCAGGGGTGCGGCACCCACGGCCAGTATTTCGCGATCGCGCCGGCGTCGACGCGCAGGTCGGCGCCCGTGACCATCTCCGAGTCGTCCGAGGCCAGGAACACCGCCGCCCGGGCGTAGTGGCGCGGGCTCGGCAGCTGCCCGGTCGGGACCATCTTCTGGAAGTCGAGCAGGCGGCCCCGGCGCTCGGGCCGGGAGCGGCCCCACGCCACCGCGCGTTCCCGGCCCTCCTCGACATCCGTCGCCGTCGGGGTGAGGCTGTTCACGCGAATGCGGTGCTGGGCGAGATCCATCGCCGCCGCCCGGGTGAAGTTCAGCAGGCCGCTCTTGCTCGTGCAATAGCCGATGTTGCCGGCCTGGCCCTGGTGCCCGGCCGTGGACACGATCACGATGATGCTGCCCGTCGTCCGGCGCTCGACCATGAGCCGGGCCACGTGCTTGGTGCACAGGAACGTTCCGGTGAGGTTGACCGCGAGCTGGCGGTTCCAGCGATCGAGCGGCATCTCCAGCACGCTCAGGCCGCCGAGGACGCCGGCGTTGTTGATGAGGACGTCCACGCCGCCGTAGGCATCGCGGGCCCGCCCGACCATCGCCTCGACCTGGGTCTCGTCGGTGACGTCGCACGCGACGGCGAGGGCGTCGCCGCCGCGCCGCCTGATCCAGTCCGCGCACTGCTCGGCGTTGCCGGTGTCCACGTCGACACACACGACCCGGGCGCCCTCGTCGGCCAGCCCCCCGGCGAGGCCGCCGCCGATGTTCGGACTCGTCCCGGTCACGATCGCCACTTTCCCCGCGAGCCTCACGCGTGCGCTCCTCTATCCGGCGTGCCCAGAGAGGCAGATGACTATAATCGGCGCCGCTGACCCGGTCAATCAGCGGCACCCGAGGGAGGGGTCCGCGCCTTTCAACGACGAGCTGCGCGCGGAGCTGATCGGGCCGGCGCGCCGCCGGCCGAGACTACCGACGGGCCTCGAGCCGGGCTTGCTCCTGCAGGTACCGCGCGGAGACACGCTCGAGGGGCACGGCGTCGGGATCGAGGCCGTCCGGGTTCCGGTACTCGAACGGCGCGTGGCGGCCGCCGTGGTGCTTGGTGACCACCAGCCGGCGCCACTGGATCACCTCGGCGTCCGTGGCCGAGAGCTTCTCGGGCGTGTCGTAGCGCTGGTTGATCATCACGGCCTCGTCCTGGCGGGAGAAGTTGTACTCGATGATCCACCGGCGCACCGTCGCGTACATGAGCCGGTCCCAGAGCCGGCGCCACGCGTTCCCCGGCCGGGTGGTGTGGTAGTACCAGACGCGGGTGAGGTGCTCCTCGACCGGCACGCACATGCGCGTGTAGAGGTCCCAGCCGAACTCGGCGCGGAACATGCCGGGCAGGTGGTGGCCGCCGCACCACTTCGCCGAGCGCGGCGGCGGGATGTTGCGGCGTGCCCGCTCGGCCAGTGGCCTGGTGAGCCACGTCCAGAAGCGGCGGTAGTTGGTCTTCGGCCACCGCCAGCCGTTCGGGTAGATGTCCTGGAGCGGGCCTCGGCGCAGGTACGTGCCCTGGCTGACGTCGCCGGTGAAGCCGTTGCCGACGAAGATCGGATGCTCGCCCTGCGCCCCGCGCGCGATGAACCCCCCGCGGGCGACGACCACCGCGTTGCGGTGGACGTAGTTCACGTGCGAGTCCATCGAGTTCTCGAGCGCGACCTCCCAGTTGCACCGCCAGTCGACCTGGCCGGTCTGCACGAGCGCGTCGATGTCGAAGAACTCCTCGGGGACGTCCTCCTCGATGGGCGCGGGATCGCCGTCGCCGATCCACACGAACACGACGCCCTTGAGCGTACGCGTCGGGAAGATCCTCGCCTCGGTGCCGGGCTTGCCGCACACCCCCGAGTCCGGCCCCTCCGAGAGCACCGCCACGTTCTTGCCGCTCTCGTCGAACACCCAGCCGTGATACGGACACGCGACCGTGCCCCGGTAGTGGCAGTCGCCCTCGCTCAGTCGGGCGCCGCGATGCGGGCAGACGTCCTGGACGGCCGCCACGTTGCCGGCGGCGCCCCGGAAGAGGCAGATCTCCTCGCCCAGCATCGAGACCTTCACCGGCTTGCGGGCGCCCACCTGGCGGTCGTCGATGGCCGGGTACCAGTAGTTGCGCAGGCCGAGCGTGGGGATCAGGCGCCGGATGTCGCCGCTCAGCTTCGGGATGGCGCCGTTCGCCGCCGTCGTCGTCATGGCTTGAACACCGCGAAGCACTTGTTGGAGTTGAACGACCACGTCTCGATGAACTCGCACTCGTCCGGCTTGCGGCCAAGCGCCTCCATGGCCCCGGCCAGCATGTACCAGTTGAGCATCTCCTGCTGGCCCGAGGCCTCGATCGCCGCCAGCGGGCGCTCCCGCCAGGCCTCCCAGTCGCCGGCCCGCAGCGCCTCGTAGAGGCGGCGGTCGGCCTCGATGTCGGGGTAGAGCTGGTGGTGCTTGTCGGTGAGAAAGGCGTGCGACCAGCTCGACGACGCGATGAGCGCCGTGCGCCAGGGGCTCTCGCGCATCGCCCGCGCGGCGGCGGCCCCCACCTCCATGCACCGCTTCGGGGAGGGTGAGGGCGGGTCGAGCTGATCGTCCGGGAGCGGGCTGGCGAGGCTGCTGCGGAAGCCGCGCTGCGCGATCACGCGCCGGCCGTAGCAGTTCACCTGGAAGGCGACGACCGGGTAGGGGAAGCCGATCCGGTCGTAGTCCAGGTACAGGATCGTGTTGAGGAACGCGTGGGCGAGGCCCTGGTGGTGCAGCGGCGTGTACGCGTACGCCATGTCGACGCCCTGCTCCAGCAGCCGACGGGCCAGGAACTTGCCCGCCTCGCGGTGCCCCTGGATCCGGAACACCGTGTCCGGCCCCTCGCCCCACACGTTGGGCGCCGCGACGTCGCGGGGGCGATGTCGCGCCTCGATCTGGTCATAGGCCAGGACGCAGAAGGGCGGGATGACGTCGTCGGTGAAGTTCTCGTGCTGGTCGTCGCCCCAGATGACGACGACGTCGGGCCGGAAGTCGTCGAGGAGCGTGCGGGCGTGACGGAAGTGGCGGACGAGGCTCGCGCGGTGGGCGGCCGCCGAGGCCGTGCCAGCGTCGGCACCGTACTCGCGACGCATCGGTTCCGGCCAGCCGGCGGGGTCGCGATACCGCTCGGGCAGGCCGGGGTCCTTCAGCACGGTGCGCAGGATGCCGGCCATGTTCTCGTCCAGGCCGATGAGCGGCGGGTAATGGGTGACGCCCAGGCCGAGGATCTCGCCCATGTCCGTCCTCCTGGCGGTGGTCGATATCCTACCGCGGATTCAGATCGAATACCGCTTGCCGACCGCCGAGGGGACCAGCTCGTCGCCGAACTCCCGGGCGAGGACGGCCAGCGCCCGCCAGCCCGTGCAGTGGCCGGGGGCCAGCATCGTCAGCCCGAAGCGCTTGAGGTCGGCCACGGTGTCCGGGATGATCTTCTCCGTCGACCCGGACAGGTGAAGCCCGCCCATCACCCCGTACAGGGGCACCGAGGGAAAGACCTCGCGCGCGTGGGTCAGCACGTTGACGATGCCGGCGTGCGAGCACGCCGAGAAGACGAACTGACCCTTGCCCTTCACCTGCACCGAGACGAATCGCTCGTCCATGATCAGCGGGTCGGGCTCCCAGGAGCCGTCGGCCGCCCGGCGCACGTGCCCGGGCAACCCGACCTCGTACGGCGTCACGCGCGGGATCTCGCCGCTGACGAAGAAGACGCCGCCGACGGCGGTCTGGGCCTCCCGCGTGCTGACGACGTTGGCGCCGGCCTTGGCGAGGCGCTCCGGGTCCGGCAGGCGCTCGTAGACGAACCGCGTGCCGTCCGGACGCTCGGAGCCGCGCTGCCGGAACATGCCGGGGTGCACGAAGCAGTCGAGCTTGCCCGGGCTGCGTCGCGTCGCCACGGACTCGATCGCCGTGAGGAGCCCGCCGCCATGATCCCAGTGCCCGTGCGAGAGGACGACCGCCTCGATCGCGCCCCAGTCCACGCCGAGGATCTCCGCGTTCCGGGTCAGCGTCGAGCCGGCCGGGCCGGCGTCGAAGAGCAGCGTGTGACGGCTGTCGCCGACGTGGGCGGTGAGCAGCAGCGACAGCCCGTGGTGCGCGCGGCAGATGGCCTCGCCGGACAGCGTCGGCAGGCGGCCGGCCGCCAGCAACCCGGTCCACTCGGGAACGACGTTCTTCGGCGTCGTCGACAGGCTGTCGGTGGAGTTGTCGACGAGAACGAGGACCTCCAGCCGGTCGGCGGCGAGCATCAGCGGGCCGGCTGCGCGGCGGCCGCCAGGATCCGGGCCGGCGTGATGGGCAGCGAGGTCAGCGCGAGATCGGGCCGGCCGAGGGCATCGCAGACGGCGTTGGCGATGGCGCCGCCGAGCCCCGGGTTGCCGCACTCGCCCAGCCCCCGCAGGCCGAGCGGGTTCGTCTTCGCGCGCACCTCCTGGTAGAAGCCGTCCACCGCGGGCACGTCGTTCGCGTACGGCAGCGCGTAGTCCATCAGCGAGCCGGAGAGGAGCTGGCCGCCGGCGTCGTACACCAGGCTCTCGTGCAGCGTGTTGCCGATGCCGAAGGCGACACCGCCGACGAGCTGGGCGTCGACCAGGGCCGGGTTCACGGCCCGGCCGACGTCGGCGCCCACGACGATCCGCTTCAGCGCGAGCACGCCCGTCTCGGGATCGACGTCGAGGACGACCGCGGCGGCGCAGCCCGCGTAGGTGACTTTCGTCACCTCGAACGAGGCCCCCGCGGCCAGCCGCCGCTCGGCCGCCAGCTCGGCCAGCGTGACGCGGCGTCCGCCGGCCTCCAGCGCGCCGCCCGCGTAGATGACGTCCGCCTCCGTCACGCCCCAGCGCGCCGCCGCCCGCTGCCGCGCCTCGGCGATGAGCTTGGCCGCCGCCAGGGCCGCCGCGTTGCCCGCGGTGACGGTGCCGCGCGAGCCGTACGTGCCCACCCCGCTCTCGACCGCGGCGGTGTCGGCGTGGCGGACGTCGAAGCGCGACGGCGGCAGCCCGAGGGCCTCGCCGAGGATCTGCGCCAGCACGGTCTCGAGCCCGGGGCCCATCGACGAGGCGCCCGTGTCCACGACGAGGGTGCCGTCCGCCCGCGCCTCCACCTGCGTCGTCTCGAACGGGCCGAGGCCGGTCTTCTCGACGTACACGGCCAGGCCGATGCCCCGGCGCGGGCCCGACGGCCGCGCGTTGACGGCTACCTGCTCGGCGCGCGCCGCGTCGCAATCCAGCCGGCGGAGCAGCTCCTCGAAGAGCGCCGGGAAGTCGCCGGAGTCGTAGACGGTGCTCACGCCGAACGACGTGGTGCCGCAGTCGTACGGCATCTCGTCCGCGCGGATCAGGTTGCGGCGCCGGACCTCGGCCGGCTCGAGGCCGAGGCGGGCGGCGCCCCGGTCCAGCAGGCGCTCGCGCACGAAGTTGCACTCCGGGCGCCCCGGCGAGCGCAGCGTGCCGGCCGGCGTCTTGTTGGTCACCACCGACCAGAGGTCGCAGGCGTAGCTGGGCACGCGATAGGGGCCGGGCAGCAGGGCGGCGCCGAACTCGGCGGGGACGAGCGCGGCGGTGCGCACGTAGGCGCCGATGTCGGCGTGGATCACTGCCCGCAGGCCGAGGATGCGGCCGTCGCGGTCGAAGCCGATCTCGACCTCGTAGGCGACCTCGCGCGCGTGGTTGGCGGCCATGAGGTTCTCGCGCCGGCTCTCGATCCACTTCACCGGCCGCCCCAGCTTCATCGCGGCCAGCGGAACCAGGATGTCCTCCGGGTACAGCTCGCCGCGCACCCCGAAGCCACCCCCCACGTCCACCTCCGTGAGCCGGAGGGCGCCGGGCGGGATCCCGAAGATGGGCGCCAGGATCGTGCGGTTGATGTGAATGCACTTGGTCGAGCCGATCAAATGCAGCTCCCCCCCGCGTGGATCGGGCGGCACCGCGACGAGCCCGCGCGTCTCCAGCGCGGCGGCGGTCTGCCGCGGGTAGTGGAAGCGCTCCCGGATGACGACGGCGGCGCCCGCCAGCGCGGCGCCGGCATCCCCCACGCGCATCGTGATCGTGGCCACGTTGTTGGAGTCCGTCCCCGGGAACAGCCGGGGCGCGCCCGCCGCGAGCGCGTCGGTCACCGACGCGCAGGCCGCCAGCGTCTCGTAGACGGCGTCGATCTTCTCCAGCGCGTCGCGGGCGAGATAGGGATCGTCGGCGACGACCAGGGCCACCGGCTCGCCCGCGTAGCGGACGACGCTGCGGGCGATGCCCGGTTGGAGGTAGCGCTCGGTGCCAGCCGGCGCCGGGACGCGGTTGGGGATGATGGCCGCGGCGGGCACGTCGGCGGCCGTGAGGACCGCGTGCACGCCGGGCATGTCGCGCGCGCGCTTGGCGTCGACCGACACCAGGCGGGCGTGAGCGTGCGGCGAGCGGAGCACGCTCGCATGCAGCATCCCCGGCACGCGCACGTCGTCCACGAACCGCCCGCGGCCGGCCACGTAGCGCTCGCCGCCCAGCCGCCGGTGCGACTCACCGATCATCTGCGCTCCTTGGCCGCCATCTTGGCCTTCAACTCCTCGGGCGTCAGCCGCACGATGTCCTCGTTCTGGTGGGCGTAGAGCGTGTACGTGTCGGCGTCGTCGCCGTCGAGGGCGATGCGGCCGGCCAGCACGTCGGCCTTCCAGCGGGCGTGCTCGGGCTCGCGCGCGTGGAATTCCGGCATCACCTCGCGCGCGAACAGCTCCAGGCTCTGGCAGATGTCGCCGTGGGTGGTCCGGCCGGCCTGGGCGAGCAGGATCACCTGGTCCACGCCGGTCGCCTCGAACTCACGCAGGCGGCGGCGGATCGTCTCCGGGGAGCCGATGAGGCCGCTGTGCAGCGTCGCCTGCGCCTGCTCGGTCTGGCGCCACTCCTGGTAGGCCTCCCACAGGTTCCCCTCGCCCGGGTTGGGAATGCCATGGCGGCCGTAGTGGCTCAGGCAGAAGACGAAGAACGTCCAGCCGGAGGCCTTCTCGAGCGCTTCGGCGTCCGTCCCGGCGCACATGAAGCCGCTGACCATCGCGATGTTCGGATTGGTCGGGTAGTCGGCGAGCTTGCCGAGATTCTGCGTCAGCTCGCGGTAGTAGCGATTGACCCACGCGCGGGCGGCGTCCGGCGAGACGAACTGGAAGCCCAGCGCGCCCATGCCCCAGCGGCCGGCGCTGGCGATCGTCGTGATGTTCGAGCACGCCACCCACAGCGGCGGATGCGGCTTCTGCATCGGCTTGGGCACGACGTTGCGGGCGGGAAAGTCGAAGTACTTGCCGTGCCACTCGTGCCGGTGCCGGGTGAAGGCGGGCACCAGCGCCTGCACCGCCTCCTCCCACACGTCCCGCTTCTCCCGCACGCGGGCGCCGAACGGGTGCAGCTCCACCGGCCCCTGCCCCTCGCCGAGCCCCAGCTCCACCCGCCCGCCCGAGAGCAGGTCGAGCGTGGCCACTCGCTCGGCCACCCGGATGGGATGGTTGGTCGGGAGCTGGATGATCCCGTGGCCGAGCCGGATGCGCTGCGTTCGCTGGGTCGCCGCGCCCAGGAACACCTCGGGGGCCGAGCAGTGCGAGTACTCCTCGAGGAAGTGGTGCTCGACGCACCATGCGTAGTCGAAGCCCAGGCGATCGGCCAGCTCGATCTGGCCGAGCGCGTCCTGGAGCAGCCGGTACTCGCTCCGCTCGCTCCACGGCCGGGGCAGCTGCAGCTCGTAGAAGATGCCGACCTTCACCGGGGCCTCCTCCTCGCGTCGTCCATGCCGGCTACTGTACGGATTCCCCGGCCGCACTCAAGCCGGTCCGCCCGGCCACGCCAAAATCCTTGACCCGACGGCGGCGGCCTCGCCATGATAGGCGGGTCCCATGCGCATCCTGGTGGTGGACGACTCCTCACCGCACCGGCGCCTGCTCACCGCGCTCTTCAGCCGCGCCGGGCACGAGGTCGTGACCGCCGGCGACGGCAGCGTTGCGCTGGAGACCCTCGAGCGCGAGAAGATCGACGCGGTCGTGTCCGACGTGCGGATGCCCAAGATGGACGGCTTCCAGCTCTGCCGGACGATCCGCCAGGACCCGCGCTGGCGCCGGCTGCCGTTCATCTTCTACAGCAGCATCTTCATCGGCGACCCCGCCCACGCCTTCGGCCGCGACCTGGGTGCCACCGCCTATCTCGACGCCAAGGAGATCGCGCCGGACCAGGTCGCGCGGGAGCTGGAGAAGCTCGTCGCCCGGCACGTGCGCGAGGAGTACGACGAGACGCTCGGCCGGCTGCTCGACGACGTGGAGTTCGCCCGCCGCTATCACAACGTGGTGCTGGGCTCGCTGGGGGACGGCGGCGCCGAGGGCCTGCGCGAGCTCGTCGCCGCCAGCGCCCAGGCGCTCGACGACGTGGTGGCCCGGCTCGACGCCGAGCGACGGGCGGCGGCGGCGGCGGAGCGGACGGTGCAGTCGGCCGAGCTGGCGCTGCTGAAGGAGCTCGGCGAGTACCTCGGCGACCGGATCAACAACCCGCTGGCGGTCATCCTCGCCAGCGCTCAGCTGCTGGAGATGAAGGAGCGCAGCACCGCGACGAGCGAGGCGGCCGAGCGCATCGGTCTCGCCGTCAGCAAGATCAACGAGGTCGTTCGCGAGATCGCGCTCCGCAGCGGAGAATCGCCCCGGTCCTGAATCGCCGCGGTGACGGGACGGCGCCCACCGGGCTGCCGCCACGCTCAGGAGCCCATCCCGAAGGCATCCAACCCGGTGATGTCGCGCCCGATGATCAGGGCGTGGATGTCGTGCGTGCCTTCGTAGGTGTTCACCGTCTCGAGATTCAGCATGTGGCGGATGACCGGGTGCTCGTCCACGATGCCGGCGGCGCCCAGGATGTCGCGGGCGAGGCGGGCGCCGTCCAGCGCCATCTGGACGTTGTTCATCTTGGCCATCGACACCTGCTGGGGGCGGAGCTGGCCGGCGTCCTTGAGGCGGCCGAGCTGGAGCACCAGCAGCTGGGCCTTGGTGATCTCGGTGATCATCCACACGAGCTTCTGCTGCACGAGCTGGAACGCGCCGATGGGCCTGCCGAACTGGATGCGCTGCTGCGAGTACTGTAGCGACCAGTCGTAGCAGGCCATGGCGGCGCCGACGGCGCCCCACGCGATGCCGTAGCGGGCCTGGTTCAGGCAGCCGAGCGGCCCCCGCAGCCCCTTGACGTTCGGCAGCTTGTTCTCGCGGGGGATCCGACAGTCCTGGAGCGCCAGCTCCGAGGTGATGGAGGCGCGCATCGAGAACTTGCCGTGGATGTCGAGCGTCGAGAAGCCCGGCGTGCCGCGCTCGACGAGGTAGCCGTAGATCTCGCCGTCGTCCTCCTTGGCCCAGACGACGGCGACGTCGGCGATGGAGCCGTTGGTGATCCACAGCTTGGTGCCGTTGAGCACGTAGCCGTCGGCGGCGGGACGGGCACGCGTCTTCATCGAGCCGGGGTCGGACCCGTGATCCGGCTCGGTGAGGCCGAAGCAGCCGACCGCTTCGCCGGTGGCGAGCGTGGGCAGCCATCGCTCCTTCTGGGCGTCGGAGCCGTAGGCGTAGATCGGGTACATCACGAGGCCGCTCTGCACCGACGCCGCCGAGCGCAGCCCGGAATCGCCCCGCTCCAGCTCCTGCATGATGAGTCCGTAGGCGACGTGGTTGAGGCCGGCGCAGCCGTAGCCCTTCAGGGTGGCGCCGAAGACGCCCAGCTCGCCGAGCTTGGGGATCAGGGCGACCGGGAACGTCCCCGCCCGGTGATGCTCGGCCACGATCGGGAGGAACTCCGCCTCCACCCAGTCGCGGACGGCGTCCCGGATCATCCGCTCGTCATCGGAGAGCAGCCCCTCGATGCCGTAGTAGTCGACGCCCCGGAATTTTTCCATGACTCAGCCCCTCCGATCACCGGCGCGCCCGGGACGGCGGGGCACCCGGCCCCGGACGTCCTGCGGCCCACCCTACAGGTGCAGCGGATTGAAGTCGGTCTGATCGTCGAACGTATCGATCTGCTCGCGTGATTTCAACCAGGCGACGGCGGCGTAGGTCAGCGGGGTCGCCGCCGCCTCGTAGGCGACCTTGACCGCCCACTGCCCGGCCACGATCCCCGCCAGGGCGCCCGCCGGCACCATGCCGGCGAACGCCAGCGTCACGAACACCACGCTGTCGAGCCCCTGCCCCACGACCGTCGAGCCGATCGTGCGCAGCCACAGCCAGCGGCCGGCGGTGGCGACCTTCAGCTTGGCCAGGACGAAGGCGTTGGCGAACTCGCCCACGAGGTAGGCGGCGAACGACGCGGCCAGGATGCGGGGCGCGTGGCCCAGGATCTCCTGGTAGGCGGCCTGGCCGCTCCAGAACGGCGCGGCCGGCAGCTCGCCGCCGATCCACACCGCCACCACCATGAGCGCATTGCACGCGAAGCCCAGCCAGATCACCCGCCGCGCCGCCCCGTAGCCCCACACCTCGGTCAGCACGTCGCCGACCACGTAGGAGACGGGGAAGATCACGATGCCGGCCGTCAACACGAGCCCGCCGACCACGATGAGCTTGGCGGCGATCGTGTTGGCCGCCAGCAGGCAGGTGACGAACAGCGCGGCGCACACGATGAAGCGCCAGGACATGGCCGCTCGATCATACTATGGCGGCGTGGACCCCCGGCCGAAGGCGGTGGTGCTGCTCAGCGGCGGCGTGGACTCGGCGACGGCGGCGGCCCTGACCGCCCGCGACGGCGTCGCGCTGTACGCGCTGACGTTCGCCTACGGCCAGCGCCACGCCGCCGAGATCGAGGCCGCCCGGCGGGTGGCGCGTGCGCTCGGCGTCGCCGGTCACGAGGTGCTGACGATCGACCTCCGCGCCTTCGGCGGCTCGGCGCTGACCGCCGACATCGACGTCCCGAAAGACCGGACGCCGGCCGCCATGGGCGCCGACATCCCGGTGACCTACGTGCCCGCCCGCAACACGATCTTCCTCGCGTTCGCGCTCGCGTGGGCCGAGGTGCTCGACGCCGGTGATCTCGTGATCGGCGTGAACGTCCTCGACAGCTCCGGCTATCCCGATTGCCGTCCGGAGTTCATCGAGGCGTTCGAGCGGCTGGCCGCACTCGCGACCAGCGCCGGCGTCACCGGCCGTCGGCGGGTGCGCGTGCGCACGCCACTGATCAGTCTGACGAAGGCCGAGATCATCCGGGCGGGCATGGCGGCCGGCGTGGACTACTCCCTGACCCTGTCCTGCTACGACCCGGCGCCCGACGGCGCCGCGTGCGGCCGCTGCGACGCCTGCGCGCTACGCCGCAAGGGATTCGTCGAGGCCGGCGTGCCCGACCCCACGCGTTACCGCGCCGGCTGAGGCCCCCTCACTCGCCGACGAATTTCTGCGAGTTGCCCATCGCCGGCCAGACGTACGCCTGCACGTTGGCCAGCGCCTGGCGGACGTGGTTGCGGTCGTGGTGGACCCACTCCTGGAGCAGGTCCCGCACGCGCAGGCGCCCGACGGTGGGATGGTGCCCGGCCCGCTCGAGGTCGGCCGCCCGGAGGCGCCCCACGAGGGTCGCGCTGTCCTCGCGAAGCGAGGCCAGCTCGTCGAGGAGCGCGGCCGCCGGCTTCGCGCAGTCCTGCCGCGCCGCCGCCACGGCGCGCGGATCCCAGCGCTCGAGCGCCGGGGTGTCGGCGCCGAGCATGATCCGGATCCGGCCGGCAAAGCCCCGCCGCTCGGCCTCGATCAGGTGGCCGATGACGTCCTTCACGCACCACTCCCCCGGCGCCGGGTGCCAGGCCAGCACCCGCTCGGGCAGCGCGGCCAGCTCGGCCCGCAGCTGCGCAACCGTGGCCGGCAGCAGCGCGGCGATCTCGGCGGGGGACAGCGGCGGCGCGCTCACATCCCCACCGGCAGGCCGAGCTGACCTCGGATGGCCACCGCCTCGCCGAGATGCATGGCGTTGTGCGCGATCGCCGTCGCTCCGAGCCGGTTGGCCCGGCTCACCCCGGCCCAGATTTTCTCCACCCAGGCGGCGTTGGGCCCGAACGCGCCGGCCGTGACCGCCCGGCCGACATCCACGGCCGTGACCGTCTCCGACCACGCAGCGGCCGGCAGCGCGGTGACGACTTCCCGCGTGCGCCGCCCCACGGCGGTCCGATAGGCGCGCGCCGCCGGGAGGTCCAGCCCGACGCCGAGGTCGTCGACCTCGGCGTCGGTCATCCCGGTGCCGATGTCGCCGCGGGCGACGCCGAGCCGCTTCGCCCACGTGCCGTCGAAGACCTGGCGCCCATCCGTCACCACCAGGTTGATCACCACGTCCTCGGTGCGGGCCGTGTGCCAGACGAGCCACGCCAGCGAATTCATGCCGGGCGGCCGCCGGCGCGTCTGGTCGTCGGTGAGGCCGCCGGCCACGCGGTCCCACATCGAGCCGGGACCGCCGACGTCGGCGGCGTGCAGCCGGCCGTGCTGCACGAGGAAGAATTCGGCGGCAGTCATGGCATCCTCCGGGGGGGCCGGTCAGACGTTGGTGACGATCGAGGGCGGGTCCTCGTTCAGCGCGCGCTTGAGCGCGGTGGCGAGCGCGGCGTCGTGCTCATGGGTCACCGCGAAGATCCGGCACTGGGCGACCTTGCCGGGCAGGTACTTGAGAATCTCGCTCAGCGGCTCCTCGGAGACGGAGCCGGTGGCTCCGTCGAAGACATAGATCTGCCGGTCCCCCATCTTGAGGGGGTTGAGGGGCCGGGGGTCTTGCAGGGCCATGTCGATCTTGAACGGCACATCACGCAGGGGCGCGGGCAGGAAGTGCTTCACCCGCTTCTCGACCTCGTCCGGGTTCAGGAAGCCCTGGCCCTTGCGCGCCTCGAACTGATCGAGCACCTCCTCGCCCGCCATGCGCCACTTGAGGCGCCGGTCGAGGACGTGCCGCCACTCCACGCCGAGCGCCCGCCGCTCGGCGTCGTCGGCGTCGTGCCAGCGCCCGACGTCCTCCAGCAGCGTCCACTCGGTCAGGTGCAAATAGGGGTGGAGATCCTTGCGGAGGTCGTAGGGAAACGCGATCCGCATCGTGTCGCGGAAGATCTCTTTCAGGTGGAGGTCGATGCCGCGGGTGGTGCGATGGTAGTAGACGTTGGTGTACATGTAGAAGCGCGCGTTGAGGAACATCGTGAACGCCTGCAGCCCGCTGCGGTCGAGCGTCAGCCCCTTCTCGGAGAAGAACGAGTAGTAGATGATCCGCTCGATGTCGATCGGCCCCACCGCCACCCCGCACATGTAGGCGTCGCGCAGGACGTAATCCATGTTGTCGGCGGTGAACACGCCGGACAGCAACGGCTTGAGGAACGGAAGCCATCTCGGGTGCGATTCAAGTGGATGGGTGTACGACTTCCCCATCAAGTAGCAGATCCACTCCGGATCGATCCGCTCGTCGGCGTTGAAGCTGCCGCTGGGGCTGCGGCGCAGACCGCCCAGGGCGTCGGCCAGCTCCTCGCGGATGATGCGCTGGCCGAGCAGCTCGTGGGTCAGATCGTAGTCGACCAGGAAATTGTCGTCGAAGAAGTGGCCGAAGGGGCCGTGCCCGACGTCGTGCAGCAGGCCCGCCATCCGGAGCAGCTCCTCGATCAGCGGTACCGAGGGGGCATCGGGAAAGACCGCGCGCAGCGAGGGATAGAGCTGCTGGGCGAAGCGCCCGGCCAGGTGCATGGCGCCCAGCGAGTGCTGGAAGCGGCTGTGCTCGGCGGCCGGGAACACCCAGCGGGCGGACTGCAGTTGCGGAACGCGACGAAGCCGCTGCACCCACGAGGTGTCGATCAGGTCCTGCTCGGTCGCCTCGCCGGGGATGCCGCCCGGGCGGGTGTAGAGGATGTACTGGTGAATCGGGTCGGCGATGAGGCCGCGTCCCTGGTAGGTGTCGGCGGCGCCCTTCATGACGCCGAGTGTATCTCAGCGCGGCGGCGGATACAGGCGATGGCGGTCGATGGAGCGCACGCTGATGACGCGCACGCCGTCGTCGCGTTGCACGGCGACCTCGATGGTGTCGCCCGCCTGCCGCCGCCACATCTGCTCGTAGAACTCCTCCTGCGAGGAGACCTTCACGCCGTCGACGCCGACGATCCGGTCGCCGCGGAGGAACCCCGCCGTGCGGGCGGGTCCCGATTCGTTGAAGCCGTCGACGACGACGCGGCCGGGCGACGCGGCCGTGTGCAGGCCGATCCATGGCCGCGGGCGGCGGCTCCACACGCGGCCGGTCGCCACCAGCTCGTCCTTGACGGCGAGGAAGCTCTCGGCGGGGATCGCCAGGCTCACGTGGGGTGGCTCGCCCAGCCGCAGCGACACGATGCCGACCACCCGCCCGCGCTCGTCGACGGCCGCGCTGCCGCCCCAGGAGGACATCGACGGCGCCAGCAGCAGCGCGCGGTCGAGCATGTACTCCCAGAAGGCCGAGAAGCGGCGCACCGCCTGCAGCGTCGTGGCGGCGTGCACCAGCTCGCCGTCGTCGTCGACCCCGGCGGTGCCGGTGACCGCGCCGACGCTCAGGTCGCTCGACGACCACAGCTCGGCGGCCGGCCACGGCCCCGCGCCTTCGAGATGGACCACGGCAAGGCCGGTGTCCAGGTCGAGGCCGGCCAGCCGGGCCGGGACGGTGCGGCCGTCGCGCAAGCGGGCCTCGATGCGGAGGGCGTCGAGCACCACGTAGCTGGCCGTGACCGCGTAGCCGCGCGCATCGAAGACGATGCCGGTCCCGAACCGCCTCGCGCCCAGCCGGGCCGACGACGGCGTGTCCTCCGCCGCCCGGACGTGCAGGCCGATTAGGGCCGGCTCGACGCGCTGCACGTACGAGGGCAGCGACGGCAGGCTGTTGGGATGGATTCTCGGCTCCCGCACGGCCGGCCGCGCGAGCGCGAGGCTGACGGGGACGAGCAGCGCGGCGAGCAGGATCGCGAACCGAGCCGTCATGATCCCTCCCGGGGCCGGCTCACCGCCGGCCGTACTGGCGCTCGTAGTACGCGCGGAACTCGCCCGATTTCAGCGGGCGCCACCACGCCTCGTGCTCGTGGTACCAGCGCACCGTCGCCTCCAGCGCCGAGGCGAACGGGTAGCGAGGCGCCCAGCCCAGCCGCCACACCTTGGCAGCGTCCAGCGCGTAGCGCCGGTCGTGGCCGGGCCGGTCGGCCACCGGCTGGATGAGGCGCTCGGGCTTGCCGAGCAATCTGAGGATCTCGCGGGTCAAGGCGAGGTTGGCGACCTCGTGGCCGCCGCCGACGTTGTAGATCTCCCCGTCCCGCCCGCGGCGCAGCACGAGGTCGATCGCGGCGCAGTTGTCGAGGACGTAGATCCAGTCCCGAACCTGGCCCCCGTCGCCGTAGAGCGGCAGCGGCTGGTCGTCCAGCGCGTTGGTCACGAACAGCGGGACGACCTTCTCCGGATACTGGTAGGGCCCGAAGTTGTTGGACGAGCGCGTGATGACCACGGGCACCCGGTGCGTGTTCCAGTAGGCGAGCGCGAGGAGATCGCCACCGGCCTTGGCCGCCGAGTACGGGTTGGCCGGCCGCAGCGGGGCGTCCTCGGCGGCGGCGCCCTGCGCGATCGAGCCATACACCTCGTCGGTGCTGACGTGGAGCAGCCGCGGGATGCGCAGCTCGCGCACGGCCTCCAGCAGGACGTGCACGCCGAGGACGTTCGTCCTCACGAACTCGTCGGGGTCGAGGATCGAGCGGTCGACGTGACTCGGCGCGGCGAAGTTCACGACCGCATCCACCCCGGCGGCG
>DASWJN010000134.1:0-6564 GCA_036397135.1 Candidatus Methylomirabilota bacterium
CGATTTTTTCTTGCCTCGGTCCGGGCGACTTTATCCCGTTCCCGGGCGGCTTCCGGTCGCGGCCGTCGACGTGGCGATCGGTGTAGAGTGGAGGCCGCCATGCTGACGGTGGTAGAGGCGCTTGACGCGATGCTTTCTCGGATCGCGGTTCTGGGGACCGAGCGGGTGGACCTGCTGGCGTCGCTGGGGCGGGTGCTGGCGGAGCCGCTGGTGTCCGGGCGGGAGATTCCGCCGTGGGCGAACTCTTCGATGGATGGGTATGCGGTGAGGGCGGGGGACACGGGCGGGGGGGCGGTGCTCAGCGTCGTGGGGCGGGTGGAGGCGGGCGTGGTTCCGGGGCGGGCGGTGGGGCGCGGAGAGGCGATGCGGATCTTCACCGGCGCGCCGCTGCCGGCGGGCGCGGACGCGGTGGTGCCGCAGGAGGATGTCGAGGCCGGTGACGGCCGCATCGCGTTGCGCGGCGCCGTCGAGCGAGCGGCCTCCGTCCGCCCGCGCGGCGAGGACGTGCGCGTGGGCGACCGGGTGCTCGAGCGGGGCACGGTGCTCGCGGCGGCCGAGATCGGGCTGCTGGCGACGCTCGGCCACGGGCAGGTCCACGTCTACCGCCGGCCGCGCGTCGCCATCCTCTCGACCGGCAACGAACTGGCCGACCTCGGCACCGAGCCGGGCCCCGGGCAGATCCCGAACACGAACACGTACTCGCTCATGGCCCAGGTGCTGGAAGCGGGCGCGGCGCCGACGAGCGTGGGCGTGGCGCCCGACCGGCTCGATGCGATCGAGGAGCGGCTCCGCAGCGCCCGCGACGCCGACGTGCTCGTCACGTCGGCCGGGGTCTCGGTCGGCGAGCTCGACCTCGTGCGGGAGGCGCTCACCCGGGCGGGGGCGGAGCTGCATCTGTGGAAGGTCTCGATGCGGCCCGGGAAGCCCATCACGTTCGGATCGCTCGGCGGCCGGCCGGTGTTCGGGCTGCCCGGCAATCCGGTGTCGGCGATGGTGACGTTCGAGCTGTTCGTGCGCCCCGCGCTGCTGAAGATGTCCGGCCGGCGGCGGCTGACGCGTCCCCGGGTGCGGGCGCGCGCGATGGCGCCGGTCCCGAATCCCGGCTCCCGGCGCGGCTACCTGCGGGTGCGGCTGGAGAGCACCGACGGCGGACTCGGCGCCCGGCTGACCGGCGAGCAGGGCTCGGCGATCCTGCGCTCGATGGTCGCCGCCGATGGCCTGGCCGTCGTCGAGCCCGACACGACCGTACCCGCCGGCGGTGACCTCGACGTGATCGTCCTGCGGGAACTTCCGTAGCTCGCCTTCGGACTCGGCTTCAGCCCGACGGCGGCACGTTTCCGGGCGGGTTGCAAAATTGACTCCCTCTTCGGCAGCGTGCTACCGTCACCGCCGATGATCCGCCGGTTCGCGCTGGCTGCCACGCTGATCGTGCTGGTGACCGGATGCGCGACCCGCGCCTCCTACCATCGCATGCGCGCAGACGTCGAAACCGTTCGCGGCGACATGACCGAGCTCCGGCACACGCAGGAAGCGACCGCCCGGGACGTGGCGCGCGCGATGACCGAGAGCCGGGCGCTGGCGGCTCGTGTCGCGGAGATGTCGACCGCGCTCGAGGACGGCACGGTCGAGGTAGCGCGCCTCCGCGCCCGCGTCGAGGCCGCCGAGGCCCAGGCGCGCGCGGCCGAGGCCCGGGCGCAGGCCGCCGCCACGCCGCCGCCCGTCCCCCCCGCAGCGCCGGCGTCGCCGCGGCCGGCGGAGCGACCACGCGAGCCGGCACCCCGGGTGGAGCACGCCGAGCAGGCGTACCACGCGGCGCTGACGACGTTCCGCGCCCGGGAACACGGGCAAGCCGTGCTGGACTTCCTCGACTTCATCGCCAAGCACCCCAAGCACCCGCTGGTGGCCAACGCGCAGTACTGGATCGGCGAGGCGTACTACCTCCAGCGTGACTACCGGCAGGCGCTCGCCGAGTTCCAGAAAGTGCTGGAGGTGGCGCCCGCCTCGCCGAAGGCCGCCGACGCCCTGCTGAAGATCGGCCTCGCCCACCGTCAGCTGCGCGACGTCCGGCGGGCCCGCCAGAACTGGCAGCGCGTCGTCCGTGACTTCCCGAAGAGCGAGGCCGCCGTCAAGGCACGCGTCCTCCTACGGTAAGCCACCGTCTCCATTCGACGACGTTGGCGTCGGACGCCATCACCGTTATGCTCACTCGCCGCGTCATGGACATCACGCGCCTCGTGCCGGGGGATCCGGGATATCCAGTGTTGCTGGCGTCGATCCCGTCGCCGCCCGCGCTGGACGTGCGGGGGACGCTGCTGCCCGGCGACGCGCTGGCGATCGCGATCGTGGGCTCGCGCCAGGCCACCACGTACGGCCTCGAGGTCGCCGAGACGCTGGCCGCCGAGCTGGCCGCGCGCGGCGTGACCATCGTCAGCGGCCTGGCCCGGGGCATCGACACCGCCGCCCATCGGGGCGCGCTGGCGGCCGGCGGCCGCACGCTGGCGGTGCTCGGGCACGGCATCGCGCACGTGTACCCACCCGAGAATCGCGCGGTGGCCGAGGCGATCGTCGAGCGTGGCGCGCTGCTCTCGCAATTCCCGCCGACGGCGGCACCGCTGGCGTACCACTTTCCCGCGCGCAATCGCACGCTGGCGGGCCTGGCCCTGGGCGTCGTGGTGGTGGAGGCGGCCGAGCGTAGCGGGGCGTTGATCACCGCCGGTCTGGCCGGTGATCTCGGCCGCGAAGTGTTCGCCGTTCCAGGCCGAATCACGTCGGCGGCGAGCCGCGGAACGAATGGGCTCCTCCGGGACGGTGCTAAACTAGTTGGCCACTGGACCGACATCGTGTCGGAGCTGCCGGAGCCGTGCCGTCGCGCAATCGAGAGCGTGCCGGTGGCCGGTGGTGACGCGGCGCCGCCGGCGCCGGGGAGTGACGAAGCGAGCATGCTGGAGCTGTTGAGCGTGGACGAGGCGCAGCACATCGAGCGGCTGATCGCTCGGGCGGGCGTGGACGCCGCGCGGGCGGGCACGGCGCTGATCGCTCTCGAGCTGGCGGGCCGGGCCCGTCAACTCGCCGGCCAGCGCTGGCTGGCGACCGGCGCGCGCGCGAGGAGAGCGTAGTGGCCAAGCGTGGGCTGGTGGTGGTCGAGTCCCCGACCAAGGTGAAGACGATCGCGAAGTACCTGGACGGCAAGTACGTCGTGAAGGCCTCGATGGGCCACGTGCGCGACCTGCCCAAGTCCCAGTTGGGCGTCGATCCCAAGAAGAACTTCAAGCCCAAGTACGTGGTCACGCCGGCGAAGAAGAAGGTCCTCGACGACCTCGTGAAGGCCGCCGAGAAGACCGACACCCTCTACGTCGCCACCGACCCCGACCGGGAAGGGGAGGCGATCGGCTGGCACCTGGCCCAGGAGCTGCCGATCCAGAAGAAGAACGTCTACCGCATCACGTTCAACGAGATCACCGAGCGCGCCGTGAAGGCGGCCTTCACCAGGCCCGGCCGCATCGACCTCAAGAAGGTCGACGCCCAGCAGGCGCGCCGCGTGCTCGACCGGCTGGTCGGCTACAGCCTGTCGCCGCTGCTGTGGGACAAGATCCAGCGCGGCCTGTCGGCGGGCCGCGTGCAATCGGTGGCGGTGCGGCTGATCGTCGACCGCGAGCGCCAGATCCAGGCGTTCGTGCCCGGCGAGTACTGGACGCTGCACGCGCGCCTGAAGGCCGCGCACCCGCCGGAGTTCATCGCCACCCTGCGCGAGGTCGCCGGCGAGAAGGCGGCGCTGGCCAACGGCGAGGTCACCCAGGCGCTGGTCGGCTCGCTCGAGGGCGCCCGGTTCGTCGTCCGCAGCGTCACCCGCGGCGAGCGCAAGCGCAATCCGGCGCCGCCGTTCATCACCTCCACGCTCCAGCAGGACGCCGGGCGCAAGCTGGGCTTTTCCGCCAGGAAGACGATGACCGTCGCCCAGCAGCTCTACGAGGGCATCGAGGTGGGCACCGAGGGACCGGTCGGACTCATCACCTACATGAGGACGGACTCCGTCCGGGTGGCCGCCGAGGCGCAGCAGGAGGCCCGGCAGTGGGCGACCGAACGCCTCGGCGGGGAGTACGTGCCGGACACGCCGCCGGCCTACAAGAGCCGCGGCAGCGCCCAGGAGGCCCACGAGGCCATCCGGCCGTCCGACGTGGCGCGCGATCCCAAGAGCATGGCGCGCTTCCTCACCAAGGACCAGCTCGGGCTGTACCGTCTCATCTGGGAGCGCTTCATGGCCAGCCAGCTCATGCCGGCGGTCTACGACACCGTGGCCGCCGACATCACGGCCGGCGAGACGGTGTTCCGCGCGCAGGGGCAGACGCTGAAGTTCAAGGGCTTCACGGCGGTGTACGTCGAGAGCCGCGAGGACGACGACGCGGCCGCCGACGAGGACGCCGAGAGCGCGGTGCCGCCGCTCACCGAGGGCGAGGTGCTCACGCTGCTGGGCCTCGACCCCCGGCAGCACTTCACCCAGCCCCCGCCGCGCTACACCGAGGCCTCGCTCATCAAGGCGCTGGAGGAGCTGGGGATCGGCCGGCCGTCGACGTACGCCTCGATCCTGGGGACGATCATCAACGACCGCGGGTACGTGCATCGCGAGCGTCGCACGCTGTTCCCGACCGAGCTCGGCATGGCGGTGACCGACAAGCTGATGCCGTTCTTCGGGGACATCATGGACGTCGGCTTCACCGCCCAGATGGAGGACCACCTCGACAAGGTCGAGGAGGGCGAGCTGGGCTGGGTGGAGACGGTCAAGGAGTTCTACGAGCCGTTCAAGCGCGACCTGGCCCGGGCCAAGAAGGAGATGGGCAGCGAGAAGGCCGGCGTGCCGATCGGCGAGGCGTGCCCGGAGTGCGGCGGCGACCTCATCGAGCGGCGGGGGCGCTTCGGCAAGTTCATCGCCTGCTCGACCTATCCCGACTGCCGCTACAAGCGCAACCTGCCGGGCAGCGAGCGCGCCGAGGACGAGCCGACCGACGAGAAGTGCCCGACCTGCGAGCGCCCGATGGTCGTCAAGCACGGGCGCTTCGGCAAGTTCATCGCGTGCTCGGGCTACCCGGAGTGCAAGACGACCAAGCCGGTGACCCTGGGCATTGCCTGCCCGGAGTGCGAGAAGGGGCAGATCGCGGAACGGCGGTCGAAGAAGGGCCGTACCTTCTTCGGCTGCTCGGCCTATCCGGACTGCAAGTTCGTGCTGTGGCAGCGGCCGGTGGCCGAGCCGTGCCCCAAGTGCGCGGCGCCGTTCCTGACCGAGCGGGTGGCGCGCGGGCGGCGCGTGCAGCGCTGCTGGCGCGAGGGGTGTGATTTCAGCCGCGAGGCCGAGATCACGGTGGCATGAACGATCCGCTGGGGGCGTTCCTGCGCCACCTGTCCGTGGAGCGCAACGCCTCCCCTCACACGCTGCGCGGCTACCGGACCGATCTCGCCGACTTCCAGCGCTTCCTCGGCGCCCGCGGCGCCGCCGGCCTCGCCGCCGCCGACCCCCGGGCCGTGCGCGCCTGGCTGGCCGCGCTGCACGCGCGCGGGCTCGAACCGGTCTCGGTCGCGCGCAAGCTCGCCGCCCTCCGCAGCTGCCTGCGGTTCCTCGTGCGCCGTGGCGTCATCGAGCGCAATCCGGCCCGGGAGATCGTCGGCCCCCGCCAGCCACGCAAGCTCGTCTCGTTCCTGCCGGTCGACGAGGCGACGCAGCTGGTGGAGGGACGGGCGGTCGGTGGGGCCAATCGCACGCGCGACCTGGCGATCCTCGAGCTGCTGTACGCGAGCGGGCTGCGCGTGTCCGAGCTGAGCGGCCTCCACGTGGACGCCCTCGACCGGGCCGAGCACACGGTCCGCGTGCTGGGCAAGGGGCGGAAGGAGCGGATCGTGCCGTACGGCGCCCCCGCCGCCCGCCGGCTGGAGATGTGGTTGGCCCGGCGTGGCGAGCGGCCGGGACCGCTCTTCACCAACGCCCGCGGCGGGCGGCTGGGCGTGCGCTCGATCCACGCGATCGTGCGGCAGGCGGCCCGGGCGGCGGGCCTCACCCGGCGGGTGAGCCCGCACACCCTGCGCCACACCTTCGCCACCCACCTGCTGGACGGCGGCGCCGATCTGAGGGCGATCCAGGAGCTCCTGGGCCACAGCCGGCTGTCGACGACCCAGCGCTACACCCACGTCGGCGCCGAGCAGCTGATGAAGGTGTACGACCGGGCGCATCCGAGAGCGGCCGCGAAGGGGGCCTCGCAGGCGTCGTGACCGAACGGTTTCAGGCGACGACGGTGCTCTGTATCCGGCACCGCGGGCAGGTGGCGATCGCCGGGGACGGGCAGGTCACGATCGGCAATACCATCGTGAAGGCGGGGGCCCGGAAGGTGCGCAAGCTGTACCAGGACCGGGTGGTCGGGGGGTTCGCGGGCGCGGCGGCCGACGCGTTCACGCTGTTCGGGCGGTTCGAGGGCAAGCTGGAGGAGCACCGCGGCAACCTGCCGCGGGCCGCCGTCGAGCTGGCCAAGGACTGGCGCACCGACCGGGTGCTCCGGCGGCTGGAGGC
The DNA here is from genome assembly GCA_036397135.1 of Candidatus Methylomirabilota bacterium. Classification (GTDB taxonomy): domain Bacteria; phylum Methylomirabilota; class Methylomirabilia; order Rokubacteriales; family CSP1-6; genus AR5. The sequence goes on from DASWJN010000134.1 coordinate 6,551, forward strand.
GTTGCTGGCGGTGG
>DASWJN010000135.1:0-6937 GCA_036397135.1 Candidatus Methylomirabilota bacterium
GGGTGCTTCGGGTTGGTGTACAGCTCCTTGGCCGGCGCGATCTCGACGATCTTGCCGAGGTACATCACCGCCACCCGGGTCGAGATGTGCTCGACGACCGAGAGGTCGTGGGCGATGAACAGGTAGGTCAGCCCGAACTGCGCCTGCAGCTCCTCGAGCAGGTTGATGATCTGGGCCTGGATCGACACGTCGAGGGCCGAAACCGGCTCGTCGGCGATGATGAGCTTGGGGCTCACCGCCAGCGCCCGCGCGATGCCGATGCGCTGCCGCTGGCCGCCCGAGAACTCGTGCGGATACCGGCGCAGGTGGTCGGCCGAGAGCCCGGTGGTCTCCAGCAGCTGCACGACCCGCTCCTCGCGCTCGCGCCGCGACTTGGCCAGCTTGTGGATCACCAGCGCCTCGCCGATGATCGAGCCGACCGTCATCCGGGGATTGAGCGACGCGTACGGGTCCTGGAAGATGATCTGCATCTCCTTGCGCAGGCCCCGCAACGCGCGCTTGTCGAGCGTCGTCACGTTCTTGCCCTGGAACCACACCTCGCCCGAGGTCGGCTCGATCAGCCGCAAGATGGTGCGTCCGGTGGTCGACTTGCCGCAGCCCGACTCGCCGACGAGGCCGAGCGTCTCGCCCGGCAGGATCTCGAACGACACGTCGTCCACCGCGTGTACCCGGGCGACCTCGCGCGAGAGCAGCCCGCCGCGGATCGGGAAGTACTTCTTGAGGTTCTTGACGCGCAGGAGTGGCTCAGCCATGGGCGGCCTCCCTCAGTACAGGAAGCAGGCCACCTTGTGGCCCGGCCTGACTTCTTTCAACGGCGGCGTGTTTTCGAAATGCATCGGCTTGGCCAGGGCGCAGCGGGGCGCGAACCGGCACCCCGGCTTCTCGGCGCCGCGCAGGGTGGGGACGGTGCCGCCGATCGGCTCCAGCTTCTGGCGCTTGGTGGCGGCGAGGTCGATGCGGGGGATCGAGCGCAGCAGCCCCTGGGTGTAGGGGTGCAGCGGTTCCTTGAACAGCTCCCCCACCGGCGCCTCCTCGACGATCTGGGCGGCGTACATGACGGCGACGCGCTGGGCGGTCTCGGCGATGACCCCCATGTCGTGGGTGATCAGGAGAATGGCCATGTTCAGCTTGGCCTTCAGCTCGTTGAGCAGCTCCAGGATCTGGGCCTGGATGGTGACGTCGAGCGCGGTGGTGGGCTCGTCGGCGATCAGGAGGTTGGGGTTGCAGGACAGCGCCATGGCGATCATGATCCGCTGCCGCATGCCGCCCGAGAGCTGGTGCGGATACTCCTTCACGCGCCGCTCGGCGTTGGGGATGTGCACGAGCTTGAGCATCTCCACCGTCTTGTCCATGGCGTCGCGGCGCCCGAGCCCCTCGTGCAGGCGGATGGCCTCGGCGATCTGCTCGCCACACGTGAACACGGGGTTGAGCGAGGTCATCGGCTCCTGGAAGATCATCGAGATCTCCTTGCCGCGGATCTTGCGCATCTGGGCGGCTGACAGGTCCAGGAGGTTCTTGCCGTTGTACATGATCTGCCCCTGGACGATGCGGCCGGGCGGCTGGGGGATCAGCCGCATGATGCTGAGCGCGGTGACGCTCTTGCCGCACCCGGACTCGCCGACCACGCCCAGCGTCTCGCCCTTGTTGATGTAGAGGTCGACGCCATCGACGGCGCGCACGACGCCCTCGTCGGTGAAGAAGTGCGTCTTCAGCCCCTTGATGTCCAGGAGACGCTCGGCCATGGAACCTCCTCTTGAACGACCGGCCGCGCCTGAGCTACCAGCGCGCGGTCAGCTCCCGAAACGCGTCGATCGCCCTGCGTATATCGTCGGCGTCCACGTCCTTGTGGGTGACGCAGCGGATGGCCGCCGGCCCCATGGCGTGGAGCTTCACCTTGCGGGCCGCGCAGCCCGTCACCAGCTCCTCGGTGGCGGCCACGGACCGCGGCCGGTCGCCGCGGTCGACCCGGATGATGACGATGTTGGTCTGGACGCTGCCCAGGTCCACCGCCAGCCCCGGCATGCCCGCCACCGCCTCCGCCAGCGCGCGCGCGTTGGCGTGGTCCTCGGCCAGGCGGTCCACCATGCGCTCGAGCGCCACGAGGCCCGCCGCGGCCAGGATCCCGGCCTGGCGCATGCCGCCGCCCACCATCTTGCGCACGCGCCGGGCCCGCTCGATGAACGACGCCGGCCCGCACACCACCGAGCCGACCGGCGCGGCCAGGCCCTTGGACACGCAGAACGTCACCGAGTCGACGGCCTGGGTGAATTCTCGCGCCTCGCGCTCGAGCGCGACGGCGGCGTTGAACAGCCGGGCGCCGTCCAGGTGCACCGGCACCCCGGCGGCATGGGCGACCGCGGCCACCGCGGCGATCTCCTCGGGGGTGCAGCAGGTGCCGCCGTGCCGGTTGTGCGTGTTCTCCAGGCAGACGAGGCCGGTCGGCGGGATGTGGATGTTGGCCGGCCGGAGCGCCTCCTGCACCTGCTCGGGGCTCAGGAAGCCGCGCTCGGTCTTGACCGGGCGCATCTGCACGTTGCCGACCACCGCGCCGCCCGCGCCCTCGTAATTGAAGATGTGAGAGTCGAGGTCGAGCACGACCTCCTGGCCGGCCCGCGTGTGGCTCACCACCGAGACGAGGTTGCCCATCGTGCCGGAGGCCACGAACAGGCCGGCCTCCTGGCCCAGGCGGGCGGCGGCCTGCGCTTCCAGGCGCTGGATCGTCGGGTCCTCGCCCCAGACGTCGTCGCCGACCTCGGCGCGCGCCATGGCCTCGCGCATCTCGGGGGTCGGCAGCGTCAGCGTGTCGGAGCGAAGGTCGACGATGTCGTGCACGATGACTCTCCTAACGCTGCGCCCGCAGCCGCTGGACGGCGCGCTTGCCCCACTCGGTGAACCCGTAGTCGTTCGCGAGCTGGCGCAGCAGCTCCACCGCCTCGCGGTTCTTGCCCTCGGCGAAGTACACCTCGGCCAGCGTGAAGAGCGTCTCCGGGATCACCAGCGTCCGCGGATACTCCTTCAGCACGAACTCCAGCCGTTGCCGGGCGGCGCTCGGGTTGCCCTGGCTGAAGTAGTAGCCGGCGACCCAGACTTCCTTCTGCGCCAGCCGGCCGCGGCAGATATCGATCTTGGCCAGCGCGTCGGTGGCGTAGCGGCTGTCGGGATACTCCTTGACGAGCTTCCTGAACTGCTCCATCGCCTTGACCGTCAGCCCCTGGTCCTGCTCGACCGGCTTGAGCTGGTCGTAGTAACTCATGGCCAGCCGGTACTGCACGAGGTCGGCGATCTGATGGCGTGGATAGAAGGACAGGAACGTCTCGAACTCCCTCACGGCCTTGTCGAACTCGGCCTCCCGGTAGAACGCCTCGCCGATGAGGAAGCGGGCCCGCGGCGCCCACGACGTGTTCGGGTGGCGCTCGACGATCTTGCGGAAGGCCTCGCGCGCCTCGAGGTAGCGGCGGCGCTCCAGGTCCTGCTCGCCCTGCGAGTACAGCTCGTCGGGCGGCAGGATCGGCACCGGCGCCGGGCGCAGCCAGGCGCAACCGCCGGTTGCCAGCAGCAGTCCCGCGAGAAGGAGACGTGTCAGGGAAGCGTGGAGCATCGACATGAAAAATTGGCCCATAGATATAGCATAATCACGCCCATGCTGCCCAGGATGCTCCGGCTCCGCCGCTTCCCCTCCTGACAGGTAGCGCATTCTGACAGGTCGCGGTCTCGACGCTCGAGCGCCGCCGGGGCCTGGCTGGTGGTAACCTCGGCATACCGATGAAGCTGCTCCCCGAGCCGGCCAAGGACGTCCGCTGATGGGCCGCCGTGCCGTCATCGGGCTCGCGGTGCTCGTCGCGCTCGGCATTCTCGGCTGGGGCGGCTGGGCCTGGCACCGGTCGACCCTCCAGGTCTCCACCGACGACGCCTACGTCGAGGGGACCATCTCGCCGGTCAGCGCCAAGGTCTCCGGCCACGTCGTCGAGCTGCGCGTGCGGGACAACCAGGCGGTGAAGGTCGGCGAGATCCTGCTCCGCGTGGACCCGCGCGACTACGAGGCCAAGCGCGACCAGGCCCGGGCGGCCATCGCCGTCGCCGAGGCCAACGTCCGGGCGGCCCGGGCCGAGGTGCCGCTGGTCCGCGAGACGACCCGTTCCCAGGTGGAGGAAGTGCGGGCCTCGCTGGAGGGCACCCGCGTCAGCGTGCGATCCAGCGAGTCGGCGGTGGACGAGGCGCGGGCGCGCCTGGAGTCCAAGCGGGCGGCGGCGGCGGCGATGCGCGCCGACGTGACGGCCGCCGAGAGCGCCCAGCGCAAGGCGGCGCGCGACCTCGACCGGATGAAGGCGCTCATGAAGAACGACTACGTGTCGCGCCGCGAGCACGACGACGCCCTGGCCGCCCTGGAGACCGCCGTCGCCAATCTCGAAGCGGTCGAGCGCCGGCTGGCCCAGACCGAGAAGGAGGTCCAGCAGACGGAGGCCGAGATGGCCTCGCGCGTCCTGGCCATCGAGCAGGCGCGGCAGCGCGTGGCCGAGGTCCGGGGCACGCTGGCGCGGGTCGAGTCGCAGCAGCAGCAGGTCTCCGTCAAGACCGCCGAGCTGGCGCGGACGGAGGCGCAGCTGCGGGCCGCCCAGGCCGACCTGGCGGTCGCCGAGCTGAACCTCGAGCACACGATCGTGCGGGCGCCGGTCGACGGCGTCGTCTCCAAGCGCAGCGTCGAGGTCGGGCAGGTGGTCCAGGTCGGCCAGCCGCTGCTGGCGCTGGTGCCGCTGCACGACGTCTGGGTGGTCGCCAACTTCAAGGAGACGCAGCTCACGCGCATCCGGCCCGGGCAGGCGGTCGCGGTGCGGATCGACAGCTATCCCGGAGTGCTCTTCTCCGGCACCGTGAACTCCATCAGCGCGGGCACCGGCTCGCGGTTCTCGCTCCTGCCGCCGGAGAACGCCACCGGCAACTGGGTGAAGGTGGTGCAGCGCGTGCCCGTCAAGATCCTCCTCGACGCCAAGGCCACCGGCAACCCGCAACCGCTCCGGGCGGGGATGTCCGCCGTCGTCACCGTACGGCTGAAGTGAGCGGTCCCCGGGCGGCGAGCGACGGCGAGCTCGCCGCCGCCGCCGGCGATCCCGAGCTGAGCGCCGGCCGCAAGTGGCTGCTCACCGTCTCGGTCATGGTGGTGGCGGTCATGCAGGTGCTCGACACCAGCGTGACCAACGTCGCGCTGCCCCACATGCAGGGGTCGCTCTCGGCCAGCGTGGAGGAGGTGGCGTGGGTCATCACCTCCTATCTCGCCGCCAACGCGGTCATCATCCCGGCCACCGGCTGGCTGACGGCGTATTTCGGCCGTCGCAGGTTCTTCCTGGTCTGCACCGTGCTCTTCACGGTGTCGTCGTTCCTGTCCGGGATCGCGCCGAATCTGGAGACGCTCGTGCTCATGCGGGTGTTGCAGGGCCTCGGCGGGGGGCCGGTGATCCCGATGTCGCAGGCGATCCTGTGGGAGATCTTCCCGCTCCACCAGCGGGGCCTGGCCATGGCCATGTGGGGCGTGGGGATCATGATGGGGCCGATCTTCGGGCCCACCGTGGGCGGCTGGATCGCCGACAACTGGTCGTGGCGGTGGATCTTCTACATCAACCTGCCGATCGGCGTGCTCGGCTTCCTGCTGGCCGGCGCCTTCCTGTTCGACTCGCCGCACCAGCGCAAGCCCGGCCGCATCGATGCCGGCGGCCTGGTGCTCATGGTGCTCGGCTTCGGCTGCCTGCAGCTCACCCTCGACTGGGGCGAGCGCGAGGACTGGTTCGACTCCCGGTTGATCGTCAACCTGAGCGTGGTGGCGGCGTGCGCGCTGGTGGCGTTCGTGTGGCGCGAGCTGACCGTGCGGGACCCGATCCTGGACTTCACGGTCTTCGCCGACCGCAACTTCGCCCTCGGCACGACGTTCATCGCCACCGCGGTGTTCACGTTCTATTCCAGCATGCTGCTGTTGGCCCTCTTCACCCAGAAGGTGCTCGGCTACGACGCGTGGTCGTCGGGGGCGGTGCTGGCGCCGGGCGGGGTCGGCAACCTCTTCTCGCTCCTGATCGCCGGCCGGCTGGTGACGCGCATGGACCAGCGGTGGCTGCTGGCGCTGGGACTGCTGCTCAACGGGACCGCGCTCCACTGGATGGCCAACCTCACGCTGGGCGTGGACTACTGGGGCCTGGTCTGGCCGCGCTTCCTGCAGGGCTTCGGCATGGGATTCATCTTCCTGCCCCTCACCACGCTGTCGATCTCCACCATCCCCAAGGCCCGCCTGCCCAACGCCACCGCGGCCTTCAACCTCATCCGCACCATGGGGGGCAGCATCGGCGTGGCCCTCACCACCACGCTGCTGGCCCGCCGCAGCCAGTACCACCAGGCCACGCTCGTCGGGCACGTCGACGTCTGGGACCCCGAGACGACCGCCCGGCTGGCCCGCTGGAGCGAGCACTTCCTGGCCCAGGGCGCCGACGCCTTCACGGCCAAGGCCCGGGCCACGGCGATGGTGTACCGGGAGACGGTGACCCAGGCCCAGGTGCTGGCCTACGTCGACGAGTTCCGCCTGCTCTCCATGATCTTCTTCGCGATGCTGCTGCTCATTCCCTTCATGCGCCGCGTCCACACCGCCCCGCCCCCCGCGGTCCGGCCCGGCGAGCGCGTGGAGGGTCTCCGCGCGCCCGGGGAGGCGCCCCGGAGCGTCGCCGCCGTGGAGTGAGCGGCGTCGGGCTCGTGACTCTCGTGGAATCCGGTGACGCCGGGGGCGGGGTACGGGAGCCCTGCGCGCGCCACGGATGGCTCGCCGGTCGCCGTCCGCTCGCTCCGGGCTCGGCGAGCGCGAGCCCCCCATCCCCCTGACGGGGGCTGGCCCGGAGTGAGTCGCATCGCCGATCGCGCGCTCGCCGAGCCCTGCGCGCGCCACGGCGACGACGGCTCGCCATCG
>DASWJN010000136.1:0-4944 GCA_036397135.1 Candidatus Methylomirabilota bacterium
TGGGTCTCCAGGTGGGCGATCCGCGCCACCTCCGACAGCGCCACGGCGCGGCCGGGGAGGCCGCGGACGGCGACCTGCCCGCCGGCCAGCGCCAGGTCCTCGACGGCCGCCTCCAGCACGTGGGCGGCGATCCTCACGACCTTGTCGCGCAGGGCGCCGGCGGCCCGCAAAACGGCGCCGCCGCCGATGACGGCCTGGCGCGAGGCGAACGCCCCCAGGCCGAACGGCGTCACGTCGGTGTCGCCCAGCACGACGCTCACCTGCTCGACGGGCACGGCCAGTACGGAGGCGACGAGCTGGGCCAGGGTCGTCTCGAGCCCTTGCCCCTGGGAGGTCACGCCGGCCAGGACCGTCACGGCCCCGGAGGGGTCCATGCGGACCGTCGCTCCCTCGTGACCGGTGCGGAAGGGCATGCGCGGCCCCGCCGATGCCGCCTGGCCGAGCCCCGTCAGCTCGTTGTAGACGGCGAAGCCGACGCCGACGTAACGGCCCTCGCGACGCAGCCGGGCCTGCTCGGTCCGGAAGGCCTCGTAGCCGATCGCAGCGACCACCTTGTCGAAGCAGACCGGATAGCTCGGGCTGTCGTGGACCAGCCGCGTGGGCGAGGTGTACGGCAGGTCGTCCGGCCCGATCAGGTTGCGGCGGCGGATCTCCACGGGATCGAGGCCGAGCGCGCGGGCGCCCAGGTCGAGCACGCGCTCCATCACGAACGTCGTGGCCGGCCGCGCGACGCCGCGGTAGGGTCCGGCGGGCGTCGTGTGCGTCGCCACGGCCGTGACGTCGCAGCGATAGTGCTGGAGCTTGTAGGGCCCGGGCAGCAGCCCGCCCGCCATGAGCGCCTCGATGCCGGCGGTCCACGGAGAGACGGAGTAGGCGCCGGCGTTGCACGTGGCGCGGACGTCCAGCGCCAGCAGGCGGCCGTCACGCTCGAATCCGGCGCGAACGGCGTAGTGGTGATCGCGCGCGTGGGCGGAGGCGTGCAGCGATTCGCGCCGCTGCTCCACCCACTTCACCGGTCGGCCGAGCTGCCTGGCGAGCAGGCACAGCACGGCGTCCTCCGGGTAGACGATCGCCTTGACGCCGAAGCCGCCCCCGACGTCGGGGGCGACGACCCGTACCCGGTTCTCGGCCAGCCCCAGGAGCCCGGCCAGGAGGTGGCGCGCGAGATGGGGCACCTGCGTGCCCGCCCACAGCGTGAGCTTGCCCTCGGCGGCATTCCACTCGGCGACGCCGCCGCGTCCCTCCAGCGGCGCCGCCGTCTGGCGGTTCGTGCGGAACGCGCGCTCCACCACCACCGCCGCGCCGGCCAGGGCGGCCTCGACGTCGCCGTGCTCGAAGCGGCGTGAGAGGAGCGCGTTCCCCGGGGCCGCCTCGTGAACGAGCGGCGCGCCCTGCCGCATGGCCTCCAGCGCGTCCACCGCCGCCGGCCGCGGCTCGTAGTCGACGGCCACGAGCCCGGCGGCATCCTCGGCGGTATAGCGATCGATGGCGACCACCGCCGCGAGCGCCTCGCCGGCGTGACGGACCACCGGCCACGCCAGCAGCGGCTGCGCGGTCTCGACGTACCCCGGCAGCGCCGAGCGCGCCCGCAGGCCGCGCCCGGCCACGAGCGCGTCGCGGCCGGTCACGACGGCGACGACGCCCGGATGGGTGGCGGCCGCGGCGGCATCGACGGCGCGCACCCTGGCGTGGGCGTGGGTGCTGCGCACGAAGGCGACGTGGAGCAGGTGGGGCCGCTCGACGTCGCCGACGTAACGGCCGCGGCCGGTGAGCAGGCGGCGGTCCTCGCGCCGGCGGACGGGCGCGCCGAAGGCGGACGCCATGACGTGCCGTCAGACCATCGCCTCGCCGCCGTTCACCGAGACCACCTCGCCGGTGGTCCAGCTCGACAGCGGCGAGGCCCGCAGCAGGATCAGCACGACCTTGTCTCGCAGCGCGAGGTCCATGGGCGGGCATATAGCGGCCGCCGGCCGTGGTCTGTCAAGCGCGGATGCCTCGACGGGGGGTTCGTCCGGTCGGCCCGCCCGGGGCCTGCGGGCGGCCCGCCCGGCGGCGGCCCGCCCGGCGGCTTGACAGCCCCCTCACCGCGCCCTATAAGGCCGTAGACGCGGACGTGGTCTCCCGCCCGACGGTCTCAACCCAAGGAGGGACGCATGAGGCGGATGAGCTGGCTCGTGGTGATCGTCGCAGTGGCCGTGGGCGGCGTCTGGATGGCGGCTCCGGCGCTCTCGCAGTCGAAGGTCGTGAAAATCGGCGACCTCGGCTCCAAGGTCGGGGTGTTCGAGGGCTACGGCAAGTACCAGACGATGGGCATCCAGCTGGCCGTCGAGGAGCTGAACGCCCGGGGGGGCGTGCTCGGCCACCGCATCGAGGTGTTGTCCGAGGACGACGAGACGAAACCGGCACCGGCGGTGCGCAAGGCCGAGAAGCTGATCCTTCAAGACGACGTCAAGCTGCTGGTGGGGGCGGTGTCGAGCGGCGCCACCATGGCCGTGATGGACGTCACCAGGAAGCACAAGACGATCCACTGGAACTCGGTGTCGTGCGCGGAGTTCATGCGGACGACGAAGTTCCACAAGCACTACTTCTCGAACCAGCCCGACTCGCGCATGCAGGCCAACGGCCTGGCCAAGTACATCCTCGACAAGATGGGCAAGAGGGTCTACATCTTCTACACCGACTACGCGATGGGCCAGTCCGACGGCCGCCAGTTCAAGACGGCCTTCGAGAAGCTCGGCGGCGAGGTGGTCGGCGTGGCCGGCGCCCCCCTCGACACCAAGGACTTCAGCCCGTGGTTCGGCGCCATCAACGGCTCGGGTGCCGACGTCCTCTTCCTGGCCTTCGCCGGCACCGACTCGCTCCGCCTGATGACGCAGTTGCACTCCTTCGGCATGACGAAGAAGTACAGGATGGCGGGGATCGACTGCTTCCTGCTCCAGCAAGATCTGGCGGCGATCGCCGAGCCGATGGAGGGGTTCGTGCAGCTGAACCATTTCTCGGCGTACAACCCGGATCCGAACATGCAGGCCTTCAACGCCAAGTTCAAGAAGAAGTTCGGCCTGGACGCCAACATCGCGGCCGGCGCCTACGACGCGGTGCTCTTCTGGGCCGCCGCGGTCGAGAAGGCCAAGACGTTCGACTCCGACAAGGTCGCCGCGGCGCACGAGGGCATGTGCCTGGACAACACGCACATCGGCCGGCAGTGCATCCGCAAGGAGGACCACCAGGTCGTGATGGACATGCACCTCTACCGGGTGGAGAAGGGCAAGAACCTGCCGATCGCCCGCATCGCCGGAAGCGACACCATCGGCGAGCCGATGGTCGGCAAGGACCCCCTCGCCGGCTTCACGTGGGAGATCAAGAAGAAGAACTGACCCCGGGGCGTGGACTACCTGCTCGCGGTCCTGCTGCCGCAGCTCCTGCACGGCCTCGTCTTCGGGGCCGCGCTGGGGCTGCTGGCGCTGGGCCTGACCGTGATCTTCGGGCTCCTCGGGGTCATGAACTTCGCCCACGGGGAGCTGTACATGCTGGGCGCGTACGCCGGGGTGGCCGTGATCGCGGTCACCCAGTCGTTCTGGGTGGCCCTGATCGTCGCCCCCCTGCTCGTCGGCGTCGTCGGCGCCGTCACCGAGATGGTCGCGCTGCGGCCGCTCTACCGGCGGGAGCCGCTCTACGGCCTCATCCTCACCTTCGGCCTGGCCCTGGTCTTCCGGGAGGCGGTGCGGCAGATCTGGGGGGGGGACATGCGGCGCATCCTGCCACCGTTCACCGGGTCCACCCCGCTGCTGGGCATGAGCTACCCGAACTACCGGCTGTTCCTGCTGGCCGCCGCCTCGGCCCTGCTGCTGGCGATCTGGCTGTTCTTCACGCGCACCCGGGCGGGGATCGTCGTGCGGGCGGCCGTGCAGGACGCCGAGATGCTGGACGGGCTGGGGGTGAACGTCCGCCGCGTGTTCACCCTGACCTTCGCCGCCTCCGGCGCCCTGGCCGCGCTGGCCGGCCTGCTGCTGGCGCCGGTGTTCACCGTCTACCCGCAGATGGGGGTGGAGTTCATCCTGCTGGCGTTCATCGTGGTGATCCTGGGCGGGATGGGGTCGCTCGGGGGCTCCGTCGTGGCCGCCTTCGTCATCGGCATCGCCCAGAGCCTCTTCGCGCTCTGGATGAACCCGCAGCGCGTCGCCATCGCCATCTTCGGGATCATGATCGTGGTCCTCATCGTGCGCCCGCGCGGCTTCTTCGGGCGCGAGGGCGTCCTTGAGTAGAGCGCTCGGCTGGCGGGCCATCCTGGCCTTCGCGGCCCTGGCGGCGGTGCCGCTGCTGCCCTTCATGTCGAAGTTCTACCTGCTGCTGGCCTTCGACGCCCTGCTCTTCGGCGCCGTGGCCATGAGCCTCGACCTCCTCATGGGCTACACCGGCCTCGTGTCGTTCGGTCACGCCGCCTTCTTCGGCCTGGGCGCCTACGCCACCGCCGCCCTCCTCGAACGGGGGGTGACGTCGCTGTGGGCCTGCCTGGGCCTGGCCGTGGTCGTCGTCGGGCTCTACGCCCTGGCCGTGTCCTACTTCTCCACCGTCCGCCGCGGCATCTACTTCGCGCTGCTCACGCTGATCTTCGCCGAGGTGGTCTTCACCTTCTTTCGCTACACGCAGACGTTCGGGGGATCGGACGGCATCCAGGGCGTGCCGCCGCCGGAGCTGATCCCCGGCGTCGCCATCGACAGCCCGCTGCGGAACTACTACGTGGTCGTCGCCTTTCTCTTCCTCGCCTACGTCACCTGCCGGATGCTGGTCACCTCGCACTTCGGTCGGGTGCTGGTGGCCATCCGCGAGAACGAGGACCGCGCGCGCTTCCTGGGCTACAACGTGCAGCGCTACAAGATGGCCGTGTGCATGATCTCCGCCCTGCTCACCGGGCTCGGCGGCGCGCTGTACCCGGGCCGCTCCGCC
>DASWJN010000137.1:0-11136 GCA_036397135.1 Candidatus Methylomirabilota bacterium
GTGGGCGGCAGCGGCGGCGGCCGCCCCGACCTGGCCCAGGCCGGCGGCAAGGAGCCGGCCCGGCTCGACTCAGCACTCGACGGCGTGTACGACGCCGTCGCCCGCGCCGGCGCGTAAGCCGGACAGCCCGCCGGCCCGCGCCTGACGGGCCGAGGTCAGCCATGCCCCAGTCCTCTCGCGGCACCGGCGGTATCCCCGGCAGCAGCATCCTGGTGGTCGAGGACGAGGCCGAGGTCCGCGAGCTCCTCGGCGAGGCCTTGCTCGGTCTGGGCTACCGCGTGCGCACGGCCGCCTCCGCCGAGGAGGCGCTGGCGGCGCTGGAGACGGCGCCGCCCGATCTCGTCCTCACCGACGTCAACATGGGCGCCATGAGCGGCGTGGAGCTGTGCGCCCGCATCAAGGCCGACCCGCGGCTGGCGCTGACGCCGGTCGTCATCCTCACCGCCGTCCACGACCTGGACGCCCGGGTGGCCGGCCTGGCCGCCGGCGCCGACGACTTCTTCGCCAAGCCGTTCGAGCTGCTCGAGCTGCGCACGCGGCTGGCGGCCCTGCTGCGGGTCAAGACGCTGCTCGACCAGCTCGAGCGCGCCGAGAGCGTGATCATCACGCTCGGCGCCACCATCGAGGCCCGCGACGTCTACACCGCCGGGCACTGCGAGCGGCTGGCCGCCTACGCGGTGACGCTCGGCCGGGCGCTCGGCGTCCCCGAGCCGCTGCAGCGGGCGCTGCGGCTGGGCGGCTACCTGCACGACCTCGGCAAGATCGCCGTGCCCGACGGCGTGCTGCTCAAGAACGGCCCGCTGACGCCGGCCGAGCGGCAGCTGATCAATCGCCATCCGGCGGTGGGCGCCGACCTCGTGCGCGGCATGCAGACGCTCGCCGACGTCCGCCCGATCATCCGCCACCATCACGAGCGCTGGGACGGCTCCGGGTACCCCGACGGCCTGCGCGGCGAGGCGATTCCGCTCGGCGCCCGCATCATGGCCGTGGTCGACGTCTTCGACGCGCTGCGGACGGCGCGGCCCTACAAGTCCGCCCTGTCGCTGGCCGAGACGCTCGACATCCTGGCGTCGGAGACGGACGCCGGCGCCTGGGATCCGCGGGTGGTCGCGCGCTTCCCCGACGTGCTCCGCGAGCTGGGAGCCGGCGCGGACCGCGATGCTAGAATGTCGGGCGGCATGGGCCACGGCGCATGAGTGACCGCCCGGGCTCGGACCGCTATCTGGAGATCCTGCACACCGTCGCCGAGACGGTGAGCCGCTCCCTCGACGTGCAGGAGGTCCTGCGCACCGCCGTCGAGGCGCTCACCCACGTGACCGGCCACGAGATCTCGAGCTTGCACCTGCTCTCCGACGACGGCGCGACGCTCCACCTGGCCGGCGACCGCGGGCTCTCCGACCAGCTGCGCGAGATCAACCGCGTCCTCACCGTCGGGCAGGGGCTCATCGGGCGGGTGGCCGCCACCCGCCGGACGCTCAATCTCAAGAGCGTGGTGGATTCGCCCAACCTGCTGCCGGAGGCCAAGCCGGCCGTGCAGAAGGACCGGATGCGCGGCTTCCTGTGCGTGCCGATCCACAGCCGCGGCCGCCTCCTCGGCACGCTGTCGCTGGGCCGCCAGATCAGCGACGCGTTCGACGAGCGCGAGGTGACGCTGGTGGAGGCGACGGCCGACCAGATCGGCGTCGCGCTCGACAACGCGCGCCTGTACTCGGAGACGGTCCGCCAGCTCGACGAGCTGAGGCGGACCCAGGCCCAGCTGGTCCACGCCGAGAAGCTCTCGGCGGTGGGCGAGCTGGCCTCGGGCGTGGCCCACGAGATCAACAACCCGCTCACCACGATCCTGGGGCAGGCCCAGCTGCTGCTGGATCGCGGCGTCACGCCGCAGGTCAAGCACCGGGTCACGATCATCGCCGACGAGGCGTCGCGGGCCGCCCGCATCGTGCAGAATCTCCTGCTCTTCGCGCGCCACTACCCGCCGGAGCGCCGCCCGTGCTCCGTGGCCGACCAGGTCCGCCGGGTGCTCGAGCTGAAGGAATACCAGCTCATGCAGGACCAGGTGGAGGTCCGCACGGAGTTCGAGCTGTGCGCCACCGTGTGGGCCGACGAGAACCAGATCCAGCAGGTGGTGCTCAACCTGGTGCAGAACGCCCATCAGGCGATGGCCAGGCTGCCGGACGAGCGTGTGCTGACCGTGCGCGTCCGGCCCCTGGGCGCCGCGGTCGCGATCGAGGTGCTCGACACGGGCCCCGGCATCCCGGCCGAAGCCTTGCCCCGCCTGTTCGACCCGTTCTTCACCACCAAGCCGCCGGGCGAAGGCAGCGGGCTCGGCCTGTCCGTCTCCTACGGCATCGTGGCCGAGCACAAGGGCACGCTGCGGGCCGAGAATCGCCTCGACCGGCGCGGGGCCATCTTCACCGTCGAGCTGCCGGCCGGAGAAGCTTCCTGACCGATCCGTTCCGGCCGGCGACGCCCGGGCGTCGCGGCCCGCTCACCATGCTGCTCGTGGGCCTGTTCGTGGCGGGAGCGGGCTGCGTCGGCGTCGGCGGCCCCGTCCCCGGCGCCCCCGCGCACCACCGCGAGCGCGGCTTCGCCAACACCAACCCGGCGTTCACCCGGCCGGCCTTCTGGACACGCACCACGTTCTTCGTGGCCCGGATATGGGCCTCGACCTTCGCGCCCAGGACCGTGGACTTGCCGCGGGTGGCCAACGACGGCGCCGCCTTGCGGGCGAACCAGCGCGAGCCGACGCTGACGTGGATCGGTCACGCGACGCTGCTCGTCCAGCTCGACGGCGTCAACGTCCTCACGGACCCTCACTGGTCGGAGCGCGCCAGCCCGGTGAGCTTCGCAGGCCCCCGGCGGGTGACGCCGCCCGGGCTGCGCTTCGAGGACCTCCCGCCCGTGCACCTCGTGCTGATCTCGCACGACCACTACGATCATCTCGACGTGGCGACGGTCAAGCGGCTGGCGGCCGTCCACCGGCCGCGCTTCTACGTGCCGCTCGGGCTCAAGGCCTGGTTCGCCGACCTCGGCATCACCGACGTCGTCGAGCTGGACTGGTGGGACAGCCGCGTGGACCGGGGGCTCACCCTCACGTGCGTGCCCGCCCAGCACTTCGCCTCCCGGTCGCCCTTCGACCTCAACCGCCGCCTCTGGGCGGGCTGGACGCTGGCCGGGCGGGAGCGGCGCGCGTTCTTCGCCGGCGACACGGGCTACTACGAGGCGCACTTCAAGGCCATTGGCGACCGTCTCGGGCCCTTCGACGTGGCCGCGATCTCGATCGGCGCCTATCGGCCGGCCTCGATGATGCGCCTGACGCACACGACGCCCGAGGAGGCGCTGCAGATCCTGAGCGACGTCGGCGGCCGGCGGTTCGTCGCCGTCCACTGGGGCACCTTCGATCTCGCGGAGGAGCCGCTGGCCGAGCCGCCCGGGCGCCTGCAGGCCGAGGCGCGCCGGCTCGGCCTCGATCCCGACCGCGTCTGGGTCCCCGAGCACGGCGAGACGCGTCGCTGGTAGCCGCCGCCACGCGTCAGAGCGCCTGGAGCAGGAGGCCTTTCAGGTAGCGGGTCTCGGGCACGGTGAGGAGTACCGGGTGATCCGGGGCCTGGCCCAGACGCTCGACGACGCGCACGCGGACGGCCGCGTCGGTGGCGGCGTCGCGGCAGGTGGCCTCGAAGGTGGTCTCGTCGACGTGGTGGGAGCAGGAAAACGTCGCCAGGCGGCCGCCCGGGGCGAGCAGCCGCAGGGCCCGCAGGTTGATCTCCTTGTAGCCGCGCAGGGCGGCGTCCAGGGTGGCCCGGCCGCGGGCGAAAGGCGGGGGGTCGAGGACGATCAGGTCGAAGTGCTCACGCCCGCGGTCCAGCCGGCGCAGCTCGTCGAAGGCGTTGACCGCGCGGATCTCGGCCCGATCGGCCAGGTTGTTCACGTCCAGATTGCGCCGCGCGGCGGCGACCGCCTCCGGCGAGGATTCCACGCAGACCGCTCGCCGCGCGCCGGCGCGGAGGGCGTGACAGGCAAAGCCGCCCGCGTACGCGAACACGTCGAGGACGTCTCCCGGGCCGGCCGCGGCGCCGACGCGCACGCGGTTGGCAGCCTGATCCAGGTAGAGGCCGGTCTTGTGGCCGCTGCCGGGCCGGACCGAGAAGCGGACGCCGGCCTCCTCGACGAGGACCTCGTCGGGACCGGGACGATCGACCCAGCCGGCGGCGGGCTCGAAGCCCTCCAGCCGCGCCCCCACGCCGTCGTCCATGCTGAGCACGGGCAGATCGCCGAGCCGGCCGCGGAGACCGGCAACGAGGTCGCCGCGCACGCGCGCCATGCCGAGCGTCAGGCACTGGATGACGAGCACCGGGCCGTAGCGATCGACCACGAGCCCGGGCAACGAGTCGGCCTCGCTCCACACCAGCCGGGCGGCGTCCGCGCCGGCGCGGTGTCCCGCGCGGGCTCGCAGCGCGGCCTCCAGCCGCCGCTGAAAGAACGCGGCGTCGATCGCCTCGTCCTCCCACGTGAGGATCCGGCAGCAGAGCGCCGGCTGCGGGTTGAAGAACCCGCGCCCGACGAACCGCCCGCCGCCATCGATGACCGTGACCGCGGACCCCGGCCGGACGTCGCTGACGTCGGCGACGTCCGCCTTGAAGATCCACGGATGCGTCCGCGCCCGCCGATCCCGCCCCCGCTTCAGCCTCAGCACCTCGCGCGTCACAGAGTCCAGCGTACCGGACCGCCTGCGCCGGGGCGCGACGAGCGTAGGGGCGCATGCCCTGGGCCGGGGCCACCACGAGGCCCTCACGGGTGATCGAGGAGCGCCACGGCTGCGCCGGGGCGCGACGAGCGTCGGGGGGTTTGGGGGCCATCTCGGGGCCCCCATGTCAATCAAACAGCCCCCCGCCGAAGAACCACCACCATCAGCAGCGGGTGCCGGGAGCGCTCCAGCACCTGGTGGGGCTTGAAGCCGAAGAACCACTGCACGAACTCGAAGCCGCCGGCCAGCTCGACGAGCCCGCGCAGCTCCTGGGGGAACACCATCCGCGAGCGGTGGGTCTGCCGGTATACACGGCGGGTGCCGTTCTCCACGGCCTCCAGCGTCATGCGCTCCGTGAACACCTGCGACACGGGGTCGACGTCGTTCAGGGCCGAGAAGGAGGCGCGCACGATGAGCCCGCCGCGCCGGCGCGACCACGACCACGAGCGCGCCGGGTTCGTCCACGACGAGGCTATGTAGCGGTCGAAGACGTAGACGCCGCCGGGCCTCAGGTTGCGCGCGACGCTGCGGAGGTGGGCGAGCAGCTGGGCGTTGGTGAGCAGATGGCCCTGCGAGTCCTGCATGCAGATCGCCGCGTCCACCGGCTGCCGGAGCCGGAAGTCGGTCATGTCGCCGACCACGAGATCGCCGGCCAGCCCCTTGGCCTCCAGCCGCTCCCCGAGGAACTCGATGTTCCGCCGGGAGAGGTCCAGCCCGGCCATGCGGTAGCCGCGCTCGGCCAGGCGCACGAGGTGGGGGCCGGTGCCGCAGGCGATGTCGAGCACGCGCCGGACCGGCCGCCGGGCGAAGCGCTCGAAGCAGTGGACGAGGAAGTCGACCTCGCCCTTGCGGTTCATGTCGAAGGCGATCTCGTACAGCCGCGGCGCGGTGTACTCGCGCTCGCGCCGGGCGGCCTCGCGCGCCCTCACCGGGCTCCGCCCCACCAGGTCAGCAGCGCCTCGCGGATGATCCAGGAGGCGGCGATGCCCGTGCGTCCGCTCGGATCCCAGGCGTGGGTGACCTCCACCAGGTCACCGCCCACGATCGAGCAGGCGGCCAGCATCCGCACGATCTCCAGCAGCTCGGGGACCCGCAGGCCGCCGGGCTCCGGCGAGCCCGTGCCGGGCGCCTCGGCCGGGTCGAGCACGTCCACGTCGATCGTCACGTACAGCGGGTGGCGCCGCAGCTCGGGCAGCAGCCGGCGGACGACCTCGACCGGATGGCCGGCCAGCACCGGGTAGAAGTGGGGCCGGCGGTTCAGGTACTCCTCGCGCGACCCCGTCCGCATGCCGACCTGGAACACGCGCGCCGGCTCCACCACGTCCATCACCCGGGCCATGGCCGAGGCATAGTTGTACCGCTCGCCCAGGAACTCCTCCCGCGTGTCGGGGTGGGCGTCGAGCTGCAGGATCCGCAGCTCCGGGAAGGACGGCGCCAGGGCCTCGACCACCGGCACCGTGGCGGTGTGGTCGCCGCCCAGCATGTACGGGATCAGCCCGGGCCGCCACCAGGCCTCGATCTGCTCGCGGGCGGCGTCGAGCTGCTCGCGCGGCGAGGCGTGCGTGGGCAGCTCGCAGTCGCCGATGTCGGCGAGGGCGAGATCTTCCAGGTCGCGCTCGACCCAGGGCGAGTAGGTCTCGATGGAATCGGACGCCAGGCGCAGGTCGCGCGGGCCGGTGTCGGCGCCCTTGCGGAGATTGACCCGGCCCTCGAACGGGATGCCGTAGACGATGATCCGGCCGTCGGAGAGAGTCCGCTCGCAGGCGATGAAGCGGGGAGAGGCGGGTCGCATCCGGGCAGTGCTGCAGCTGGCCGGCCTAGACGAGGTCCTCGTCCGCCAGCAGGGTGATCGCCGCCAGCGCGCACCCGATCCGCTCGACGGTGTGCTCGACGGCGGCCACGCCGCGCTCGCGGATGGTCTCGCCGCGCACCCGGAAGGCTTCCTCCAGCATGAGGTGGATCTGCCGCTCGGCCTCCGCCTTCGTGGCCACGCCGTGGAACTCCATGATGACGCCGTTCTTGGCCGGGTCGTCGGGGACGGCGTAGCCGACGGCGGCGGCCACGGTCTGGCCGGGCGTCTCGCTGGTCATGGCGGCGTAGGCCGTCGGGATCAGGGCGCCGGGCTTGATCTTGGGGAGCTCGATCACCGGCACGTCGGGAGGGAGGATGCTCGACACCTTGATGAGGTTGATGTTGCCGATGCCGGCCGCCAGCAGCGCGTTGTCGAAGGCGTTGAGGGGGGTGCCGCCTTCCGCGCGGCCGGCGGTCGCCGCCGCCATCGTCACCGTCTTCGTCATTCGCTCCTCCTCCTCACTGCGGGGGATCTCGCCTCCAATCACCATGCCGCCGCCAGGGCGGAGAGAAATTCTTTCGTCACTTTACTGTCCCGTCGAGCGAACGCAAGAGAAAAGTGACCCGCCGGCGCCGTCGGTCCGAGCGGCGACGCCGCGCGGCCGCGCGTTGGCTCACGCGCGCCGGCGCCGCGCTCACGCGCGCCGGCGCCGCCGGCGTCCGGGCGCGGCGCGCATGGGAAGCGCGATGCACGGTCGGCCGGGCGAGACGCAGCGGCGCGGCGGCGGGCGCGCGACGAGGTGAAGCGAGCGCGGCGGCGGGCGCGACGTCGGCGCCGAACGCGCGTCGTGACGCGTTTTTTTCTTGCAATGGCTGTGTACGGACCCTACAGTGAAACAGATTTTGCCGGTGGCGAAAACTTTTTTGCCGCCAGAACGGCGCCGCGACGGTCCGCGGCGCAGGAGAGGTGCGGTAGATGGCCGGATCGACCAAAGGAGGGCCAGTGGATTGAACGCGCTGGGGCGGCACTTGCTGCTCGAGTTGTTCGAGTGCGACTCGGACGCCATCAGCAACCTCGAAAGCGTGAAGGGCGCGCTGGTCGAGGCGGCCAAGCGGGCCCAGGCCACCATCGTCGACGTGGTATTTCATGAGTTCAACCCGTTCGGCATTAGCGGCGTGGTCGTGATCGCCGAGTCCCACCTCTCCATCCACACCTGGCCCGAGTACCGGTACGCCGCGGTCGACATCTTCTCCTGCGGCGACGTGCTCCAGCCGGAGGTCGCGGCCAACTACCTGGTCGAGCAGTTCGGCGCCGAGCGCGCGTCGGTGGTCGAGATGCAGCGCGGGATGTTCATCAACGCCATCGCGCCCATCGCCAACAAGAGCCCGGTCCCGATCCCAAGTTGATCACCGCGCAGTCCTATAAGTGGTTCTTCGAGCCGACCACGGCCCTCGAGGGCCACATGCACGCGATCCGGCGCACCATCGTCGAGGCGCGGACGAAGTTTCAGCACGTCGAGATCCTGGAGACCCACGCCTACGGCAAGGTCCTGGTCCTCGACGGCCGCATCCAGTCGAGCCAGGCCGAGGACTTCGTCTATCACGAGGCCCTCGTCCACCCCGGCATGCTGGCCTCCGAGCGGCCGCCCGAGTCGGCGCTCGTGATCGGTGGCGGCGAGGGGGCGACCCTGCGCGAGATCCTCCGGTATCCGTCGATCCGCCGGGCGGTGATGGTGGACATCGACGGCGAGGTGGTCGAGCTGTGCAAGCGGCACCTGCCGGAGATGCACCAGGGCGCGTTCGAGGACCCGCGGTCGGAGGTGCGGCACGAGGACGCCCGCGCCTACCTCGAGAAGACGGCCGAGCGGTTCGACTTCATCACGATCGACCTGGTCGAGCCTCTCGAGGAAGGCCCGGCCTGCCTCCTGTTCACCCGGGAGTTCTACCGCCTGGTTCGCGATCGCCTCACCCCGGGCGGCGCGATGACCCTGCAGGCGGGCATGACCAAGCTGGGGGAGCTGGACTTCTTCACGTCGATCCACCGCACGCTGCGCGAGGTGTTCCCGGTGGTGGCCGGCTACCAGACGTTCATGTCGTGCTTCGGCACGCCGTGGGGCTTCATCACCGCCACCAAGAAGACGGATCCACGCCAGCAGACCACCGCCGCCGTCGACCGGCTCGTCGCCGAGCGGATCACGGGGACGCCAGCCTACTGGGACGGCCAGACCCACCAGCACGCCTTCAACCTGCCCCGGCACATCCGGACCGCCCTCGACGCCCAGACCCGCGTCGTGACCGACGCCCACCCCCTCCTCGTCACCTAGCCCTCGGTGTCCTGAATCAGAAGTCCACAGGCGTTGCCGACGTGGGCGAGGCGCGCATGAGGTGGGGTCCGCGGACCCGTTCCCGCCGCCTGTCACCGTGCGCCCCGCAGCCTGATGGAGCCCAGCCGTGGCGGGTGCGAGGCGGACTCCGGTCTCGTGGTGCCGTGGACCCACCTCATGGGCACCTCGCCCACGTCGCTCCGGCGGTCGGCGAACTTCTGACTGGGCACTAGACCCTGCGACTGTTGTCGTCCGGGTAGCGGTACTCCATGTTGCGGGCGGTGTTCCGGGCCACCGCCTCGCCGTGGTAGCGGGCCACCACGCGCAGGGCCATGTCGATGCCGGCCGAGATGCCGGCCGACGTCAGCACGTTGCCGTCCTCCACCACGTGCAGCTTCTCCTCCACCGTGACCGAGGGGAACGAGTCGCGCATCCACTGGAGCGACCGCCAGTGGGTGGTGGCGTGGCGGCCGTCGAGCAGGCCGGCCTGGCCCAGCAGCATGGAGCCGGTGCAGACCGACGTCAGCGTCTCGACCCGGGCCGCGCGCTCCTTGATCCAGGCCAGCAGGCGCTCGTTCTTGATCTCCGCGCGGGTGCCCCAGCCGCCCGGCACCACCAGGATGTCGAGGGGCGGGCAGGTGTCGAGCGTGTGATCGGGGATCACCTTCATGCCGCCGGTGGTGGTGATCGTCCCCGCCCGCTCGGCCACCAGCAGCACCTCGAACGGCGAGGGCTCCTCGCGCCGGGCCGCCTCGTTCAGCCGCGTGACGGAGAAGACCTCGAACGGTCCGCAGAAGTCGAGCACCTCGACGTCCGGGAACACGACGATGCCGACCCGCTTGCGATTCATCGTGGGACTCCCACCGGCTGCGCGATGCCGCCGCGTAGCGCGCCCGCCTCTGTGCTTCCCCACAGCGCCTCGTAGCCGGCGGGCAGCGCCCGGCTGTCGGGCATCGACAGCCACAGGCGCATCAGGAACCGGTCGCGGCCGGGCGCGGGGTCGTCCTCGTAGGTCGAGCGCGCGTGATAGACGACGTGATTGTTCAGGAGCTGCAGGTCGCCGGCCCGCAGCTCCATCGAGTAGCACAGCTCCTCGCAGACCTCGGCCCACAGGTCGAGCGCCTCGTTCTGGGCCGTCGTCAGCGGGGGCACGCCCGGAATGCGCTGGGCGTTCTCCACGAACGTGCGCGAGTACTGGCTGGTGAAGCGGCCGTCGCGCACGCCGAAGATCGGCATGGCGTAGAACCGCTCGCGGCCGCCCGCCTCGCCCTCGCGGCTGTGGTAGTAGGGCGCGCACAGCAGCGCGTGCAGGTCCGAGCGCCGTTCGAGGATCGCGTTGTGGACCGCCGGCGCCGAGACGACCTTGCTGAGCCCGCCCCGGGCCGCCGGACGGACGCAGAGCAGCGTGACGACGTCCACGCGGTCGGTGTGGAAGCGCAGCGGCCCGGCCGAGCGGGCCTTCGAGCGCGACGTCCGCGGCTCGCCGGCCGTGGCCGGGTCCAGCTCGCGGACGGCGCCGTAGAGCCGGTTCTCGTCGCGCACGTCGCCGATCAGCTCGCCCTGCGCGTTCTGGCAGCGGGGCGTGCCCAGGTGCAGGCCCAGGCCCCAGTAGAGGATCCGCAGCTCGTCCTCGATGTAGCGCTCGACCGGGATCCGCCGCAGCAGCACCAGGCCGCGCCCGTGCTCCAGCTCGTGGCTCACCTGCGCCAGCGACTGCGCGAGCCGCGGGATCGGGAATTCGTCGCGGGTCAGCTTGGGCCAGTCGAGCCCGCGCCGCTGCACCGCACGCAGCGCGCCGTCCAGCTCGTCCACCTCGGCGGCGGTGACGGGCCGGATCCAGTCGGTGGAGCGGGCGAGGTCCTCGCCGCGCCACACCTCCGGCCCCGTGATCGGCGGCGCCGTCGTCGCGCTCACGACCCCGACTCCCTCAGCAGCGTCTTGGCGACGTCCTCCATCGAGGGTGGCGCGGCGGCGTGCTTGTAGGACGCCATCCGCCGGTAGATCTCGCCGGCGCCTCGGTGAAAGCCGTCGGGCAGGCCGGCCCCGGCGAACGTGGCGGCAATCTCGTCCATCTCCCCCACCCACCGCCAGGCCTTGCCGGCGGTGGAGCGCGCGGCGTTGTCGGAGCGTCTGGGCAGCTCGGGCTGGGAGCGCTGCCATTCGGCCAGCAGCGCCTCGTCCACGCCCTCGGCGGTGGCCATCGCGCGGACGGCCATGATCAGGGCCTGGGAGCCCTTGGTCCACGCGGCGTACGCCATCTTGATCGCCGAGGCGGCG
>DASWJN010000138.1:0-5980 GCA_036397135.1 Candidatus Methylomirabilota bacterium
CGCCGTCATGGCGAGCCGTCGTCGCCGTTCGAGCGCAGGGCGCGGCGAGCGAGCCGCCGACGCTTCGACTGGTCTGCGCCCCAGCCCCCTCTGGGGGATGGGGGGCCCGAGCGAGCCGCGCCCGGAGCGAGTTACGGCGACAGGCGAGCCATGCCGGCGCGCCCGCGGCCCCCGCGCCTGCGGGCCCCGCGCCCGACCCCCGGGGTCACCGGATTCCACGCGAGCCATCAGCCCTGCGACTTGGCGGTCCGCAGGGTCTTGATGACCTCGAGCGCCTTCAGCAGCTGCACGTCCGTCTTGAGGTCCTCCCGCGGATCGGCCGAGGGCAGCGGACGCTCCTTGGGCGCCGGCTCCTTGGGCACCTCCACGATGATGTCGGGCGTGATGCCCTTGCCGTGGATCGAGCGGCCCTTGGGCGTGAAGTACTTGGCCGTCGTCAGCCGCAGGCCGGAGCCGTCGGACAGCGGGATGATCGTCTGCACCGAGCCCTTGCCGAACGTCTGGGTGCCGATGATCGTCGCCCGCCCCCAGTCCTGGAGCGCGCCCGCCACGATCTCCGAGGCCGAGGCGCTGCCCTGGTTGACCAGCACCACCATGGGCAGCTGCGAATAGCCCCGCTTGGCGTGGGCCGAGAAACGCATGTTCTGGTTGCGCACCCGCCCCTCGGTGTAGACCACCAGCTTGCCGTCGTCGATGAACTTCTCGCTCACCTCGACCGCGGCGGTCAGCAGCCCACCCGGGTTGTTGCGCAGGTCGAGGATCAAGGCCTTCATGCCGTTCTTGGTGAGCCTGTCCAGCGCGGCCTCGAGGTCGTGCGGGCTCTGCTCCTGGAACTGCCGCAGCTTGACGTACTCGATCCCGTCGCCCAGCTCCACCATGCGCACCGACTGCACGCGGATCTGCTCGCGGACGATGTCGTAGTCCTTCGGCTCCGACCAGCCCTCGCGCATGATGCTGATCGTGACCTTGGTGCCGGGCTTGCCGCGCATCCGCTTGACCGCGTCGGACAGCTGCATGTCCTTCGTCGACAGGCCGTCGATCTTGACGATCCGGTCACCGGTGTTCAGGCCGGCCCGGTAGGCGGGCGTGCCGTCGATCGGCGCCACCACCGTGAGGATGTCGTCCTTCAGCGTGATCTCGATGCCGAGGCCGCCGAAGCTGCCGGACGTCTCCACCTGCATGTCGCGGTAGCTCTCGGGATCGAGGAACGAGCTGTGCGGATCGAGGCCGCGCAGCGTGCCCTTGATCGCGCTGTAGATCAGCTCCTTGGGCGGCACCTCGTCCACGTACTGGTTCTGCACGATGGACAGCACCTCGGTGAACAGCCGGAGCTGCTCGTAGGTGGCGGCGTTGTCCGTCACCTTGCTGACGGCCGAGCCGCCCAGCGACAGCGTGAGCACCACGAGCAATGCGCCGATCACGATTCCCTTCTTCATGGGTTCCCCCTGGCCACCTCTCTCAGCTCCGCTGCCGGAGCCACTGCTCGGGATCCTGGGGCTTGCCCTGGTAGCGGACCTCGAAGTACAGCCGCGGTCCCTCCAGCGAGCCCGTGTCCCCGACCGTTCCGATGCGCTGTCCCTGCCGCACGTCGTCGCCCTCCTTCACGCCGATCTCGGCCATGTGGGCGTACAACGTGTAGTACTCGTTGTCATGGTCCAGAATGATCAGATTGCCGTAGCCCTTGAACCAGCCGGTGTAGATGACGTGGCCGCCGAAGACGGCCGCCACCTCACGACCCCCGTTGGCTTCGATGTCGACACCATTGCGAAAGGTCCGCGTGCCGAAGCGGGGGTGGACCTGGGCGCCGAACGCGGCGATGATGCGGCCCTCCGTCGGCCACGGCAGCCGGCCGCGGAGATTGCCGAAGCCGACGGCCGGGGGGGCGACGCCACCCTTGGGGGGCGGCACCCGGGCCAGGCGGCGCTGCTTGGCCTGCAGATCGCCGATGAAGGCTTCGAGGCGGCGGGCGGCCTCGGTGAGCTCGCCGACCATCCGCTCGTGGTAGGCGCGCTCGTCGCGGACCCTGGCGAGGAGGGTTCGCCGCTTGGCGGCGTCACGATCGACTTCGGTCTGCTCACGCTGGGCGTCGGACTTGAGATCGGCAAGCTCCCGCTGCCGGCTTTCTTCCCGGCGGCGGCGATCCTCCAACCGGGTTGTCGTTCCACGATACTCCTGGATGAGACGGGCGTCCAGGGCGGCCAGGCGCGTCAGGTGGCGGACGGCGACCGCCCGCGCGATGGGGTCGTCGCCGGACAGCAGCAGCGGCAGGGCCCCGCCCTGGGCCTGCACCTTGTACATCGCCCGCAGCCGCCGGGCCAGGGCCTGCTCCTGCGCGGCCCGCTGCTTCTCGAGCGACCGGACCTCGCCGCGCAGCCCGGTGACCTCGCCCTGCGTCTTGCGGATGCGCCCGTCGAGGCGGCCGATGTCCCGCTGCTTGTCCGCCAGGCGCTGCTCGACCTGCTCCAGCTCGGCCAGGATCGAGGTCTCGCGGGCGCGCGCCTCGGCCGCTTTCCGGCGCTCGTCCTTGAGCTTCTCCTCCGTCTGCCGCAGCTTGTGCTGCTGGGTCCGGATGGGGTCGTGCTTCTTCGGGGCCTGGGCGAAGACCGGCGCCGCGAGCCACGCCAGCGCCAGGGCCCAGGCGGCGACACGCTTCACGCCTGGACTCTCCCGCGCGCGAGCCACCCGCCCAGGCCGCCCAGGAGCGTGCCGGTCACCATCAGCGAGACCACGTTGAGCGGGCGCAGAAACGTCAGCCGCGCGATGCCGAGCGTCTCGGTGACGAGCGGCTCCACCCGGGGCCCGATCACCGCGTAGCAGGCGACCAGCACCCAGATCGCCAGCACGGCGCCGAGCAGGCCCTGCATCATCCCCTGGAGCAGCAGCGGCAGCCGCACGACGTGCTCGGGCGCGCCGACCAGGCGCATGATGTCCATCTCCTCGCGGCGCGCGTGCAGCACGAGCGCCGTCGCCGTGGCCACGGTGAGGATGGCCGCGCCCGCCAGCACCGCGCCGACGCCGAGGCCGAACAGCCACAGCAGCCGCTGGCCGCGGGCGAAGCGGTCGATCCAGTCCACGCCCCCGCCGACCTCGTCGGTCTCCGGGAGCGCGGCCAGGCGGCTCACCAGCGCGCGCGCCCCCTCCAGCGTGGCCCCCTCCGCGGTGGGCGTCACCTCCAGCGAGGCCGGCAACGGGTTCTGCGGCAACGCGTCGGCGATCGCGGCATCCTTGCCGAGCACCTGCCGGAGCGTGCCGAGCGCCTCCGCCTTGCCGACGTAGCGCACGGCCGCCACCCCGGGCATCCGGCGCACGCGCTCCACGAGCGCGCTGGCCTCGAGCGGCGCCGGCTCGCGCTGGAGGTAGACGACGATCTTGACGCGGTCGCGGAACTGCGCCACGGCCTGGCCGAGGTTGGACGAGAGCAGCCAGAAGGCGCCGAGGGCCGCCAGCGCCAGCGAGATCAGCAGGATGGCGCTCACGGCGACGCGCCCCGCGCGGCGAAGATCCCGCAGCGCCTCCCCGAGGAGGAAGCCGAACATACGCCCGTCAGCCCTCGTCCTTCACCAGGCGCCCGCCCAGCAGGCTCAGCGTGCGCCGTCCGAGCGTTTCGGTGAGCGCGGCCTGGTGGGTGGCGAACAGCACGGTGGTACCACCGGCCCAGATGTCCTTCACGATGTCGAGGACCTCGGCCGCCATGCCCTCGTCGAGGTTGCCGGTCGGCTCGTCGGCGATCAGGAGCAGGGGCTTGCGGGCGATGGCCCGGGCCAGCGCCGCGCGCTGCGCCTCGCCCTGCGAGAGCTGGGCGGGATAGGCCTGGGCGCGCGCCGACAGCCCGACGGCGCGGAGCGCGTCGAAGACCCGCCCGGTGATCTCGCGCCGCGGCGTGCCGAGCACGCGCAGCACGAACGCGACGTTCTCGTACACGGTGCGGCCGGGCAGCAGCTTGCTGTCCTGGAAGACGATCCCGATCGACCGCCGGAGCGCCGCCACCTGCCGGCGGCTCAGCAGCGTGAGCTCCTCGCCGAGCACCTCGACCTCGCCCTCGCTCGGCACGTCCTCGCGGTAGAGCAGCCGCAGCAGCGTCGTCTTGCCGGCCCCGCTCGGACCGCACAGCGTCACGAACTCGCCCTTGGCGATCCGGAAGGAGACGTCCGAGAGCGCCGGGACCTTGACGGGCCCGACCGAATAGATCTTCCAGACCCGGTGAAGCTCAATCATGGCGGGCGTTTCGATTATAGTCGCCCGGGTCAGATCCGAGAGAGTTTCTCCTGCACCAGGCGGTCCACGATGGCGGGGTTGGCCTTCCCGCCGCTGGCCTTCATGACCTGCCCCACGAGGGCCCTGGCGGCGGCCGTCTTGCCCCCCTTGAAGTCGGCCACCGCCCGGGGATTGCCGGCGATCGCCTGGTCCACCAGCGTCTCCAGCGCCCCGGCGTCGGCCACCTGGGTCAGGCCCTCGCGGCGGACGATGGTGGCCGGATCGTCGGCCGACGCCAGCATGCGGGCAAAGACGTCCTTGGCGATCCTGCCGCTGATGGTGCCGTCGTCGATCAGCTTCACCAGGCCGGCCAGGTGGGCCGGGGAGACCGGGGAGCTCGCCAGGGCGGCCTCGTCGTCGCCCCCCACCTCGCGCAGCAGGTCCGTCATGATCCAGTTGGAGATCGCCTTGGGGTTGTCGTGGGCGCGCACCGCCGCCTCGTAGTACTCCGCCAGCGCGCGCGACTGCGTGAGGATCTCGGCATCGTGGGCCGGCAGCCCGTACTGGCTGGCGAAGCGCCGGCGGCGCGCCCGGGGCAGCTCGGGCAGCTCCGCCCGGAACCGCTCGACCCAGGCGGCGTCGAGCTTCAGCGGCACCAGGTCGGGCTCGGGAAAGTACCGGTAGTCGTGCGCGTACTCCTTGGAGCGCATCGAGCCCGTCACGCCGCGGTCGGCGTCGAACAGCCGCGTCTCCTGCGCGATCGTGCGGCCGGCGGCGAGGGCCTCGGCCTGGCGCTGCACCTCGTACTCGAGCGCGCGCTGCACGTTGCGGAACGAGTTGAGGTTCTTGATCTCGACCTTCGTCCCCAGCTCGGCGGCGCCGCGGGGCCGCAGGGAGATGTTGGCGTCGCAGCGGAGCGAGCCTTCCTCCATGTTGCCGTCGCAGACGCCGAGGTAGACGAGGACGGCGCGGAAGGCCCTCAGATAGACCGCCGCCTCCTCGGGCGAGCGGAGGTCCGGCCGGCTGACCGTCTCCATGAGCGGCACGCCGGCGCGGTTGTAGTCGACCAGGCTGGCCTGGGCGGCGGCGAAGTCGCCCTCGTGGACGAGCTTGCCGACGTCCTCCTCCAGGTGCAGGCGCTGGATGCCGATGCGGCGCGGGGCGCCGGCCACGTCGATCTCCAGCCAGCCGTCCTCGGCCAGCGGCTCCTCGTACTGGCTGATCTGGAAGTTCTTGGGCATGTCGGGATAGTAGTAGTGCTTGCGGGCGAACCGGCATGCGGGGTTCACGCGGAGCTCGAACGCCAGGGCGGTGCGCACCCCGAACTCCACCGCGCGCCGGTTGACCACCGGCAGGACCCCCGGCATCCCGAGACAGATCGGGCAGGTCAGGCTGTTGGGCGCGGCACCGAACGTCGTCGGGCAGCCGCAGAACATCTTCGAGCGGGTGGAGAGCTGGGCGTGCACCTCCAGGCCGATGACCGTCTCGTAGCCGGTCGAGGCCACGGTGCTCATGCCAGCGCCGGACGCCGCTCGCGCCAGGCCGTGGCCCCCTCGTAGGCGTGAGCGGCCCGCAGCAAGGTCGCCTCGTCGAGGGTGCGGCCGATGAGCTGCAGGCCGATCGGCAGGCCTGCGGCGTTGAAGCCGCAGGGCACGGAGACGGCCGGCAGCCCCGTCATGCTGGCCGGGATCGTGTAGACGTCGTTCATGTACATCGCCAGCGGGTCGGCCTTGTCGCCGTGCCTGAACGCCACGCTCGGCGTGGTCGGGGCCGCCAGCAGGTCGAC
>DASWJN010000139.1:0-13475 GCA_036397135.1 Candidatus Methylomirabilota bacterium
CGGCTCGCGATCCCCGCGCTGATCGTCGCCGTCGGCGCCCCGCTCGTCCACGCCGCCGTCGCGGCGATGCGCGTCGACTTTCGCCACCCCCGCCCGGCGCCGCTCCAGCGCGCCCGGCTCCGGCTGCTGATCGCCTGGCTCCACGTCCTGCAGCCGGCCGCGCGGCTCCGGGGTCGGCTCGGCCACGGGCTCACGGTCTGGCGCCGCCGAGGGCTCTCGGTGTTCGTCGTGCCGGCGCCCCGGCGGTTCACGCTCTGGACCGAGACGTGGCGCGAGGCGCCCGCGATGCTGGCGCGCCTGGAGGCGGCCCTGCGCGCGGCCGGCTTCGTGGTCGCCCGCGGCGGCGACTGGGACCGCTGGGACCTCGAGGTGCGTGGCGGCCTCCTCGGCCGCGCTCGCCTCCTGATGGCCGTCGAGGAGCACGGTCACGGCAAGCAGCTCTGGCGCTTTCGCGTCTCGTCACGCTACTCGGTCGCGGCGGCGGCCACCATCGTCGCGCTCGCCGGCCTCGCGGTCGCCGCGGCGCTCGACGGGGCGCCGGCGGTGGCGCTGGCGCTCGGCGCGACCGCGACCGCCGTCGCCGCCCGGGGCATCCTCGAGGGCGGACACGCGGTCGCCGCCTTCCTCGTCGGGCATCACTGGCTGAAGCGCGGCCTGCCGGTCACGGTGGCCGCCCGCGCCCCGGTGGCGCCCGGACGGCACGCGAGGAAGCCTGCGCGGCGTTGGCCGAGCGCGCAGCCGACCGACGCCAAGAGCGCATGACCAATCTCTGGCCGCTGCTGCGGTACGTCCGACCCCATCGGGCGGACCTGGCCATCGTGCTGGCCGCCATGACCGCGTCGATCGCCCTCGACGTCCTGCGGCCGTGGCCCATGAAGCTCCTCGTCGACCAGGTCCTCGGCGGCGAGCCGCTGTCGCCCGCCCTCGCCGCCGCGCTTCGCGCGCTGCCCGGCGGCGAGGCCCCGGCGGGGCTGCTCGTGTGGGTGGCGCTGGCGACCGTCGCCATCTTCCTGCTCGGCACGCTCGCCACCATGGCCCAGACCGTCGCCAGCGTCCGGTTCGGTCAGCGGATGGTCTACGATCTCGCCGCCGATCTCTTCCTGCACCTCCAGCGGCTCTCGCTCGTTTTCCACAGCCGGCGCCCGGTGGGCGACATGATCACGCGGGTCACCGGCGACTCGTACGCCGTGCAGATGCTCGTGAACGGCGCGCTGTTGCCGCTGCTCGGCTCGGCCCTCACGCTCGGCAGCATGTTCCTGATCATGTGGCGCCTGGAGCCGACGCTGACGCTCGTCGCGCTGGCCGTGGTCCCGTTCCTCGCCCTCGCCATCCGGGCGTTCGGCGCGCCCATGCGCGAGCGCGCCCGCGAGCGCCTGGACCACGAAGGCCTGATGGTCGCCTCCGTCCAGCAGACGCTGGCGGCCATTCCCGTCGTGCAGGCGTTCGCCCGGGAGGCGCGCGAGCACGAGCGCTTCCGGCGGCAGGCGGGGGCGACGGTCCGGGCCTACGAGCGGCAGTCGCTGGCCGACATGTGGTTCAAGCTGGTGGTCGGGCTGGTGACGGCGGCCGGCACCGCCGCCATCGTCTGGCTGGGGGGGCGGTACGCGCTCGAGGGGCGGCTCACCACCGGCGAGATCCTCGTGTTCATCTCCTATCTCGCCTCGCTCTACGGTCCGCTCAGCTCCATCACCTACACGACGTCGACGCTCCAGCACGCCGCCGCGAGCGCGGATCGGATCGCCGAGGTCTTGCAGACGCCCGCCGACGTGCCGGAGCGCGCCGACGCCACCGACGTCCCCCTGCGCGGCCACGTGCGCTGCGAGGCGGTCAGCTTCGGCTACGAGCCGGGCCGCGACGTGCTGCACGACCTGACGGTCGAGGCGGCGCCGGGCGAGATCGTCGCCATCGTCGGCCCGACCGGCGCCGGCAAGAGCACGCTGGCCGGCCTGCTGCTGAGATTCTTCGATCCCCGGACGGGACGGGTGACGATCGACGGCCACGATGCCCGCGATCTGCGGCTGCGCTCGCTCCGCCAGCAGATCGCCATCGTCCTGCAGGAGCCGTTCATCTTCCCCGTCACCGTGGCCGAGAACATCGCCTATGGCCGCCCCGATGCCTCGCCGGAGGAGATCGTCGCCGCGGCGAGCGCGGCGAACGCCGCCGAGTTCATCGAGCGGCTGCCCCGGGGCTACGACACCGTGGTGGGCGAGCGCGGGATGACGCTCTCCGGCGGCGAGAAGCAGCGCCTGGCCATCGCCCGGGCGTTCCTGAAGCAGGCGCCGATCCTGATCCTGGACGAGCCCACCTCCGCGCTCGACGCGCACACCGAGAGCCTCCTGCTGGAGGCCCTCGATCGCCTGGTGAAGGGGCGGACTACCTTCATCATCGCGCACCGGCTCTCGACGATCCGGCGGGCCGACCGCATCGTGGTGCTCGACCGCGGCGCCATCGTCGAGCAGGGTCCGCACGACGTGCTCCTCGCGCGCGACGGGCTCTACGCGCGCCTGTGGCGCCATCAGCGGCTGGCGGCCCCCGCCGTCCCCGGCGCGGCGCTCGAGCGGGGGTCGACCCGGCGATGAGCCGCCTGCGGCTGGTCGTCCTCGGCCTGATGGGCGCCCTGCCGTTCGCCGGCGTCGCCTGGCAGGTCCTGCACTACCTCGAAGGCTTCCGGCGCCTGGGCCACGACGTCTGGTACGTCGAGGACACGGGCGCGTGGCCGTTCGACGTCGAGGCGAACGCGGTGAGCGGCGACCCCCGCTACACCGTCGACTATCTGGCCCGGGCCATGGCGGGGGCCGGGTTCGCCGACCGCTGGGCGTACCGCGCCGCGTGCGAGACCGGCCGGGTCTACGGCCAGCCGGAGCCCGCGCTCAGGCGCGTGCTCGCGGGCGCCGACGTCCTCGTGAACCTCAGCGGCGCCACCGTGCTCGGCCCGGAACACGCGCGGGTCCCCGTGCGCATCTACCTGGAAACCGATCCCGTCCTGCCGCAGATCGAGGTCGCCCTCGGCCGGCGCTTCACGATCGAGCACCTGGCGGCGCACACGCATCACTTCACGTTCGGCGAGAACCTCGGCGCTCCCGACTGCGAGGTGCCGGGGGGCGTGTTCGCCTATCACCCGACCCGCCAGCCGGTCGTGCTCGACTGGTGGCGACCGTCCCCCCTTGCCACGCCGGCGGCCAATGGTCTGCTGCGCTTCACCACCGTTGCCAACTGGCGGCAGCGCGAGAAGGACGTGGCGTGGCAAGGCCGCACGCTCGGATGGAGCAAGCACGAGCGGTTCGAGATGGTTCTCGACCTGCCGCGCCGGTCGGCCCAGCACTTCGAGCTGGCGCTGGCCGCCGTGGACGATGCCGCCCGGGCCCGGCTCGACGCCCACGGCTGGCGCGTCGTCGACGCCGTCGCGCTCACCCGGGAGCCCGGTCCCTACCGGGACTACGTGTGGGCGTCCAGCGCCGAATTCACGGTGGCGAAGGCGCAGAACGTCGAGCTGCGGAGCGGCTGGTTCAGCGACCGGAGCGCCTGCTACCTGGCCGCCGGCAAGCCCGTCGTCACCGAGGATACCGGCTTCGGCCGCGTCCTGCCCACGGGCCGGGGCCTGTTCGCCTTTCGCAGCCTGGACGACGCCCTGGGGGCGGTGGACGCGATCGCCGCCGACCGGGCCGCGCACGCCGCGGCCGCCCGGGAGATCGCCCGCGCCCACTTCGCGGCCGAGCAGGTGCTCGGCGAGCTCCTCGCGCGGGCCGGGGTCTGAGCCGATGCGGGTGCTTCACGTGGCGCCGCTGTGGTTCCCGGTGGCGCGTGATGCGATGGGCGGGATCGAGACGTTCCTCGCCGGCCTGCTGGAGGCGCTCGCGCGACGGGGGGTCGAGGTCGCGCTCATCGCCTCCGGCGACTCGCGGACCGCGGCCACGCTGTTGCCGGCCGTGCCCGAGCACGTGTTCGCGCGGATGGCGGCGGCCACGGCGCTCGAGTACGCGTACTACGAGCAGGACGCCCTCCTGCTGGCGGCCCGCCACGCGCCCGACTTCGACCTCGTGCACTCGCATCTCGGCGCGTCCGGCTTCATCCTCGCCGGCCTGTCGAGTCCGCCGGTGCTCCACACGTGGCACACGCAGGTCTACACCGACGCCGAGTGGTTCGCCGCCCGGCATCCCGACCTCTGGGTCGCCGCCGTCAGCGAGTTCCAGGCGACCCGCTTCCGCGGCGCCGGCGCGCGCCACTGCGCCGTGATCCACAACGGCGTCGACGTCGAGGCGTTCGACCTGTCGCCCCGCCGGAACGGCCCCCTGGTGTTCATCGGCCGGATCGACGCCACCAAGGGGCCGGACCTGGCGGTGCGAACCGCGCGCGCCCTCGGCCTGCCCCTCACCCTGGCCGGCCCCATCACCGACGTCGACTTCTTCCGGCGGGCGATCGAGCCGGAGCTCGACGGTGCCGTCCAGTACGTCGGCGTCGTCGACCACGTCGCGAAGTCCACGCTCCTGGGCGGCGCCGGGTGCGTGCTGATGCCCTCGCGCGTCGACGAGGCGTTCGGGATGGTGAGCCTGGAGGCGCTGGCCGCCGGCCGGCCGGTGGTCGGCCTGGCCCGGGGCGCGCTGCCCGAGATCCTG
Organism: Candidatus Methylomirabilota bacterium; assembly: GCA_036397135.1. Classification (GTDB taxonomy): domain Bacteria; phylum Methylomirabilota; class Methylomirabilia; order Rokubacteriales; family CSP1-6; genus AR5. The sequence continues at coordinate 4,614 of DASWJN010000139.1, forward strand.
GAGCCGGACCTGACCGGGTACGTCACCGACGATCCCGACGCGCTGCCCTCGCTCGTCCAGCGGGCGCTCCAGCTGGAGCCGGCCGCGATCCGCGCGCGCGCGGCCGCGCGGTTCGACGTGCGCACGGTGGCGGCGAGGTACGAGGCGCTGTATCGCGAGATCCTGGCGCAGGCACCCTGACGGCGAACGGCGTCGTCCCCGGCCTCGGATGTCGTCAGCGCGACACCGGACACTGCACTGTCGAGCAGGCGTCACCGCCCCCCGTCTGGAAGAAATGCAATCGTTGCGGAATCGGGCGGCTATGAGCCGCCGGCATGGCGCGCGACTTGCCCCTCTCAGGCGCCCGTGCGACGCGCGATTCTTCATTCCGCGGCGGCCATCGCCCTGATCCTGCTGGCGTTCGCGGCCGCCACGACGCCCCGGCGCGCCGCCGCGGCTCCGGTGGCGTTCCCCGCCGTCGACGTCGTCCTCATCGCCGAGGTGCAGGACGCGCCCGGCTGGCTGGCCCTGCATCAGGAGGTGCTGTCGACGCCGCCGGAGTCCTCCAAGGTGCTGCGCGTCACGTTGCCGGCGCGCACCGGCGGCAGCCGCTCCCTCGACATCGAGCACCCACGGTTCACGGTCGGCCTGGTCGCCACCGCCGGGAAGTCGCAGGTCAAGGTGACCGTCGTCGGCAAGGTGTCTCCCTCCAACGCCATGGTGCTGGTGACGCCGTTTCAGCAGGCGGCGATCGAGATCCAGGCCGGCGCCGTCGCCAACGAGCTCGGCCTCGCCTACGGCCTCTCCGCCGTCCTCGGTCAGCTCCTCGAGCTGTACTTCGACCGGCCGTAGACAAACGGCCCCGGCTCGGCGCACACTCGCGGCGGGGAGGACCGCTCCCGACCCGGGCACGCATCCGCCAATGAAGATCTTCAGCGACCACCACGAGATGTTCCGGGCGACGGTGCGGGCGTTCGTCGACAAGGAGATCGCCCCCCACGTCGAGGAGTGGGAGCAGGCGGGGCGGCTGCCGCGCTGGATCTGGCCCCGGATGGGCGAGCTGGGGCTGCTGGGCGTCGAATACGACGAGACGTACGGCGGCGCCGGCGCCGACCTCCTGACGACGGCGGTGCTCCACGAGGAGTGCGCGCGCTCGCGCTCGGGCTCGTTCGCCATGGCGGTCGGGGTCCACTGCGACATGGCCTCGCCCCACCTCTACTGGACGGGGAGCGAGGCCCTGAGGAAGAAGTACCTGCCGGGGATCTGCCGCGGCGAGATCCTGACCGCCATCGCGGTGACCGAGCCGGGTGGCGGCAGCGACGTGGCGGCCATCCGGACCCGGGCCGTGCGCGACGGCGACCACTACGTGATCGACGGCGCCAAGATGTTCATCACCAACGGCACCACCGCCGACCTCTTTTTCCTGGCCGCGCGGGTCGAATCCGGCGGCGAGGGCAAGCGCCATCGCGGCATCTCGATGTTCCTGGTCGAGCGGCAGACGCCGGGGTTCACGGTCGGCCGCACGCTCGACAAGACGGGGATGCGCGCCTCGGACACGGCCGAGCTGTCGTTCCAGGACATGCGGGTGCCCGCCGCGAACCTGCTGGGCCGCGAGGGCGTGGGCTTCTACGAGGTCATGCGGGTGTTCCAGCGCGAGCGGCTGGTGGCCGGTCTCCACGCGGTGGCCATGGCCGGGCGCGCGCTCGAGGACACGATCGCCTACGTGCGCGAGCGCCAGGCCTTCGGCGGCCCGCTCAGCGACAAGCAGGCGGTCCGCCACAAGCTGGCCGACCTCGCCACCCGGATCGAGGCCGGCCGCTGGCTGACCTACGCCGCCTGCGCGAAGTTCGCGGCCGGCGAGGACTGCGTGCGCGAGATCTCGATGGTGAAGCTCTTCACGGCCGAGATGGTCAACCGCGTGGCCTACGACTGCGTGCAGCTGCACGGCGGCTATGGCTACATGCGCGAGTACGCGATCGAGCGCTTCGCCCGCGACGCCCGGCTCATGACGATCGGCGGCGGCACCAGCGAGATCATGCGGGACATCATCGCCCGGGCCCTGCTGCCGTGAGGCTGCGCGACCGGGTCGCCGTCGTCACCGGCGGCGCCAGCGGCATCGGGCGTGCGATCGCCCTGGCGCTGGCCGCCGAGGGCGAGCCCCAAGCTCGCCGAGAGCCTCAGGCGCGTGATCCCGTGGGGTCGCCTCGGAGTGCCGGAGGACGTCGCGCCGGCCGTGGTCTTCCTCGCGTCCGATGACGCCGGCTTCATCACTGGCCAGACGCTGTCCGTTTCCGGCGGCCTCACGATGGTGTAGGCGGAGACGACGATAACGGCGCGCGGCGGAGCGACGAGAACGGCGCATTCCCTCCCTGCGGCGTAGGCGGCCTACGCCTCAGTCGGGAACTCCTCGCCGCCTCGCATCTGCACCGTTCTCGTCGCTCCGGGAACCGCATGCGTCCTCATGACTGTGTCATTCCCCTGACGGCATGAGTGCGCCGGATTTCGTGGCGGTGGGGCATGTGACGCTGGATTATTTCGGGGATGTGGTGCGGGCGGGGGGGGCGGCGCTGTATGCGGCGGTGACGGCGGATCGGCTGGGGGTGTCGGCGGCGATCCTCACGAGTCACGCGCCGGACTTTCCGCTCGACGACGTGCCCTCGCGGATCGAGGTCGTGACGCTGGAGGGGGCGCAGACGACGGCGTTCGAGCACCGGGCGGCGGCCGGCGGGCGGGCGCTGCGGGTGCGGGGGGCGGCGCGTCCGTTGACGGTCGCCGATCTGCCCCAGGACTGGCGCGGGGCGCCGCTGGTGTTGCTGGCGCCGGTGCTGCAGGAGGTCGATCCGGCGCTGGCCTCGGCCTTCCCCGACGCCGCCATCGGGGCCGAGGCGCAGGGCTGGCTGCGCGCGGTGGACCGCGAGGGCGCGGTCAGTCCCGGGCCGTGGCCGTCGCCGAATCTCGTGCTCGACCGCCTCCAGGCGGTCTTCGTCAGCGCCCACGACGTGCGCGGCCAGGAGGCCCGGGTCACCGAGTGGGTGCAGCGCGTGCCCCTGGCCGTCGTGACCGCCGGCGTCGAGGGCGCGCTGCTCTACGTCAACGGCGACCGCTACGAGATCCGGCCGCGCCGGACCCGCGAGGTCGACGCCACCGGCGCCGGCGACGTCTTCGCCGCCGCGTTCCTGATCCACTACGACCGCCACGGCGACCCCTGGGAAGCGGCCGAGGCGGCGACGTGCGCGGCGTCGCTCTCGATCGAGGGGGAGGGCTGGTCGGCGGTGCCCGATTCCGCCACCCTCGCCGCCACGCTCGAGGCCTACCGCGCCCGGCGCTGAGCGGCCGGCGCACCGGGCTCCTTGATTTCACGGGGGCGACTTGCCAGACTAGCCCCCTCGATCTTTCGCAGGAGGGCGGCATGCCGAATCCTCTGTCAGAGCTTCAACGCTACGGCCAGTCCGTGTGGCTCGACTACATCCGGCGGAACCTCATCACGGGCGGCGAGCTGCGGAGGCTCCTCGACGAGGACGGGCTGCGCGGGGTCACCTCCAACCCGGCCATCTTCGAGAAGGCGATCGCCGGCTCCAGCGACTACGAGCTGCAGCTCAAGGAGCTGACGCGGCGCCGCGACCTGGACGCCAAGGCCGCCTACGAGATCCTGGCCGTGCACGACATCCAGGACGTCGCCGACATCCTCAAGCCGATCTACACGTCCAGCGGCCGGCGCGACGGCTACGTGAGCCTGGAGGTCTCGCCCGACCTCGCCTACGACACGCAGGGCACGCTCGACGAGGCCCGGCGGCTCTGGAAGGCGGTCAGCCGCGACAACGTCATGATCAAGGTCCCGGCCACCCCCCCCGGCATCCCGGCCATCAAGGCGCTGATCGGCGACGGCGTCAACGTCAACGTGACGCTGCTCTTCGCGGTGGAGGCCTACGAGGCGGTGGCCGAGGCCTACATCAGCGGCCTGGAGGCGTTCGCCGCCAAGGGCGGCGACCCCGGCCGGGTGGAAAGCGTGGCCAGCTTCTTCATCAGCCGCATCGACGCCGCCGTCGACGCGCTGATCGAGGCGCGGCTGAAGGCCTCCGACAACAGCGTCGAGCAGGGCCTGCTCAAAGGCCTCGTCGGACGGGTGGCGATCGCCAACGCCAAGCTCACCTACCAGCGCTACAAGGAGCTGTACGTCGGCCCGCGGTGGGCGGCGCTGGCCAACCGCGGCGCTCGCTCCCAGCGCCTGCTGTGGGCGAGCACCAGCACGAAGAACCCGAACTACCGCGACGTGATCTACGTCGAGGAGCTGATCGGCCCCGACACCGTCAACACCATCCCGCCGGCCACCTACGACGCGTTCCGCGACCACGGCCGCCTGCGCCAGAGCCTGGAGGAGGACCTCGAGGACGCCCAGGACACCATGGACTCGCTGGCCGAGGCCGGCATCGCCTTCAAGCCGATCACCGATCAGCTTCTCGCCGACGGCTGCAAGATCTTCGTCGACGCGTTCGCCAAGCTGCTGGCAGCCGTGAGCAAGGCGCTGCGGACCCCCACCGAGGTCGGCAAGCGGCAAACGTGGACGCTGCCCGCCGACCTCACGACCGAGGTGAAGGGCACCCTCAAGGAGTGGGCGGCCGGCGGCAAGGTGCGGCGGCTGTGGGCGCGCGACGCCGCCCTGTGGACGAACGCCGACGAGGGGCGCCGGCTGGGCTGGCTGGGCACCACCGACGACCAGCTCCCCCACGTCGACCACCTGCGCCAGGCCGCCGAGAACGTGCGCAGCGGCGGCTTCACCCACGCCGTGCTGCTCGGCATGGGCGGCACCGTGCTGGGCGCCGACGCGCTGGCCCGCACCTTCGGCAAGGTCGCCGGGTTCCCGGAGCTGCGGGTGCTCGACTCCACCGATCCCGCGCAGATCCGGGCGCTCGAGCGCGGCCTCGACCTGTCGCGCACGCTGTTCATCGTGTCCAGCAAGTCGGGCAGCACGCTGGAGCCGAACATCCTCAAGCGCCACTTCTTCGAGGCGGTGAAGGCCACGGTGGGGCCGGCCGAGGTGGGCCGCCGCTTCGTGGCCATCACCGATCCCGAGTCGAAGCTGCAGTACGTGGCCGAGGCCGACCGCTTCCGGCGCATCTTCTTCGGCCTGCCCTCGCTGGGCGGGCGCTACTCGGCGCTCAGCGACTTCGGCGTCGTCCCCGCCGCCATCATGGGGCTCGACGTGGCGCGGCTGCTCGGGCAGGCCGACGAGATGGTGCACGCCTGCGCGGCCAGCGTGCCCGTCGAGGAGAACCCGGGCGCGGTCCTGGGCGTCGTCATGGGCGTGCTCGCCCGGCGCGGGCGGGACAAGGTCACGCTGGTGGTCTCGCCGGCCATCCAGGCGCTCGGCACCTGGGTCGAGCAGCTGCTGACGGCGTCGCTCGGCAAGGCGGGCCGCGGGCTGCTGGTGGTCGACGGCGAGCCCGCCGGCGCGCCCGCCGTCTACGGCGCCGACCGCCTGTTCGTCTACCTGCGGCTGGAGTCGGCGCCCGACGCCGGCCAGGACGCCGCGGTGGCCGCGCTCGAGGCGGCCGGCCAGCCGGTGGTCCGTATCGCCATCAACGAACCCTACGATCTCGGCGGCGAGTTCTTCCGCTGGGAGTTCGCGGCGGCGGCGGCGGGCGCGGTGCTCGGCCTCAACCCGTTCGACCAGCCCGACATCGAGGGGGCGAAGATCGCCAGCCGCAAGCTGACCGCCGAGTACGAGAAGACCGGCGCCCTGGCTCCGGAGACGCCCCTGCGCCAGGGTGACGGGCTCGCGCTGTTCGCCGACGCCCGCAACGCCGCCGAGCTGAACGTCGCCGGCGGGGACGGCACGGTGGCGGGTACGCTGAAGGCGCACCTGCGCCGGGCCAGGGCCGGGGACTACGTCGGGCTGCTGGCCTTCCTCGAGATGAGCCCGGCCACCGAGGCCGAGCTGCAGGCCCTCCGGGTGGCCATCCGTGACCGCCTGAAGGTGGCCACCTCGGTCGGCTTCGGCCCGCGCTACCTGCACTCCAGCGGGCAGGCCTACAAGGGCGGCGCCAACTCGGGGGTGTTCCTCCAGATCACCGCCGACGATCCCGCCGACGCGCCCGTGCCCGGTCACAAGTACACGTTCGGCGTCGTGAAGGCGGCGCAGGCGCGCGGTGACCTGTCGGTGCTCACCGAGCGCGGGCGCCGGGCGCTCCGCGTGCACCTGGGACGCGACGTGAAGGCGGGGCTGGCCGCCCTCCACCGGGCGGTGGAGCAGGCGCTCGGGTAGGCGCCGGTGCCGCGCGCGATCCGGATCACGGCCGGCGCCGTCTCCGTCGAGGCGGAGCTGAACGACTCGAAGACCGCCGCCGCCATCGCCGCCGCGCTGCCGATCGACGCCACCGGCGACACCTGGGGCGACGAGATCTACTTCGACATCGGCCTGGCGCTGCCCGGCGAGTCTCCCCGCGAGACCGTCGCCCTCGGCGACCTCGGGTACTGGCCCCCCGGCAAGGCCTTTTGTATTTTCTTCGGGCCTACTCCGATGAGCCGGGGCGACGAGATCCGGCCGGCGAGCGCCGTCAACGTGGTGGGCCGCGTGATCGGCGATCCCCGCGTGTTCACGCGCGTGCGCGGGGGAACGCGGGTTACGATGGAGGCACGATGATGGTCACAGGGGGAAGGTCATGAAGATTTTTCTGGATACTGCGAGCGTCGGCGAGATCCGCGAGGGCGTGGCGCTGGGCGTCGTCGACGGCGTCACCACCAACCCGTCGCTCATCGCCAGGGAAAAGCGCCCGTTCCGGCCGCTGGTGGAGGAGATCTGCGCGATCGTGCCCGGCGACGTGAGCCTGGAGGTCGTGGCCACCGACTTCGAGGGCATGGTGAAAGAGGGTGAGGAGCTCGCCCAGGTGGCGGCCAACGTCGTGGTGAAGGTTCCGCTCACCCAGGACGGCCTCAAGGCCGTGAAGTATCTTTCCGGCAAGGGCATCCGCGTGAACCAGACGCTGTGCTTCTCGGCGCCGCAGGCCCTGCTCTCGGCCAAGGCCGGCTCCACCTACATCAGCCCGTTCCTCGGTCGCCTCGACGACATCGCCCACGTCGGCATGGACCTCATCCGCGACATCTGCGAGATCTACCGCAACTACGGCTACAAGACCCAGGTGCTGGCGGCCTCCATCCGCAACCCGCTCCACGTCGTCGACGCGGCGAAGGCGGGGGCGCACGTCGCGACCATGCCGTTCGCGGTGCTCCAGCAGCTGATGAAGCATCCGCTGACGGACATCGGGCTCAAGAAGTTCCTCGACGACTGGCAGAAGTCCGGCGCGAAGATCTAGCTGAGCTGGACCGACCGGAGGCGGCGAGACGCCCCGCGCGCGGGAGCATCGAGACCGCGTCACCGCCTCTCCGGTCCATACTCTGGGTCCGTGGTGTCGCGTGATGGTCCGGAGCGAAACAGGGGGAGGACTTCATGGGTCCAGTTCCTGCGCGGACAGGGATGGTCGTCGTTCTGGTGAGTACGCTCCTCCTCGGCCTGGGCAGCATGGCCAGCCCGGCGGCGGCCGCGGGACCCGGGGTGGGCGACCGGGCGCCCGACTTCACGCTGCCCGCCACCACGGGCGCGCCGGTCAGTCTCGGCCAGTTCCGGGGCAAGCGCCTCGTCCTGCTGGAGTTCTACGGCGCCGATTTCAACCCCGTGTGAGCGGCGAACCTGTCGGCCAGGAAGGCCGACTACGGGCAGTTCGAGGCGCTCGGCATCCAGATCCTGGGAATCAGCTCGAACAATCCGTTCTCCCAGAAGACGTTCGCCGACTCGCTCAAGCTGCCCTACCCGTTGCTGAGCGACTTTCCCCACCTCAACACGATCAAGAGCTACGCCGGGCTCAACACCCAGTGGTCGAGCACGACGGCCCAGCGCGCCTTCTTCCTGGTCGACAGGGAGGGCATCGTCCGCGGCCGCTGGCTCGGCACGACCACTGACGTGTTCCCGACGCAGCCGATTCTGGAGGCGGCGCGCAAGCTCGGAGGGAAGTGACGATCGGGACAGACTCGTGACGGCCGTGCGGCGCTGGATCGTGTGGTCCGGCATCGTGTCGTTGACCGCGCTCGCCTCGCCGGCGCTCGGAGGCCCGGCGTCGCTCACGGCCGCCCAGCTCGCGAGGCTGGACCTCGGAACCTATCCCCGGTGGACGGCGCCGCCCGACTTCAGCCTGCGAACGCCCGAGGGCCGGATCGTGTCGCTGGCGGGGCTGCACGGCAAGGTCGTGGTCCTGAACTTCTGGGCGACCTGGTGCCGCGAGTGCCGGGCCGAGATGGCGGCATTCGAGACGCTCCACCGCCGGTTCAGCGCACGCGGGCTCGTGGTCGTCGGCGTCAACATGCGTGAGGGCGCGCCGGCCGCGCAGGGCTACGCGCGGGAGCTCGGGTTGACCTTTCCGCTGGTCCTCGATCCCGACGGCACGGTGTCGGCCCGCTACGGCGTGGTCGGGCTGCCGACGACGTTCCTCATCGGCCGGGACGGGCGAGCGGTCGGGCTGGCGGTGGGCGTCCGCGAGTGGGCGAGCGCCACCGCGGTGGAGATCGCCGAGACGCTGCTGGCCGAGCCGGCCCGCGAGGCGAACCCGGCCGGCGAGGCCGGCCCGCGAGGGACGCGACCATGACCGGGTGCACCTCGGCCCCGGGCCCGGCGCCGAGCGGCCGGCCGCGATGCTGGACTCTGCTCGTCCTCCTCTGGCTGATCGGTGAAGGTCTCGCGCCGTCCCCGGCGCTCGCGCAGCCGCGCGCCGCGCCGATCCTCATCGGCGCCCTCACCGAATCCTGGGGGCCCACGCCCGCCATCGTCGGCTTGCGGGACGGCCTCGTGGCCATGGGTCATCGCGAGGACCAGGACTTCGTGATCGGCGTCAGGTT
>DASWJN010000140.1:0-19033 GCA_036397135.1 Candidatus Methylomirabilota bacterium
CCCCGGGGGGCCCCCCCACTCAGTCGTTGAGGCCGGCCTCGGCGACGCGTACGCGGCGTGAGAGCGTGGCGAGGATGTTCTGCGTCAGCTCGGGGGCCTCGCGCAGGAGGGTGGCGAAGTCGCGCCGCTTGATGACGAGCAAGCGCAGCGGGGTCTCGGCGATGACGCTGGCCGAGCGGGGGCCGCCGTCGAGCAGGCTCATCTCGCCGAAGTACTGGCCCGGCGCCAGCCGGGCGCGCTTGCGAGGCGAGACGTCCACGCGGGCGCGGCCGTCGAGGATGAGGAAAAACTCCTCGCCGGGCTCGCCGCTCCTGGCCAGCACGCTGTCGGCCGGCACCTCGACGACCTCGCTGATGCGGGCGATGGCACGCAGCTGGCGGCGCGAACAGCCGTCCAGCAAGCCAACCTCCTCCAGCCGCTCGATCCTGTCGTCCTGGCTCACACGCCCGCCGTAGAAGCTCGGGCCCTGCGGCTCGCCGCGGGGAGTGTAGGGGATCGAGCCGTCCAGGATACGACCGACGAGTTCCATGGCGCCTTTCCTCCGGCGCCAGAGTATCGCACGCCCGGCTGTCGAGGAGCGCCACGGCGCTGCCGGAGCCGGCCGGGGCCCCCAGTGGCGTCAGGGCCGCAGGGAGGCGACCTTCGCCTCGAGGCGCTGCATGAGGTGTGGAAAGCCGCCGTTGTCCATCAGCCGCGCGAACTGGACGCGATAGCTGGACAGCAGCCCCATGCCCCCCACGCTGACGTCCACCACGCGCCAGCGCCCGTCGGCGGCACGTTGCATCGCGTAGTCCACCGGCGTGCGCGCTCCATCCCGGCTGGTGATGGCGGTGTGCACGGTGGCGCGCTCGCCCTCGATGGTGTCGTCGAGGACGGCGATGCTGCCGCCGTTCCAGTGGTCGACACGCCGCAGATACGCGCGGTCGACGAGATCGATGAACAGGCCCACGAAGCGGGCGCGGTCCTCGGGCATCTGCGCGTCCCACTGGCGCCCGAGCGTACGGCGGGCGGCCTCCTGGAAATCGAACGTCTCGTCCACGATGGCGCGGACGACGCGGCGACGCTCGGCCGGGTCGCGCTGCCGATCTTCGAGCGTCGCCAGCACGCGGTCGATCTGGCGCTGGAGCAGCAGACCCGGCTCGCCGGCGCTCGAGGGCGCGGCGAGCGCGAGGAGCGAAACCGCGAGGAGGACGGCGGGTACGCGAGATGGGGTCATGGTGGCCTCCGTCCGCTCCCGGTGCAAGCGTGGTGCCCCGCCCGGTTCTGCGGGGTTCGACGGTCCAGCACGCAACCGGTTACCGAGAGAGGCCGCGCCACTTCCCTCGCCCGGGAAGGGGAGTGCCTCAGCCGTCGAGCGCGGGGCGCTTGCCGTACGTCGCGCGGACCTCGGTCTTGATGCCGCCGCGGACGTTGAAGTCGCCGATCACCTCGGCCCAGCGCGGGCGGGCGGCGGCGACGATGTCGTCGAGGATGCGGTTGGTCACGTCCTCGTGGAAGGCGCCCGCCTGCCGGTACGACCATAGGTAGAGTTTCAAGGCCTTCAGCTCGACCAGGTGCTGGTCGGGCACGTAGCGGATCCGGATGGTGGCGAAGTCGGGCTGGCCGGTCATCGGACACAGGCAGGTGAACTCCGGCACCGCCATCGCGACCTCGTAGTCGCGATCGGGGTGCGGGTTCGGCACGACCTCCAACCGCTCCGACGGCTGCGTCGGCATGCGTGAATTATATACGTCGCCGTCCCAGCGCGCGCCGGCCCGGCACACCGACCTCGATGGCCACGGTGGTCGCCCCCCAGGACCGCGATACGGGCAGGGCCGGCGCCGCACCCCGCGCGTCGAGGTCGCGGGCGGTGGGCATTGGAAGCACCACTATAATCGATCGCATGAAGATCGGTCTGGTGGGCCTGCCCAAGAGCGGCAAGACGACGCTGTTCAATCTCCTCACCGGCGCGAGCGTGGCGACCTCGCGCTACGACGCCGGCCGAAGCGAACTGCACACCGGCGTGGCCCGCGTGCCCGATCCGCGCGTGGACCGCCTGAGCACGCTGTTCAGGCCCAAGAAGACCACGTACGCCACGTTCGAGGTCGTGGACCTGGCCGGCATCGAGAAGGGCGAGCGGAGCGCGCTGGAGGCCAAGGAGTTCCGCAACGCCGACGCCCTGCTCCACGTGGTGCGGGCGTTCCCCGACGACGCCCGGGGCGCCCCCGACCCCCGCCGCGACATCCTCGACCTCGAGCTGACGCTGGTCCTGGACGACCTGGAGGTCGTCGATCGCCGGCTGGAGCGCCTGGAGGCCTCGATCAAGAAGCAGCGCAAGGAGGCCGAGGTCCGGGAGCGCGAGCTGCTCGGCCGGCTCAAGATTGCGCTGGAAGCCGAGACGCCGCTGCGGGCCGTCAGCCTCACGTCCGACGAGGCGCGCGTCGTCCGCGGCTTCACCTTTCTCTCGCAGAAACCGATCCTCCACCTCGTCAACGTCGAGGAGGCGGCGATCGCCGGGGGCGACCGCGTCGTGGCCCGCTACGGCCTGGCCGACGTCGCCGCGCGCGCGCAGACGCGGGTGGGCTGGGTGTCGGCGGTCATCGAGGCCGAGATCGCCCGGCTGGAGGGACAAGAGCAGCAGGCGTTCCTGGCGGATCTCGGGCTGGCCGAGCCGGCCATCAACCGGGTGCTCCGCGAGTGCTTCGCGCTGCTGGGCCTGGTCTCGTTCTTCACGACCGGCGAGGACGAGGTCCGGGCGTGGCCGATCCCGGCCGGCACCCGCGCCCAGGACGCTGCCGGCGCCGTCCACTCCGACATCGCGCGCGGCTTCATCCGCGCGGAGGTGAACGGCTACGAGGAGCTGATCGCGGTGGACGGCTCCTTCGCCGACCTGCGCGCCAGGGGGCAGCTGCGCCTGGAGGGCAAGGACTACGTCGTCCAGGACGGCGAGATCTGCCACTTCCGCTTCAACGTCGCGAAATAGCGCGTCGGTGGCACGGCCCGTGCTCATGGCGAGAAATATGTTGGACTGGGTGGCGATCATCGCGGCGTGCGTCCTCGTCGCCGTGGCCGGGCTGGGCTTCGTGCTGTGGGAGCGGCACGAGGGTGAGACGCTGGCTCGGGAGCGGCCGCGCCGGCGCCTGCCGCGGGGCGACGCCCGGCGCCGCCCCGCATCGGACGTCGACCGGCGCGCGGCCTAAGCGGAAGGCCTGATTCCGGGAACGGGCTTGAGCGGGCCGCCAAGCGCCCGCACGACGGCGGCGACGTTGTCGTCGGGGGTGTTCGTCAGCAGGACGCAGCCGGGGCCCACGATGAGTCCCGTCCCACCGGTCTGGCTCACCGCATCCCTGGCCTCGGCCACCGCGCCCTCGGGCGTCCCGTCGCGCAGGGTCGCCCACTGATCGAGGCCGCCGATCACCGCGCCCGGGACCCTGGCGCGGCCCTCGGCCAGGGAGGGGGCCGTGCGCCGGTCGTCCCAGTTCCAGGCGTGGCCGGGGAGTCGGGCGAGCCGGTCGAACATCAGCGCGTCGCCGTGGCAGTGCACGATCGTGAGGATCGAGCGGCCGGCCACCGATTCCAGGACTCTCCGGTCGTGGGGCTCGCCGAACTCCGCGTAGGTCTCCTCGGCGTGCGCGCTGCGGCTGGCAGCCTGGATCGAGTAGAAGATGCCGGAGACGCCCTCGGTGAGGGCGGCGTCCGCGAAGCGGATCTGGGTCTCGGCGATCGCGTCCAGGGCGTCGCGCACGAGGCCGGGATGCTCGCGCAGGTCGGAGGCCAGCCGGCCGCCCGAGAGCTTGTGGGCGAGCGAGAGCGGCGAGAACAGCGTCGGCAGCACCGGCGCATCCCCGATCCGCCGGTCGAACCCCATCCGCACGATCGTCTCGATCTGCTGGGCGTAGCCCTCGGCGCTCATCGGATCGAGCGGACGGATGCGCTTCCAGTCCTCGGCGGTCTTCACCGCGCACGCGGCGCAGGCGCGATGCCCGTCGGGCAGCACCTCCTCGGCCTCCCCGCAGCCCCAGGCTTCCACCGCATAGCCGCCGGAGGGGGTGATCTTGAGGAAGTCCGAGCCGTAGTGGTCGTGGAATCGCAGCGTCGCCTGGGCGAGGCCGGCCGGAGAGCGGTCCACCGCCGGGAAGTGGCGCCACACGGCGTAGGGCACGCGGTCGACCGGCTGGCGGTTGATCGCGGCCTGGAGGCGGTCGCGCCGGCTCATCTGTCGCATGGGATCACGACCCCCTGGCTGAGGACCGGCACGCCGCCGGGGCCGATGGCGTCGAACGCGACGCCGGGCCCGTCGGCCGGCTGGCCGCGGACGGTGAACGTCGAGGGCATGAGCACCATGCCGGTGAATCGGACGCGGATCCCGGCCACGCGCTCGGGATCGCCGCCGAGGTCGCGCGCGATCACGCGCGACACGGCGAGCGCCAGCGTCGCGGTGCCGTGCAGGATCGGGGCGCTCAGGCCCGCGCGCCTGGCGACGGCGACGTCGGTGTGAATCGGGTTCCAGATCCGCGCGCACTCCGTGTACACGTGCGCTGCCGTCGCGGCGACGTCGACGACCTCTTGCCATCTGACGACGACGGCGCCGGCAGCCCCGGGGGGTTCTTCGCTCAATGAAGCATTCGCTCCGGGACCCCCCGGGGCTGCCGCCGCCTCCCTGCGAGGCGAGGCTTCGACAGACCCCGCGAGAGCGACGCCGCGGTACACGGAGCCGTAGTCGGTCGTCGTGACCCGGTGGCCGGCGCCGTCGGCGGTCTCGAAGCGCGTGGTGACGAGCGTGCCGGCGCGGCGCGGCCCCGCGGCGATGACGCGGGCGGTGGTCAGCAGCGCGTCTCCGGCGCGCGGGAATCGGTGGATGACCAGGTCGTGAGTCGCGTGGACGCCGCGGGGCTGGACCGCGGCCTCGAGGGTCTTGTCGCGCAGGGCGACGGCGGCGGGCCACTCGTAGCACACCGGGAACAGCGGGTGGGCGAGGGGGCCGCGCGCGGTGACCGTGTCGAAGTAGCGGGGGTCGGTCTCGCCCACGGCGGCGGCGTAGGCCATGAGCCAGCGGGCGTCGATGAGCCGGGCGAGCGGGCCGGCGGTGGCGCCGACGATGGCGGTGGGGATCGTCATCGGCGGGAAAAGTTCATGCAGTCGACGAAGATCTGCTCGAAGTCGGGGTGGGCGGCCAGCGAGACGTGCTCGATGCGCCGGGCGAGGGCCTCCGCCCGCGCGCGCTCGGGCTCGGAGAGCACGCACAGCTGGGCGCCCAGCGCGGCGGCGTTGCCGACGTAGCGGGTCCGGTCGGGCCCGAGGTCCGGGATCAGGCCGATGCGGACGGCGCTGGCGATCGACAGATAGTTGCCGAAGCCGCCGGCCAGCATCAGCTCGCCGATCCGGTCGGCCGCGACGCCGGCGACGTGCTGCATCATGGCAATGCCGGAGGCGATCGCCCCCTTGGCCAGCTGCAGCTGGCGCACGTCGTCCTGGGTCAGCAGGATCTCGCGGGGCGCGCCGGCTTCCCCGGGGCGGAGCACGATCACCTGGCGCTCCTCGCCGCGCAGCACGAGGCGGTCACGCAGCCGCGGCGGCAGCGTGTCGCGCCGCTCGACCTGGATGAGCCCGGTCCAGTCGATCGCGCCGGCCTCGAGGAGCCCCGCCACCAGGTCGAGCAGCCCCGAGCCGCAGATGCCGAGGGCGTCGGCCTCGCCGATCGTGTGCACGCGCACGTCGTCGTCCACGGTCACCTGGTCGATGGCCCCCCGGGCGCCGCGCATGCCGTGGCGGATCTGGCCGCCCTCGAACGCCGGCCCGGCCGGCGCCGAGCAGGCGAGGAGGCGGGCGGCCGAGCCGAGCAGCACCTCGCCGTTGGTGCCGATGTCGACGGCAACCCGGAGCGCGTCGCCCTCGTCGAGGTGGGTGGCCAGCGCCACCGCCACCGCGTCGGCGCCGACGAAGCCGGCCACGATCGGCAGCAGGCACACCCGCGCCTCCGGCGCCACCTTCAGGAACAGCTCCCGCGCGCTCAGCGTCAGCGCGTGGCGCATCACCGGCGCGTAGGGCGCCAGGCCGACGTAGGAGGGGTCGATGCCGAGCAGGACGTGGTGCATGCAGGTGTTGCCGACCACGACCACCTTGTAGATCCACCGGGGCAGCACGCCGGAGATCCGGCACACCTCGGCCACGTGCTGGTTGAGGAGGCCCAGGATGCGCGTGTGCAGCTTCCGGAGGTTGCCCGGCTCGAACTGGGCGAAGGCGATCCGCGACATGAGGTCGGCGCCGAACACCGCCTGGGGGTTGAGGCTCGACACCGAGGCCAGCTGCTCGCCGGACGTCAGCTCCAGCAGCGTGGTCACGACGCTGGTGGTGCCGACGTCGATGGCCAGGCCGAAGCGCATCGAGGTCGTGTCCCCGCGCTCGACGGCGAGGATCCGCCCGGCGAAGGTGGTGACCGTCACCCCGGCCGGGTCGTCGCGCAGGGCCTGCGGCAGCCCGGTCAGCACGCCCGCCGGCACGTCGGCGGGCGCCATGCCGACGGCGGCGGCGAGTTGCTCCACGTCGGAGGTCTGGTGGTGCTCCTCGCGGGGCAGCGCCACCTTCACCAGCTGCTTGTCGACGCCCGATTCGATCGACACGCGGGCGGCGACCCCGGCGCCCAGGATCTGGAACGACGTCTCCTCCAGCGGCGGCGCCACCTGGACGGTGACCGCCTCGGTGGGCACGCACTGGCAGGACAGCCGGTAGCCTTCGCGCACGAGCGCGTCGCCGAGCTGGACCTCGTCCCCGATGGTGGGCGGCGGCACCGCGCCGGCCACGAACTTCACCCGGCACGAGGTGCACCGCCCGCGGCCGCCGCAGGTGGCCGTGATGTCGATGCCGGCGGCCTGGGCGGCGGCCAGGATGGTGGTCGCCGGCGGCAGCGCCACCTGGTACCGCACGTCGGTTCGGCGCGGGTCGGCGAGGATGGTCAGCGGCACCGCCATGCGGCGCCATTGTAGCGGGGTCAGTGCGCGATTTCGAACTCCACGCGGGCCGCGCCCTCGCTCTCGACGGCCGCGCGAGATTCGAGCGGCTCCAGCCGCTCGGGCGCGATCCCCGCCCGGACCAGCGCGTCGCGGGTGGCGGCCACCCGGTCGGTGGCCAGCGCGCGCAGCGCGCGCGGCGGCGTCGGCGTCTCGCGCGTCAGCTCCTCCAGCAACGTCTCGTCGCTCGACGGTGGCTGGCGGCGCGGGAACAGCTCGGCGTAGAGGCCGACGGCCGCCCGGCGGCGGGCGTCGACGTCGGCGCCGAGCGCGGCCAGCCGCGAGTCGAGCGCCTGGCGGCGGAGGGCGCCGACGTCGGCCACGGTCGTCACCGGGCGCAGCCGCAGCCGGATCGCCGGGGCCTCCTTCAAGAAGGCCGCGAGCTTTTCGAGTTGCTGAGCGCCGGCCGGCGTGGGCGCGGCCTCCGCGATCCGGAACGTGACCGGGTCCACGGCGACCGCCTCGATGCGCGAGTCCTCGGTGAAGAACAGCTTGCCGACGAGGCTGAACGGCAGGGCGACCAGGCGAATGGCCAGGTTGCGCACGGCCGCCCACACCGCCTCGCCGTAGTGGAACTCGGGCGCCGAGAGCCGCCCGGAGACGGGCACGGTGAGCTTGATGACCCCCTCGCGATTCTTGAGCAGCGACACCAGCGTGTCGAGCGGCGGTCCGACGCGACGCTGGACCTCGCCGCCGCCGCCGGCCCGCGCGACCTCGAGGCCGGTGAGCGTGACGTCGTTGACCGCCTCGAGGTCGTCCCCGTTCACGCGGTAGCGGAGCTCGGCCGTCAGTGTGCCCTGGTGCGCGACCCACGCCACGAGGTGAGCGAGATAGGGGTTCAGGCGTGGCACCGGGAAATCGCGGACGTCGACGGTGAGGTCCAGGAAGCGCGGTCCCACGAGGCCACCCAGCTCCCCGTGCACGGACAGCGGCGTGCCGGAGGCGAACGTCCCGCGCAGCGTGAGCTTGGCCCGCCGGGACGGGCGCGTCCCGAGCCCCTCCGCCGTGAGCGCGAGACCCGAGACTTCCTCGGCGTAGTCGGGGTGGGTCGTGCGGTCCACGAAGCGCACGAACCCCTCCTCCATCCGGAAGGTGTCGACCAGGACCCGCACGCGCGGCTCGCGCGCCGGCGCCGCCGCGTCGCCCGCGCCCGGCGGCGGCCGGCGGGCCTTGAAGAGCGAGACCAGCTCGAAGCTCCCGTCGGAGTTGCGCTCGAGCAGGAGCCACGGGCGCTCGAGCGTGAGCTGCCTGACGCGGATGCTGGTGGGGAACCGATAGCGAAAGCCGGCCAGCTCCGCGCGCCGCGCCGTGGCCAGCCGCCGGTCGTCGTCGCCGAGGGCCAGGCGCTCGACGGCGGCGTCCCCGTCGATGACGAGCCTGATGGTGTCGCCGAAGGTCCCGTTGACCTTGGCCCGCCCGCTCAGCCGGCCGCTGAGCCGCGCGTCGATGGGCAGGTAGGGCCGGCCGGGCGCCAGGTCCACCTGGTCGAGGTCGACCTCCAGGGCCAGGCGGGTCGGCTCGATGCTGAAGGTCCCGCGCGCCTTGAGCGTGCCGCCGCGGCCGGGCATCGGCGTATCGATCTGGACGACGGCCGGGCCGCGAGCCGGCCAGCTCAGCTCGCGCAGGGCGAGGCGTGAGCCGCGAACCTCCAGGCGCGCAGCCGGCTCCACCGCGTCGTCCACGATGGACGCGCCGCCGTTCTCGAACAGCGCGTCGCGCACGCTGACCTGCAGCCCCGGCAGGGGCCCGGGCGTGGCGGCCTGCTCGGGTGTCGGCGCGGCCGCGGCCGGCAGGTCGGCGCGGCGCGCGAACAGCGCGCGGAGCGAGAGCTGGCCGGTCGGGTCGCGCTCGATCTTCGCCCACGGCTCGTTCACGCGGAGCCGGTCGATGGCCAGCCGCGTGGGCCACTGAACATCCACACCGGTGGCGTCCACGCGCCCGACGGTCAACAGGGGAGCATCCTTGTCGAGGAACGCCAGGTTCGAGGCGCCGAGGCTCCCGCGCACCGTCAGCTCCAGCGGCTCCAGCGTCCCGGCCACGGCGACGTCGGCGTCGCCGGCCCCGCGGAGGCGCCCCCCGATCGGCAGCCACGGCTGGAGCACGGTGAGATCGGCCTGCTGCACTCTGATCGCCAGGTCGGCGCGGCGCTGGCCGGCGTCGACGGTGCCGCGCGCCGTGACGGCGCCACCGGCGACGGCCGCCGACAGCCGGACGCGGGCGTCCCCCCGCGACGGCCAGGTGACGTCACCCGCTCCGAGCACGACCCGGCTGACCTCGACCCGGCCGCCGGTGGCGGCGTCGGCGACCGTCGCGCGGCCGTCCTCGATCCGGAGACGCGCGATCGTGACGTCGGCGGCCGGTGTGCGGGCGGCGACGTCGGTCGGGGCCGCGCCGGCGGTGGTCTCCGGTGCCCTCACCGGGCGGAACAGCTCGGCCAGCTTGATGGCGCCGGCGGCGTCGCGCTCCACCATCGCCGAGGGTTGCGCCACCGTGAGCCGGGCGACGCGCACGGTGGCCGGCCACGTGTATTCCATGCCGCTCGCGGCCACGCGGGAGGCGGTGAGGAGCGGCCGCGAACCGTCCAGGACGGCGACGCGCTGGAGCGTCGTGTTTCCGGTCACGCCGAGCCGGAGCTCGCCGTCGTGGGCGGCGACCACGCGCACGTCGGCGTCGGCCACGCCGCGCACCCGGGCGGCGATCGGCAGCCAGGGCTGCAGCCGGCCGAGGTCGACCCCGCGCGCCGTGACGGCGACGTCCGCGCGACGCTGCCCGGCGTCGACCGCGCCTTGCATGCTCAGCTCCATGCCGTCGACGACGGCCGATGCGCGAATGCGCGCCGGGCCCCGTCCCGGCCAGGCGAGATCGGCGGCGCTGACGGCGAGGCGGCGCACGTCAACGCGCGCCCCGCTCGCCTCATCGGTGACGACGGCGCGGCCGTCCTCGATCCGAAGCTCGGTGACGGCGATGTCGGGGGCGGGCGGAGCGCCTGCCGGCGCCGCCCCGGGCGGGGCGCCCGCCGGCGCGGCCACTCCCGAGGGTCGCAGCAGCGCCGCGAGGCCGACGGCACCGGCGGCGTCACGCTCCACGGTCACCGACGGCTGGCTCACGGTGAGTCGGCCGACCCGAACGATGGCCGGCCACGTGTAGGCGAGCCCCGTCGCGGCGAGGCGGGAGGCGCTCGCCAGCGTCCGGGTGCCGTCTCCGAGCGTGACCCGGTCCACCGTGGCGTCGCCGTTCACCGTGAGTCCGAGCGTGCCGTCGTGGGTGGCGCTCACGCGCACGTCGCCACGGCCGATCCCGGCCAGCCGGCCTTCGAGCGGAAGATAGCGAGCGAGCGCAGCCAGCGCGACGCCGCGGGCCCGCACCCGGAGGTCGGCGCGGCGGGGCGTGAAGCCCACGGTACCGCCGATGTCGACCTCGCCGCCCCCATCCGGCAGGTTGGCGTGCACCGCGACCTGGGCGAGCGCTTGCATGGACTGCTCGAGGCCGCTGGCGGTGACCGTGAGACCGGAGAAGGTGAGCCGCCGCGGCGGCGTCGCCGTCGGGTCGAGTACGGTCACGTCACCCTCGGCGCTCGCGTAGCGCAGGGTGACCGCGCCCGGCCGCTGCCGGAGGTCGCGCACGAGGATCCGCAGCGCGGGCGCGGCCGCCGCGTCGCCCGGGAGCCCGGGCCGGCGCAGCGCCAGTCGCTCGACGACGGCATCGGCGTCCAGCGTCGTGCCGTCCTTGTGGTCGACGACGAGCGCGACGCCCGCATCCAGGCCGCCGCGCTCCAGCACGACCGGGCCGTCGGCCGGGAAATAGAGCGCGGCCAGGCGGAGGTCGAGATCGCGGACGTTGATCCCCGCGCGCAGATGGACGGGCGCCAGCTGCAGATCCTCCACGCGGACCGTGACGAGCGAGCCGGCGATGGTCGTGGAGCCCACCGCCGTCCCCCGGCGCCCCAGCGTGGTGACGTTGCGCGCGTCCAGGCGGATGTCGTCCGATTGCCAGGTCCGGGCGGGCGTGAGCGTGCGGTCCTCGAGCGCCACCCGGCCGCCGGCGATGGAGAAGTGGTCCACCGAGATGTCCAGCGCCCGGGGCCGGGCCGGTCGCCCGAGCAGGTCGGAGATGTTGAACCGGTTGGGACCGATGCGCACGATGCGCGCGTGGCCGCCGGTCAGGACGAGATCCTCGACCCACAGGTGGCCGCGCAGCAGCGAGCGCCGGTGCAACCGACCCTCGAGGCGGTCGAACTCGGCCAGCACGCCCCCGTCGTGGTCGTCGACGCGGAAGCCGCGGATGCTGAAGCGGCCGGTGGCCAGGCTCAGGTCGACTGCCTCGATGCCGACGGGGCGTCCGGTGGCCGCCTGCAGCTGCCAGACCGCCGCCTGGCGGACGAGCGCGGAGAGGTTGAGCAGCGCCACCGTCCCCGCGAGGACCACCACGACGACGAGCGTCAGGAAGAGCCGGAGGAGGCGGCGGCGGGTCACGGGTCCAAGAATGCCAACATGCGGCGCCGTGCGCGAGCGGGTTGCTCATGCCCCCGGCCTGCCGGTATCCTGCCCGCCATGACGACCGATCCCATCGATCTCGACACCCTCCGCCGCGGAGCGCGGCTGGCCGGCTTCGCCTGGACCGACGCCGAGCTGGAGGAGATCCGCCCTCAGGTGCAGGCGGCGCTCCGGCTCTTGCGTGCGCTCGAAGCCGTGCCCGTCGGCGACACCGAGCCGACGACACTCTATCGGACGGTGTGAGATGGCCGAACTATTCTGGGCCTCGATGACGGAGCTGGCCCGGCTGATCGCCACCAAGGCGGTCTCGCCGGTGGAGGTGGTTCGCGTCCACCTCGACCGCATCGCCGCGCTCGACCGCGACCTCCGCGCGTACATCACCGTCTGTGCCGATGCGGCCGCGGAGGCCGCCCGCGCCGCCGAGGCCGCGCTGATGTCCGGCCGGCCGGTGGGGCCGCTGCACGGCGTGCCCTATGCGCTCAAGGACCTCTACGACACCGCGGGCACGCGGACCACCGGGGGCTCGAGGATCTTCGCCGACCGCGTGCCGGCGGCCGACGCCACGGTCGCGCGGCGGCTGGCCCAGGCCGGCGGGATCCTGCTGGGCAAGCTCAACATGGTCGAGTTCGCCTACGGGCCGGAAGGCCTCAACGCGCACTACGGCCACCCCCGCAACCCGTGGGACCCCCGCGTCCACCGCATGGCGGGGGGCTCGTCGTCGGGCTCGGGCGTGGCGGTGGTGGCCGGGCTGGCGCCCGGGGCGCTCGGCTCCGACACCGGCGGCTCCATCCGCATCCCGGCCTCGCTGTGCGGCATCACCGGGCTCAAGCCGACCTATGGCCGCGTGAGCCGGGCGGGCGTGCTGCCGCTGGCGTGGTCGATGGACCACGTGGGGCCGATGACCCGCACCGCCGCCGACGGCGCGCTCATGCTGGGCGCGATGGCCGGCTACGATCCGGCCGACGCCAGCACGAGCGTGCTGCCGGTGCCGGACTACCTCGCCGCGCTCACCGGCGACGTCAAGGGCTTGCGCGTCGGACTGCTGCGCAGCTTCTTTCTCGACGGCGCGACGCCGGAGGTGCGCGCGGCGGTCGAGGCCGCCGCCCGGACGCTGGCGGCAGCCGGCGCCATCGTCGACGAGGTCAGCCTCGAGACGGTGCAGCACGTGCCGGCCGCCTCGCTGGCCGTGGTCGGATCGGAGGCGCTGGCCTACCACGCCGAGCGGCTCCGCACACGGGCGGCCGAGTACGATCCCGACATCGCGCGGCGGCTGCGCGTCGGCGCCTTCGTGGGCGGCGCCCACTACGTGCGCGCCCAGCAGGTGCGGGCGCTCGTCCGGGCGGACGTCGACGGCGTGCTGGCCCGGCACGACCTGCTGCTGGCGCCCGCCACGCCGATCACGGCGCCGGCCGTGGACGAGCGGCAGACGACGCTGGGCGACGGGCCCGCGGACGTTCGCAGCGCGCTCATCCGCTTCACCCGGCCGTTCAACGTCTCGGGCCACCCGGCGTGCGCGGTGCCGTGCGGCTTCACCGCCGGCGGACTGCCGATCGGCCTGCAGCTCGTCGGCCGGCCGTTCGACGAGGCCACCGTGCTGCGCGCCGCCGACGCGTTCCAGCGGCTGACCGACTTTCACGCGCGCCGTCCCGTGCTCTGAGGATCAGAGGGAGGAAGGATTCGATGAGTGAGCGCGACATGAGCGAGCGGCTGGGCGCCCTCGAGGCGCGCCTGGGCCGGCTCGAGACGCTGCTGGGAACGCTCAGCGACAAGCTCGACCGCTCGGGGGCGAACCTGGCCGACGCCAAGGCCGGCATCCAGGCCTGGGTGACCGAGTACGTCTCGCTGCGCCTGCAGCAGCTCGTGCCCGAGACGTGCGAGCACGCGCCCGACGAGCCGGCCGCCACCGACGGCCCGGTGCTGCCGGGCAGCCGCATCCGCTGCACGGACGAGGTCCTGCATCGCCTGGGCCGCATCCCGATCCCCTTCGTGCGCCAGATGGTGGCCCAGAAGGTGGTGGAGACCGCGCGGGCCGAGAACGTCGGCGTGGTGGACGTGCCGTTCTTCGAGCGCGCCGCCACCTTCTGACAGTGCAAGCTCTCGGGGGAGGATCTCTCGAGTTTCCAGCACTGGGCGCAGCACCTGGCCGCCGGGCCGCGGTTCTGACGTGACCGGGGGCGAGCCCGTACGCGTTCCGATCGAGGACTCCCTGGACCTTCACGCGTTCGCGCCCCGGGACGTCGCCTCGGTCGTCGAGGAGTACCTGCTCGCGGCTCACGGGCACGGCTTCGCGGAGGTGCGGCTGATCCACGGGCGGGGCATCGGCGTTCAGCGGGCGCTCGTGCAGTCGCTGCTGGGCCGGCACCCGCTGGTGGCCGGCTACGCCGACGCGCCCGAGGACCGCGGTGGACGCGGCGCCACGCTCGTGAGGCTGCGGCTCCGCTGACGGAGCCGGCGCGATCAGTCCCGGTCGGCGCGCAGCAGCAGCATCCGGTCGGTGAACGACTCGATCCGGCCGTCCACGAGCCGGAAGTCGAAGGCCGCCCGGCACCGCTCGGGCGCCGCCCGCACGAAGGCGTCGAGGGCACGCCGGGCCTCGGGCGTCATGCGCGTCCGCCCCGTCCACTCCTCCCACGGCCGGCCCTTGGCGATCACCGCGGAGTCCATCGTCGTCAACCCGGCCGCGCGCAGGAACGCCTTCCACTCCACGGCCCGGTAGGCGCGCACGTGGGAGGGATCCCGGCGGCGCTCCACCTCGGTGACGAACGCGGCGGCCTCGGGGTCGTCGTGGCCGAGGATGTCCTGCAGCAGGAACGAGCCCGCCGGGCGCAGCACCCGGCGCACCTCGCGCACCGCCGCCGCCACGTCGGCGAAATGATGGGCCGCGATCCGGCACGTGACCAGGTCGAAGGCGGCGTCGCGGAAGGGGAGCGCCTCGACGTCGCCGGCCACGAACGCCGCGCCCCCGACCCCGCGCTCGCGCAGGAATCCCCGGGCCGCCCGGAGCATCGGCTCGGTCACGTCGTAGGCCGTCACGCGGCGGGCGACGCCGGCGAAGGCCAGGGCGGTGTGGCCGCCGCCGGTCGCCAGGTCGAGGACGCGGTCCGGCGCCAGCGCACGGCCCCACGCCACCAGCCGGTCGAGGTCCTGGCCGGCGGCGTGGCCGGGACTGCTGACGTACGCGGCGGCGATCGCCCCGAACTGCGCCTGCACCCGCCGCGTCTGCTCGGTCACGCCTTCTTGCGCTCGGCCAGATGCCGCAGCAGAAAGTCGGTGTCGAGCGGGGAGAGATCGAAGCGGCGGGCGGCTTCGTCCACCAGCTTCAGCCGGTCGGCCTTGGGCTCGTCCTGGAGCCGCTCGTCGATCCACTTCACCGCCTGCTTGATCGGTGCCTCACCAGCCGCCATCGCTCGTCTCCCCCGACCGCTATGGGCCGTTCTCCCGCTCGAACGTGGTCTTCCACGCCTTGTTGAGATCCTCGACGCCCGGAATGGTCTTGATGGTGCTCCACGCGGCGCGGGCGCGGCCGCGCATGGCGTACATCAGGGTCTCGCTGATCTCGTCCTCGGTGGCGCCGGCTTGCTTCGCAGCCGCGAAGCGTCCGGGCACTCAGGAGGTGCAGCCGGCGGCCGCCATCGCGGCCAGCGCGACGAGCTGCATCGTCTTGGGATCGAGCGCCCCCTCCCGGTAGAACAGCCCCGCGAACTCCTTCATCGGCGTGTCGGCCATGGCTCTCTCCTCGGGCGTGTGGAGTTGTGGAGTCGACGGCATTATACGCCGGGCGCCCGGCGCCGGCCGGGCGCCCCCACGTCCCTCGCCGTGCGGGCCGAGCCAGTGCGACCGCCGCGACCAGGCCAATTGGCTCTTGACTATGACAATTCTAGGATCAAAATGGCCTGGCCATGGAGCGTCGGCCGTGAACCTCGCGCTGGACCGTGACCGGCCGGTGCCGCTGGCCCGGCAGATCCAGTCCCACTTCGAGCGGCTGATCACCGACGGGCTGCTGGCGCCGGGGGTGAAGCTGCCGGCCACCCGCGAGCTGGCCCATCGCCTGCGCGTCAACCGGGCGACCGTGGCGCTGGCCTACGAGGAGCTGGTGGCGGCGGGCCTGGCCCGGGCCCACGTCGGGCAGGGCACGTTCGTGGCCGGCGAGATGCCGGCGCGTCCGGCGGGCGGCGCGGCGGGGCGCCCGGTTCCCATCGACTGGACGGCGCTGCTGTCGCGCAGCGCGCGGGTGGCCGCCGCCGACGAGGAGCGCCAGCGGGCCCTGGGGACGTCGACCGGCGCCGCCGCCACGACGATCTCGTTCGCCGGCGGCATGCCGGACAGTGCGCTGTTCCCCACCGAGGCCTTCCGGCGCGTGCTCAACGGGGTCGTGCGCGACGAAGGCGGGGCGCTCCTGCAGTACTCGCCGGTGGGTGGCTACGCGCCGCTGCGCCGCTACCTGGCGGGCTACCTGCTGCGCTTCGGCGTCGAGGCGCGGGCCGAGGAGATCCTGATCGTCAACGGCTCGCAGCAGGGCTTCGACCTGATCGCGCGCACGCTGGTCGATCCGGGCGACCTGGTGGCGATCGAGCAGCCGACCTACCCCGGGGCCATGCAGTCGTTCCGCTCGTTCGGGGCCCGCCTCCTGCCGGTCGAGTGGGACGCCGCCGGTCCGCGGCCCGAGGCGCTGGAGCGGCTGTGCGAGCGGCAGGCGCCCAAGCTGTTCTACTGTCAGCCGACCGCGCACAATCCGACCGGGCTCACGATCGAGCCCGACATCGGGCGGCGGCTGCTGGCGGTGGCCACGCGCCACCAGGTGCCGATCGTCGAGGACGGCTTCGACGGCAGCCTCTACTACGGTGCGCGGCCCGTCATGCCGCTCAAGGCCGCCGACCGGGCCGGCGTCGTGATCTACATCGGCACGTTCTCGAAGATCCTCTTCCCGGGGCTGCGGCTCGGCTGGCTGGTGGCGCCGCCGGCGGTGGTCGAGCGGCTGCAGGCGGCCAAGCAGCTGGCCGATCTCCACACCAGCGCGCTGCTGCAGGCGGCGGTGCACCGGTTCTGCGAGCGCCGGCTGCTCGACCGCCACATCACCCGCGTCACCGCCGAGTACGCGCGGCGGCGCGCGGCGCTGCTGGCGGCGCTGCGGCGGCGGATGCCGGAGGGCGTGACGTGGACGGAGCCGCAGGGCGGCTTCGCGCTGTTGCTGACGCTGCCGGCCGGCCTGACGGCGCCCGCCCTGCTGCCGGCGGCGCTGGAGCGGGGGGTGGCGTTCACGCCGGGCGGAGCGTTCTTCCTCGACGGGGGCGGCGAGCGGACGCTCCGCCTGGCGTTCTCGTCGGTGGCGGCGGGGCGGATCGACGAAGGGGTACGGCGGCTGGCGGAGGCGATCAAGATGGCGGGGCGCCAACCGCGCCCGCAGCGCACCGAGCGCGACATGGTTCCGGTGGTCTAGCGCGGGTCATCGAGGAGCAGGGGAGGAGGACATCCATGGAAGAGCTGGGCGGACTGAGGATCGCGGATCGCAAGCACATCGGGCTGGCCGAGATGCTCAAGGGCGGCGTCATCATGGACGTGACCAACGCCGAGCAGGCCAAGATCGCCGAGGACGCCGGGGCGGCCTCGGTCATGGCCCTCGAGCGGGTGCCCTCGGACATCCGGCGCGACGGCGGTGTCGCCCGCATGTCGCCGGTGAAGAAGATCCAGGAGATCCAGAAGGCGGTCACCATCCCGGTGATGGCCAAGGCGCGGATCGGCCACTTCGTCGAGGCGCAGATGCTGGAAGCGCTCGGCGTGGACTACGTCGACGAATCGGAGGTGCTCACGCCGGCCGACGAGCATTTCCACATCGACAAGTTCGCCTTCCGCATTCCGTTCGTGTGCGGCTGCCGCGACCTCGGCGAGGCGCTGCGGCGCATCGGGGAGGGCGCGGCGATGATCCGCACCAAGGGCGAGGCGGGCTCCGGCAACATCGTGGAGGCCGTGCGCCACATGCGGGCGGTCGTCTCCGGCATGAAGCGGCTCACCACGCTCGGCCCCGAGGAGCTGATGACCGAGGCCAAGAACCTCGGCGCGCCCTACGAGCTGGTGCGGTGGATCGCGCGGACCGGCAAGCTGCCGGTGCCGAACTTCTCGGCGGGCGGCATCGCCACCCCGGCCGACGCCGCCCTCATGATGCAGCTGGGCGCCGAGGCCGTCTTCGTCGGCTCGGGCATCTTCAAGTCGTCGGATCCGGCCAGGCGGGCCAAGGCGATCGTGCAGGCGACCACGCACTTCAAGGACCCCGACGTGCTGGTGCGGGTGAGCGAGGACCTCGGCGAGGCCATGGTCGGGCTGGAGATCTCCAAGATGGCCGACACGGACCTGATGCAGACCCGGGGCTGGTAGAGGCGCGCGACATGAAGATCGGTGTGCTGGCGCTGCAGGGCGACTTCGCCCTGCACGCCAGGGCGCTGGCGCGGTGCGGCGCCGCTCCGGACGTCGTGGAAGTGCGCAAGCCCGAGCAGCTCGACGACCTCGACGGGCTGATCATCCCCGGCGGGGAGAGCACCACGCTGCTCAAGCTGATGCACACCTGGCGCTTCCTCCCCGCGCTCGAGAAGTTCCACGCGGACGGCAGGCCGATCTTCGGCACCTGCGCGGGGTTGATCGTGACGGCCCGCGACGTCACCAACCCCGCCCAGGCCTCGCTGGGCCTCATCGACGTGGGCGTGGAGCGCAACGCGTACGGGCGGCAGCGGGAGTCGTTCGAGACGCGGGGCACCGCGACCCTCGACGGCCGCCCGGTGCCGATCGAGATGGTGTTCATCCGGGCCCCGCGCATCCGCCGGGTGGGCGCGGGCGTGCAGACGCTGGCCCGGCACGGCGACGAGCCGGTGCTGGCGCGGCAGGGGACGGTGCTGGTGGCGACGTTCCATCCCGAGCTGACCGACGATCCGACCGTCCACGAGTACTTCTGCCGGATGGTCCGAGAGCGGCAGCCGTGATCTTCCACGACTACGACGCCGAGGTCCCGAACAGGTCGCCGACCACCGGACGGTGATCTTCGAGTGCGAGGCGACGGTCTCCGAGGACGTCACGGCGCTGGCCGAGCAGCAGAGGTGGCTGAGGGGCCGCTAGAAGTTCAAGCGGGCTCAGAACCGATCGGTCGCAACACGCCGTGAGATCTCGCTGCATTGCGGGAGCGTGGGCGCCACGGCGACGGGCGTGCGGCCGAGGCGCTCGAGTCGATGCTGGGCATGCAGCCCGCCGCCCCGGCCGGCGGCGCCGGCGCCCTGGCTCCAGGACCTTGACAGCCTCCCTACTGCCGGGAGTATCTTCTGGTCGGACCATCCGACCACAAGGTTTCCCGGCTCTCACGGAGGAGCATGTATGGCAGCCCTGATCTGCGAGGTCGTCTACCGCGGCATCTTCCAGAAGAACCTCGCCGCGCGCATCGTGCGCGGCATCGTCCTGTCGGCCCGAAAGTCCGACCGATGGGGCATCGCCTTCGGCCGCTACGGCGACAGCCCGCAGCGCAACGGCATCCCCGCCAAGGATTTCGCCATCGTCGCCGACAGCAAGGAAGAGCTC
>DASWJN010000141.1:0-4651 GCA_036397135.1 Candidatus Methylomirabilota bacterium
GGAGGGGGCCGTCGAGGCCCCCTCCGAGTTGACTAGTGAAAGCCCGCCGAGCCCTTGATGCGCTCGCCGCTGCCGGGGATGTAGCGCTTCTCCAGCTCCTGGAAGTGATTGACCCGCGCCATCACGTGGTGGCTCTCGGTCGGGTGGCCGACCTTCGTCTTCTCCAGGCGCCACTGGGCCTGCTCCTGGTCCTGCACCAGCTCCTCCATCGCGTTCCAGACGGCGTACATGCCGGCGTGGGCGGCGAAGAGGGTGATGAAGATGAACCGGTAGCCCAGCTCGCCCAGCTCCTTGAAGGTGAAGGGGTTGGGGTCCTTGTGCCACTTGAAGGACGAGGAGTAGTTGAAGGCCAGCGGCAGGTCGGGGTGGGACTCGCGCATGGCCCGGGCGAAGGCGACGGCGGGCTCGCGCTCGGGGCTCGACAGCTCGGGCCACACGAGATCGACGCCGGCGTCGGCGTAGGCGCGGCCGCGGCGGATCGCCTCCTCCAGGCTGCCCCCCACGGCGCCGTAGGCGTCGGTGCGGGCGATGATCACGAAGTCCGGGTTCAGCCGGTTCCGCGTGTCCACGGCGGCGCGGTATTTCCCGACGGCCTGGTCCAGGGGAATGATCGTCTTGCCGGCGATGTGGCCGCAGCGCTTGGGGAAGACCTGGTCCTCGATGTGGCAGCCGGCGACGCCGCTGCGCACGAACTCCTGCACCGTGCGGATCGTCGAGAGCGCGTTGCCGTAGCCGTCGTCGGCGTCGGCGATGATCGGGATCTCGACGGCGGCGGCCACCATCGCCGCGATGCGGGCCACCTCGGTCTGGGTCAGGAAGCCCATGTCGGGCCAGCCGTTGGCCAGGGCCATCGAGTAGCCGCTGAGGTAGATGGACTTCATGCCCACCCGCTCGGCGATCTGGGCGTCGAGCGGCGAGTAGACGCCGCCGGTGAACAGGTACGGCTCGCTGCGGAGCAGGTCGCGGAAGGTCTTTCCGGGGTTGTGCATGGGCTCTCCTAGACCGGTTGCGCCAGGGCGCTCGTCAACGCGCACCAGCGGCAGTAGGGCGTCGCGTCGAATTCGACGGAGCAGGAGCGGCAGGTGGCGGTCCCGCACTCGTGGCAGCGGGTGCGCCCGGCCGGCCGCTCGACGGTCATGCCGCACTCACAGTTGGCCATGGATTGTTCTCCCTTCTCAGTGCAGCTCGAACGACGCGCCGGCCCGCACGGTCCGCGTCCCCAGCAGGTCGGCCGCGCAGGCCGAGCAGTAGGTGGCCGACTCCAGCGAGATCGCGCAGGCCGGGCAGCAGGGGGCGCCGCACTCCAGGCACCCGAACCTGTGAAACGCGTTTCGCACCTCGGTACCGCAGCGACCCTGACCTGGCATTGCCTCGTCCTCCTTGAACGCTGAACAACGCCGTTGACCGTTGCAGTCACTGTGCCGCCCGGCGGCCCCGCCCGACAACCTCAATGTTTTTATCGGGGTGATAAAGTTTCTCGATCGGGAAGATCTTTCACAGACGGGTATAATGTCTTCGTATCGCGGTTAGACCGGGCATAAAGGGGTCCGATCAGTGGAGATCGCCCAGGTCGAGGCCTTCCTGGCCATCGGCACCTTCGGCGGCTTTCGCCGCGCGGCCGACGCGTTGCGGGTGACCCAGCCGGCCATCAGCGCCCGCATCAACGCGCTGGAGGGCTCGCTGGGTGTCCGGCTGTTCGAGCGCGCGACGACGGGGCTGGCGCTGTCGCCGGCCGGCCGCGCGCTGCGCCCCCACGCCGAGCAGCTCCTGCACGCCGTCGCCCTGGCCCGCCAGGCCGTGCACGATTTGCGCCCCGCCAGCGGCGGCGCCATCACCATCGCCGCCGCGCTGTCGATCTGCACCTATCTGCTGCCCGACGTCCTCAAGCGCTTCCAGGCCGCCCATCCCAAGACGCTGATCACCGTCCGCTCGGGCCACTCCAAGGAAGTGCTGGAGATGGTGCTGGCCGGCGAGGCCGAGCTGGGCCTGGCCCGCTCGCTCCACCATCCCGAGATCGAGACGGTGAGCCTGCGCGACGACCCGCTGATCCTGGTGGCGGCGCCGGGGGCGCCGATGGCCCGGGCGCGCCGGGCGCGGCTGGACGAGGTCGCCGCCCAGCCGTTGATCCTGTTCGACCGGGGCTCCAGCGACTGGACGCTCTCGCACGGCCTGTTCCGGCGCGCCGGGCTGGTGCCCAACGTGGTGCTCGAGGTCGAGTCGATCGAGGCGGCCAAGCGGATGGTGGAGCGGGGGATCGGGCTGGCGTTCCTGCCGCTGCTCGCGGTGGTCCGCGAGATCCGCCGCCGCCGGCTCATCGCCATCGACGTGCGCGACGCCGAGCCGCTCAGCCGCAGCCTCGACGTCATCCACCCGCGCCAGCGCCCGCTCGGCGCCGAGGCGCAGGCGCTGCTCAGGACGCTGCGGGCGGCAGTGGCGCAGGCGGGGCCGGCGCCGGCGCGCCGGCCGCGCGCTCGCGCTCGATCCGCACGCGGGTGATCCGCGGCCCCTCCATCTCCAGGACGGTCCACCGGTAACCGGCCAGCGAGAGCGCGGTCCCCGGGGTGGGAATGCGGCCGAGCGTGTGGAGGAGCAACCCGGCGACCGTCTGGTAGCCGGGGGCGTCGAGCGGCGCCAGGCCGAGGGCGGCGGCGACCTCGCGGATGGGGGCGTCGCCGTCGGTCACGTAGATGCCGTCGGCGAGCCGGGTGAGGACGCCCGTCGCCGGCTCGTGCTCCTCGCGGATCTCGCCCACGATCTCCTCCAGCACGTCCTCGATCGTGACGATCCCCACGATGGCGCCGTACTCGTCCACCACGAGCGCGAGGCTCTGGTGGGAGCGCTGGAACTCGCGCAGGAGCACGGTGACGGGCGCGGTCTCGGGGACGAACAGCGGCGGGTGGACGAGCGCGGCCAGGACCGGCGGCTCCCCGCGCGCCACCACCCGGACCAGGTCCTTGAGGACGATCACCCCGACCGGATCGTCGATGGAGCGGCGGTAGACCGGGATTCGCGAGTGGCCGATCTCCGCGGCCCTCGGCAGCACCTCCTCGGGGGGCGTCTCCACGTCGAGGCCGAGCACGTCGGGCCGCGGCGTCATGACCGCGCTCACGCGGGTGTCGGTGAAGTCGAACACCTTGTGGACCAGCTCCGTCTCCATGCGCTCGAAGATGCCGGCGGCGGCGCCCTCCCGGAGCAGGTAGCGGACCTCCTCCTCCGAGACCGGCGTGGTCCCGGTGGGCGCGCGCAGGCCGAGCAGGCGGAGCACGACCCGGGTGGAGGCGGAGAGGAAGGACACGACGCCGCCGGCCACGCGGGAGAGCCAGGCGACGACGGGGGCGGCGAAGGCGGCGACGCGCTCGGGGTTGCGCAGGGCGATGGCCTTCGGCACCAGCTCGCCGATCACGAGCGACACGTAGGTGATCACGACGATGACGAGGGCGAGGGCGAGCGGCGCCGCCCAGGCGCCGGCTCCGAGTCCCACCAGCACCGGCGTGAGCGCCGCGACGGCGGTGGCGCCGCCGACCGCCGAGGCCAGGGTGCCCACCAGCGTGATGGCGATCTGGATCGTCGCCAGGAACCGGTCCGGCTGCTGCTTCAGCTCGAGCGCGCGGGCGGCGCCGCCGACGCCCTGCGCCTGCAGCTGCACCAGGCGGCTCGTCCGCGACGACACCAGCGAGATCTCCGAGGCTGCGAAGAAGCCGTTGGCGACGAGGGCGAGGAAGATGAGGACGACTTCGACCCAGATCGTCTCCATGGCGGGTATTGTCGCAGGAACCGCGGCCGGCGTCAGGGCGCCGGCCGCGCGCGGGCGGCCAGCAGGCCCGCGGCGGCGGCCAGCGCCAGCCCGAGCGCGATGCCGGCCAGGACGTCGGAGGGCCAGTGCGCGCGCAGGATCACGCGGGCCAGCCCGACCAGCACGATCATCACCGCCGCCGTCGCGCGCACCCAGGCGCAGGCGCGCGGCGGCAGCGCGCCGGCCAGGAGCATCACGGCGCCGAAGAACGCCGCGGACGCCGTCGCGTGGCCGCTCGGGAAGCCGAGGGAGACGTTCTCGGGGCGGGAACGGCCGACCAGATACTTGAGCAGTCCCTCCATGAGCGGTGCCGCCACCATGAGCGCCGCCCACACCCACCACCGCTCGCGCGCGCGGCGGAAGACCACGAACAGGGCCAGCGTGCCGGGCAGCAGCACCGGCCACTCGCCCGCCCTGTTGACCACGCGCATGGCGTCCACGATCCCGGGCGTGGCGAGGGCCAGCAACGCCTCGCGCACGGCCGCGTCGGCCGGGAAGGCGCCCAGCATCACCACCGCCGCCGTCAGCGCCAGCAGACAGGCGGTGGCCACCGCCAGCACGCCACGCGGGTGGAGCAGGGTGGCCGCCGTCACTCCGAGGAGTCCGGCCGCCGCGTGAGCACCGCGACGACGATCACCACCACCGCGCCGGCCAGCAGCGCCAGCCCGCCGAAGACGAGCGCCGTGGTGAGCGGATCCCAGCCCGCCGAGCGCATGCCGGGGACGGGATGATCGGCCCAGGCCGGCGCGGCGGTGAGCGCGGCGCCGAGGGCGGCGGCGAGCCGCGCCGGCCGTCGCACGTCTAGTGACTCTCGTGGAATCCGGTGACGCCGGGGGCGGGGCCCGGGAGCCCCCGGGG
>DASWJN010000142.1:0-5747 GCA_036397135.1 Candidatus Methylomirabilota bacterium
CGCTTCATGGGGCTGGAAGAGTTCACGGGGTTCTAATGAATCTCGTGAAACGTGGTGACGCCGGGGGTTGGGCGCGGGGGCCGCGGGCGCGCCATCATGGCGAGCCGTCGTCGCCGTTCGAGCGCAGGGCGCGGCGAGCGAGCCGCCAGCGATTCGACTGGTCTGCGGCCGAGCCCCCGCTGGGGGATGGGGGGCCCGAGCGAGCCGCGCCCGGAGCGAGTTACGGCGACAGGCGAGCCATGCCGGCGCGCCCGCGGCCCCCGCGCCCGACCCCCGGCGTCACCGGATTCCACGAGAGTCGATAGTGCGGCCCGTCGGCCTGGACGAGATCGAGAGCCTCGCCATCGGCGCCTGGATCCTCGGCACCGGCGGCGGCGGCAGCCCCTACCTCGCCCTCCTCAACATGCGGCAGCTCTACCGCCGGGGCGTCGCCTGCCGCCTCCTGGACGCCGCCGAGCTGGCCGATGACGACCTCGTCGCCGTCGTCTCCAACATGGGGGCCCCGCTCGTCGGCCAGGAGCGCCTCACCGACCCCAGGACCATGGCCCTCGCCATCACCATGATGGAGGAGTACCTGGGCCGGAAGTTCCGCGCGGTGATGTCGCTGGAGATCGGCGGCGGCAACTCGATCCAGCCGTTCATGGGCGCGGCCGTGCTGGACCTGCCCGTCGTCGACGCCGACTGCATGGGCCGCGCCTTCCCCGAGGCGCAGATGACGAGCTTCGCCATCCACGACCTCCGCATGTACCCGCTCACGCTGGCCGACGTCCGCGACAACGCGGTGGTGGTCGCGCGCGCCGCCAGCTGGAAGTGGATGGAGCGGATCAGCCGCAAGGCGTGCGTGGAGGTGGGCTCCATCGCCTCGACGTGCAAGGCGCCCCGCACCGGCAAGGAAGTGAAGGAGTGCGCGATCCTGGGGTCGACGACCAAGGCCATCGGCATCGGCCGGGCCGTCCAGGCGGCCCGGCGCGCCCACCGCGACCCCATCGAGGCCGTGCTCGCGCTCGAGGGCGGACGCAAACTCTTCACGGGGAAGATCGACGACATCGCGCGACGGACCACCGAGGGCTTCCTCCGGGGAACGGCGGCGCTCGACGGCCTGGACGCCTTCCGCGGCCACCGCTTCGCGCTGGCCTTCCAGAACGAGTTCGCGGTGGGCTGGCTCGACGGCGAGCCGCACGTGATGACGCCCGACCTCATCTGCGTGCTCGACACGGTCTCGGGCGACGCCATCGGCACCGAGACGCTGCGCTACGGCCAGCGGGTGACCGTCATCGCGCTGCCGGCGCCGCCGGTGCTGCTGACGCCGAAAGGGCTCGAGCACGTGGGCCCCCGCGCCTTCGGCTACGACCTCGACTTCCACTCGGTGTTCGCGTGAGACGGCGGATCGGCATCGACGTCGGCGGGACGAACACCGACGCCGTGCTCCTCGAGGGCGACGCGGTGGCGGCGGCGGTGAAGACGCCGACGACGCCGGACGTCACCGGCGGGATCACCCGGGCGCTCGCCGACCTCGTGCGGCAGGCGCCCGCCGCCCGCGCCGCCGCCGCCGTGATGATCGGCACCACCCACTTCACCAACGCGGTGGTGCAGCGGCGCGACCTCGACCGCGTGGCCGCCGTCCGCATCGGCCTGCCGTCCGGCGCCTCGCTGCCGCCGTTCGTGGACTGGCCGGACGACCTGGCGGCGCTGGTGCGCGGCGAGGTGATCATGCTGGAAGGCGGCCACGAGTTCGACGGCCGCCCGCTCGTCCCCTTCGACGTCGAGGGCATGCGGGAGGCGGCGCGGCGGATCCGAGCGGCCGGCATCGCGTCGGTCGGGGTGGCGTCGGTGTTCTCGCCGCTCAACGCCGCCTGCGAGGACGAGGCGGCGGCCATCCTGCGCGAGGAGTGCCCGGACGTCGCGGTGACGCTCTCGCACCGGCTCGGCCGCATCGGCCTGCTCGAGCGCGAGAACGCGACGCTGCTCAACGCGTGCCTCGTCGCGCTGGCCCGCAAGACCACCCGCGCCTTCACCGAGGCGCTCGCCGCCAGCGGCATCGCCGCCCCCCTCTACCTCACCCAGAACGACGGCACCGTGATGCTGGCGGAGGTGGCCGAGGCCTACCCGGTCTACAGCTTCGCGTCGGGGCCGACGAACTCCATGCGCGGCGCCGCCTTCCTGTCCAAGCGGGACGAGGCGCTGGTGATCGACGTCGGCGGCACCACGACCGACGTCGGCAGCCTGCGCCACGGCTTCCCCCGCGAGGCGAACAACGTCGTGGAGATCGGGGGCGTGCGGACGCTCTTCCGCATGCCTGATCTCCTGTCGATGGGGCTCGGCGGCGGGACGCGGGTGACGGGCGATCCCCTGGCCATCGGTCCCGCCAGCGTCGGCTATCGTTTGACCGAGCAGGCGCTCGTCTTCGGCGGCGACGTGCTCACGGTCACCGACGTCGCGGTGGCCGCCGGGCTCATCGACCTCGGTGACCGGAGGCGCGTGACCGCCCTGCCCGCGACGCTGATCGGCGCGGCGCTCGCCCGCATCCACGCCATGATCGAGGAGGGCGTGGACCGCATGAAGACCGACGCCGGCGAGGCGCCGCTGATCGCGGTCGGTGGCGGCTCGTTCCTGGTGCCGCCGCGGCTGGCCGGCGTGTCCGAGGTCGTCACCGTGCCGCACCAGGCCGTGGCCAACGCGGTCGGCGCCGCCATCGCGCAGGTCAGTGGCGAGGTCGACCAGATCTTCCAGAACCTCTCACGCGACGAGGCCATCGCCCGCGCGCGCCACCTGGCCGAGGCCAAGGCCGTCGAGGCCGGCGCGGATCCCGCCACGCTCACCGTCGTCGAGGTGGAGGACCTCCCGCTGTCCTACCTGCCCGGCAACTCGCTGCGCACGCGCGTCCGCGTGGTCGGCGAGATCGCGCGCTGAACGTCACGACCCCCGGGGAGACTCCAGCCGTTCGAGCGGGGCGTAGTGCCGGGCCTGGGCCACGATGTCGACCCCGACGATCTCGCTCCACGCCCGGAGCAGCCGGGCCACGATCGGCCCCGGCGCGCCGGGCCCGATGGGGCGCCGGTCCACCTGCGTCACCGGCAGCACGCAGGGGCTGGTGCTCGTGAAGAACGCCTCGTCGGCCGTGTACAGGTCGTAGGGCTGGACATCCTCCTCGACGACCGGGATGCCGAGCTCCCGCCCGAGGTCGAAGACCATCGCCCGCGACACCCCCTGCAGGACGCCGCGATCGCCCGGCGTCCGGATCGTGCCGCGCGTGACGAGGAAGAGGTTGTAGCCGACGCCCTCGGTCAGGTTGCCGCGGCTGTCGGTCAGGATGGGCCAGCCCTCGGGGTCGACGTCGGAGGCCTCCAGCTCGGCCAGGTTGAAGTTCATCCGGCTGAAGTTCTTCACCTTGGGGTCGAGGGCGTCCGGCGAGAAGCTCCGCGTGCGCACGATGATCCCGTGGGCGCCGGTGTGGTAGAGGCTCGCGTACCGCGAGAACCCGATCTGCCGGACGCAGACGCCCACGGCCGGCGGGCCTGCCTTGTGGGCCCAGCGGCCCCGGCCCCGCGTCACGAACTGCCAGAGCTGGTAGTCGCCGGCCTCCTCGCGCAGCGGCTCGTTGCGGGTGATGACCTCCTCGCTGATCCGCTCCAGCTCGTCCGGCGACAGGCCGGGATCGATGCGCACGTAGCGGAGCGAGCGATACAGCCGGTCGACGTGCTCGCGCATCCGGAAGCTCTTGCCGTTGAACGTGCGCGCCACGTCGAACACGCAGTCGCCCACCAGGAAGCCCCGGTCGAGCGGATCGATCCTGACCTGGCTGAACGGAAGCCACTGCCCGCCGAAGTACGCCGTGTAGTCGCGCATCGCGGTCTCCTATCGGAACCGGGGGATGATCTCCTCGCCGAAGCGCCGCATGGAGCCCATGACCTTGTCGTGAGCCAGGTAGCCGAAGCTCAGCTGGGCGAGCAGGTGATGGGCGCCGGCCTGGCGAAGCTCGTCGACCCCTTCGGCCACGCGCTTGGGCGTCCCGCAGAGGGCGCCGGTCCGCAGCGACCAGCGCACCGCCTCCTCGTCGCCGACGCCCGGATCGTTGAACGGGTTCAGCAGCGTCGGGTCGACGTGGAAGTCGGGTGGGTTGTGCTCGGCGCGCGACTCGAGCATGTGCCGCCGGGTGTGGAGCACCGCTGCGGCCAGGTCGTCCTCCGCCTCGGCCTGGCTGTCGGCCACGTACACGTGGCGCCACACCGCCGCCTCGCGCAGCAACCGTGTCCGCTCCGGCTCGGAGTGCCCGCCCGCGGTCAGCCCCTCGGCGTACACGCCGAGCAGCGGCCCGACCCGCTCGACGGGCAGCCGGGCGGTCATGATCGGCAGGCCGAGCCGTCCCGCCTCGGCGAACGACGCCGCCGTCACGACGCTGCGCCAGATCGGCGGGTGCGGCCGCTGGTAGACGCGCGGCCGCAGGGACGGCAGCCGGATCTGGAAGTAGCGCCCCTCGTAGGCGAACGGTTCCTCCGTCCACGCGCGGGTCAGCACCTCCAGCGCCTCGGCGGCCCGCTCGCGGCTGTCGTCGCTGCGCAGGCCGTAGCCGACGTACTCGTACTCGTTGTAGAGCGAGCCACGCCCCACGCCCACGTCGAGCCGGCCGCGGCTCAGGTTGTCGAGCAGCGCGAGCTGCACGGCCAGGCGGACCGGGTGGCGGAGCGCGAGCTGGATGACGGCGAAGCCGATGCGCACGCGGCGGGTGCGGACCGCCACCGCCGCCGCGAACGGGATCGGGTCGCAGTACACGGCCTCGCCGGTGAAGTTGTGCTCGGTGAGCCAGACGCCGTCGAAGCCGGCCGCCTCGGCGTAGCACGCCTGCCCGAGCAGGTCGTCGATCGCCTGGTAGTCGGCCTCGGGCGAGGGCGAATGCGCGAGCGTCAGCCAGCCGAACCGCATCGCCGTCATGTGTTCACGTGGGGGGCCCCGACATGGCCCCCCACACCCCCCGACGCTCGGAGCGCCCCGGGGAACCCGTGGCGCTCCTCGATCACCCGAGGGCTCATCGGCGGACGACCGGCGGGGTCGTCCAGCCGCGGGCCGCCCGCAGCTCGGCGCGCCGTCCCGCCGTGGCGGCCTCGTCGATCGTCCACGCCGCCGGGGCGCCTCCGCGCCCGACGGTCGGGCGGTCGATGCGCTCTTCCACGACGACGACGCCGTAATCGTCGCGCGCCGAGTCCAGGCCGACCAGCTCGTTCAGCACGTCGCGCAGCACCCGGGCCGGGTCGCGCTCCAGCGGATCGCCCCAACCGCCCGGCCCCGGCTGATCGTGGATGAAGACGTCGCCCCGGCGCATCGGCGTCATCGTGACCTTGGCCGTCAGCTCGCGCTCGTGGCCGCCGGAGATCAGCCGGTTGCGCGACGGCTTGCCCGGCCCCCCGCCGTAAAGGCCGTAGGGGCGGAAGGTGTGCCGGTCGGCCCGCACCTGGAGCACGGCCTCGTCCTCCACCAGCCGGTAGGCACGGCGGATCGACATCCCGCCCCGGTGCTTGCCGGGCCCGCCCACGTCCGGGATCAGCTCGCAGCACAGGATCTCCAGCGGCTGCTCGGTCTCGGTCACCTCCGCGGAGGGCAGCGACATGTTGGCGAAGAGGTTGGCGTTGCCGTCGAGCCCGTCGGCCCACGGCCGGCCGCCCCACGCCGAGCAGATGAACTCCACGAAGATGAACGGCGTGCGGTCGGCGTGGTAGCCGCCGATGCTGACGCCGGTGTTGCCGCCCTCGGAG
>DASWJN010000143.1:0-11016 GCA_036397135.1 Candidatus Methylomirabilota bacterium
CGTCGGTGACGACGTAGATCGACAGCCCGGCGTCGTGGATGTCGGCGAGCGGGAAGCCGGCGAACACCGAGACCGACACCACGCCCGGCCGGCGCTCGATCGCGTCGGCCAGGTCGTAGAGCCGGCGCATCGGGCCCCGCGTGGTGAGCTGACCCGCAATGGGTGGCAGCAGCGGCGGCTGGCGATGGGCGCCGGTGGGCCGGATGCGGCCGGCCACGACGTCGGCCAGGCGGGCGGTCGCCTCCCGGCCGCGGGCGTCCATATCCACGTGCGGGTACGTCTTGTAGCCGTGCAGCAGCGTGGCCGCCTCCACCATCGTTCGGGTGACGTTGGCGTGGAAGTCGAGCGTGACGGCGATCGGCACCGCGCCCACCGTGGCGCGGACGGCCTTCAGCAAGTCACCCTCGCCGTCGTCGAGGCCCTCGACGACCATGGCGCCGTGCAGGTCGAGCAGCACACCGTCCAGCGGCCCGGCCGCGCGGAGGTCGGCCAGCAGCCGGTCGCGCGCCTCGGCGTAGAATGCCTTGGTCACGCGGCCGGCCGGCGAGGCGGCGGCCGCCAGCGAGGGCACCAGGGTGACGCCGCCGCGGCCGGCGGCCTCGATCATGCCGCCCAGGCAGGTGCCGGTCCCGCGGAACGCCTCGAGGATCTCGCCGCCGTAGCGGAGGTCGTGCGCCTCGAACAGGGCGCGATCGGTCGGGATGGAACTGAACGTGTTGGTCTCGTGGGCGAGCATCGCGACGAAGAACCGCACCGTGCCTCCTGATCGCTGGCGGGATGGCGGGCGCCGACAGCGGACGCTAGTGTAAAGGGTCGAATGGGACTGTTCAACGAGGGAGAGAGCGATGAGCGACGACTCGTGCTTCCACAACCTCCGCGAGGGCGGCATCCTGCGCCAGCTGGCCGCCGGCGTCAGCGCTCGCGTGTTCCCCGGTGTCAACGCCATGCTGTCGGTGGTGACGCTCGAGCCGCACTCGGTATCGCCGGTGCACTCGCACGCCAACGAGCAGTGGGGCGTGTGCCTGGAGGGCGAGTGGATCCGCATCCAGGATGGCGTCGAGCACCACTGCCGGGCCGGCGATTTCTGGCAGACGCCGCCGCACGTGCCGCACGGCGGCCGCACGCTCGGCGCCCGCTGCGTCGTGCTGGACATCTTCGCCCCGCCGCGCGAGGAATACCGGCAGGCCGGCGCCGGCCTCGGCGAGGCCACGCTCGCGCCCTGACCCGGATGTTACAATTCCCCGCATGGATACGGCGTTTCTCGTCACCGGCGGGGCGGGGTTCATCGGATCGCATCTCGTCGAGCGGCTGCTGCGCGATCATCCGGGCGCGACCGTGCGCGTGCTCGACGACTTCTCGACGGGAAGCATGGCGAACCTGCCGTTCGCGGCGGCGGCCGGCGCGCGGCTGGACGTCGTCCGCGGCGACATCCGCGACCTCGCCGCCGTCGAGCGCGTCGCCGCGGGCGCCGGCGTCGTCTTCCACCAGGCCGCCATGCGCTCGGTGCCGCGCTCGGTGGCCGATCCGCTGGGCGCCAACGCCAGCAACGTGAACGGCACCCTCAACGTGCTGGAGGCGGCGCGGCGTCACGGGGTGCGGCGGGTGGTCTACGCCTCGTCGTCGTCGGTGTACGGCGACCGGCCCGACCTGCCCAAGCAGGAAGAGCAGCCCCCGGCGCCCATCTCGCCCTACGCGGTGTCGAAGGCGGCCGGCGAGCAGTACGCGGCCGTGTGGCATCGGATCTACGGCGTGGAGACGGTCGGCCTGCGCTACTTCAACGTGTTCGGGCCGCGCCAGGACCCGGCCTCCGAGTACGCGGCGGTGATCCCGCGCTTCATCCTGTGGGGACTGCGCGGCGAGCCGCTCGAGGTGCACGGCGACGGGCGGCAGTCGCGCGACTTCACCTACATCGACAACGTGGTCGAGGCCAACTGCCTGGCCGCCGGCGCGCCGGGCGCGAGCGGGGTCTTCAACGTCGGCTGTGGCGAGCGGGTGAGCCTCCTGCAGATCATCGAGAAGCTCGAAGCGGTGCTCGGACGCCCGCTCGAGCGGCGGCACACGCCGGCCCGGGCCGGCGACGTCGCCCACACGCTGGCCGACGTCGGCCGCGCCAAGCAGCGGCTCGGCTACACCCCGCTGGTGCCCTTCGACGAAGGGTTCCGGCGCACGATCGATCACTTCAGGGACGGGAGGTCCGCATGACGCGTCGAGCACTCCTGGCGGCGCTGGGCGCCGCCGTCGTCCTGGTGGGCGGAGTCGGTGCGGGCGCCCAGGCCCCGCCACGGCTGGTCGTGCAGGCGCCCACCGAGCCGCCCGGCCTCGACCTCACGGCCACCCCGGCCTCGGCGACGGCGGCGGTGGTCTTCTACAACGTCCAGGAAGGGCTCGTGAAGATCGACCGCCACGGCAAGCTGGTGCCGTCGCTGGCCGAGCGCTGGCACACGAGCGACAATCGCAACTACACGTTCTTCCTGCGCAAGGGCGTGCGCTTCCACAACGGCCGGGAGCTGAAGGCCGCCGACGTGAAGTACGTGTTCGAGCGGGCGATGAACCCGGAGACCAAGCACCCCTACCGGCGCGACTACGACGCGATCGGCGACATCATCGTCAAGGACGACTCCACGATCACGTTCGCGCTCAAGTCGCTCAACGCCAACTTCCTGCACAACGTGGCCCGGCAGGGCTCGGTGATCTATCCCCGCGAGGCGGTGGAGACGATGAAGAGCCACCCGGTCGGGACCGGGCCCTTCCGGTTCGAGGAGTGGGTGCGCGGCGACCGCATCGTGCTGGTGCGCAACCCCGACTATCACGTCAAGGGGCTGCCCCGGCTCGACCGGGTGACGTTCCGCTTCATCGCCGATCCCAACGCGGTGCTGGCCGCCCTCAAGGCCGGCGACGTCGACGCCTCGCTGTTCGGGCTGGGGCCCGAGCACGTCCAGGACGTCCAGAGGGACGCGCGCTTCCAGGTCATCGTGGGCGACACCACCAACGACGTGATCCTGGCCATGAACAACTCGCGCAAGCCCTACAGCGACGTGAGGGTGCGCCGGGCGCTCACCCACGGCATCAACAAGCAGGACGTGCTCAAGGGCGCGATGTTCGGGCTGGGCAAGGTCCTCGGCACCAACGTGGACCCGCTCAATCCGTTCTATCTCGATCTGGCGAAGGCGGTGCCGTACGACCCGGCCGCTGGGCGCAAGCTCCTGGCCGAGGCCGGCTATCCCAACGGCTTCGACACCGTGCTGAAGGTGGCGCCGCAGTACTACTACACGGTGCGCTCGGGCGAGGTGATCGCCGAGAACCTCAAGAAGATCGGCGTGAACGTCAAGATCGAGCAGATCGAGTGGGGGCAGTGGCTGGCGCGGGTCTTCCGCGAGTCGGACTTCGACCTCACCATCATCGGCCACGCCGAGGCCTGGGACATCAAGAACTACGCAAACCCCAAGTACTACTTCCGCTACGACAGCGCGAAGTTCCAGGATCTGTTCGCCCGGTCCGAGGTGACGCTCGACGACACGGCGCGCCGCGCGCTGTTCGGGCAGATGCAGAAGCTGATGGTCGAGGACGCGCCGGTGGTCTGGCTCTACATGCACCCGCGCCTGGCCGTCGCCAAGCAGGGGGCGCAGGGCCTCTGGAAGGATCTCCCGGTGCCCGCCGCCGACATGTCGGAGGTCGGCTGGGCGACCAGGTGACGCGGCCGCTTGGACACGCGTGCGGCGGTACGTAGCGCGAAGGGTCGCGGCGCTCGTCGCGACCCTGTTCTTCGTCTCGGCGCTGGTGTTCGTGGTGATCCGCGTCCTGCCCGGCGACCCCGCCGCGCTCATCATGGGTACCGAGGGCAGCCGCGAGGCCACCGAGCGCCTGCGCGAGTCGATGGGGCTGAACCGTCCCCTGCCGGTGCAGTACCTCGAGTGGCTGGGCGGGGCGCTGCGCGGCGACCTCGGCCGATCCATCCAGTACGACCTGCCGGTCGGCGAGCTGATCCTCACCCGGCTGCCCGTCACGCTGCCGCTGGCGCTGCTGGCCGCCACCTTCATGGTGGCGGTGGCGGTCCCGCTCGGCCTCTACGCCGCCACCCACCACCGGCGCGCCGGCGACTACCTGGCGATGGTCGTCTCCCAGCTCGGGATCTCGATCCCGCAGTTCTGGTCGGGGCTGCTGCTGATCTTGCTGTTCTCGGTGACGCTGGGCTGGGTGCGCTCCGGCGGCTTCGACGGCTGGTCGGCCGGTCTCTGGCCCGCCCTGCGCTCG
This sequence comes from Candidatus Methylomirabilota bacterium, assembly GCA_036397135.1. Taxonomy (GTDB): domain Bacteria; phylum Methylomirabilota; class Methylomirabilia; order Rokubacteriales; family CSP1-6; genus AR5. The sequence goes on from DASWJN010000143.1 coordinate 4,252, forward strand.
CTGCTGCTGCCGGCCGTTGCCCTCGGGCTCTTCCAGGCGGCGGTGCTGGTGCGGGCGACCCGCTCGGCCGTGCTCGACGTGCTGCGGGAGGACTACGTGCGCACCGCGCGGGCCAAGGGCGTGAGCGAGCGGCTCGTCGTCGGCAAGCACACCTTCCGCAACGCGCTGATCCCCATCGTGACGGTCGCCGGCCTCCAGCTCGGCCAGCTCATGGCGGGCGCCATCGTGCTGGAGTCGGTGTTCGCGTTGCCCGGTCTCGGCCGGCTGGCGCTCGGCGCCATCAGCGCCCGCGACCTGCCGGTGGTGCAGGGGGTGACCCTGTTCGTCGCCTCCGGCATCGTCGTCATCAACTTCGTCGTGGACCTCGCCTACGGCTTCCTCGACCCGCGCATCCGCTACGAGTGAGCCGTGCGCCCCCGTTCCCTCCGCCACGTGACCTTCACGCTCGGCGCCGCCCTCACGCTGGCCCTGGTCGCCACCGCCGCCCTGAGCCTGGTGTACACGCCGGCCGACCCGCTCGCGATGTCGATCCCCGGGCGGCTGCAGGCGCCGTCGGGCGACCACCCGTTCGGCACCGACCAGTTCGGGCGCGACATCCTCTCGCGCATCATGACCGGGGCCGTCACCTCCATCGCCGTCGGCCTGATCGCGGTGGGCATCGGGGCCGGCGGCGGCATCCTGCTGGGCCTGGTGGGCGGCTGGACGGGCGGCTGGGTGGACGAGACGCTCATGCGCCTGGTGGACGCCGTGCAGGGGTTTCCGGCCATCCTGGCGGCGCTCCTGTTCACGGCGGTGTTCGCCCCCGGCATGGTCGTGAGCATGGTGGCCATCGGCATCGCCTTCGTGCCCGCCTTCGCGCGCCTGACGCGCGGCCGCGTGCTGGAGCTGCGCGAGCGGGAGTTCGTGGTGGCCGCCCGCGCCCTCGGCGGCCGCGACGGCCGGCTGGTCGTGCGCCACATCCTGCCCAACGCCCTGCCGCCCCTGATCGTGCAGGCGACGACCAGCTTTCCGGTCGCCATCCTGGCCGAGGCCGCGCTCGCCTACCTCGGCCTCGGCACCCAGCCGCCGCACCCGTCGTGGGGGCTGATGCTGCGGGAAGCCCAGAACTTCCTCTCCTTCAACCCATGGTTCGCGGTGTTCCCGGGCGGCGCCATCGCCCTCACGGTGCTCGGCCTGAACCTGCTCGGCGACGGCCTCCGAGACCTGCTGGACCCCAGGACCGCCTGAGCATCCGAATTTGACAATCGTGTAAAGCTGCCCTTATCGTAACGGTTGGCCTTGGCGCCGCCACTGTGACCCACGGGCCAATCTCAGACGGTGGCTCGGAGAATGACACGCACATGAAGGTCTTCAACACCTCGTTCACGCTGTCGACCGAGGAGCGCACCGAGGTCTCGGACATCACCAAGCTCATCCGGGAAGCCATCCAGCAGTTCCCGGTCGCCAACGGCATCGCCCTCATCAACACGATGCACACGACCTGCGCCCTGTTCATCAACGAGTTCCAGAGCGCGCTGATCGACGACCTCAAGAGCCTGATCGACCGGCTCGTCCCCGAGCGGGCCGGGTACCGGCACGACGACCCGCGCTACTCGGACTGCGAACGCGGCAACGCCTGTGCCCACCTCCGGGCCGCGCTCCTGGGCCGCAGCATCGCGGTGGGCCTCAACAACGGCGAGCTGACGCTGGGCCGCTTCCAGTCGGTCATCTTCGCCGAGCTGGACGGGCCACGGAAGCGCGAGATCACCGTCCAGGTGATGGGCGCGTAGAGAACCTGGGGCTCACCGGCAGCTACATCTCCCCGGCCTCCCGCCGGCCGCCTCACCGGGACGTCACCTCCGCCACCTTCGCCACCGTCGACGGCGCCGAGCGCTTCGGCTGCCTTGCCGGCGAGATTCCCGACCTCCGCGTCGCCGAGCGCCTCCTCCCCGATCACGAGATCGCCGAGTTGAGGCAGCGGCTCAGGCGGTGGTGGGACGACAGCGAGGCGGCGCCGCTCCTGGAGCCGAGGCTGGCGCCGGCGCCACCGGCGCAGGCGCGCCGGTACTGGCGCGTCACCGCGACGTCCGAGCTGAAGGCGTTCGTGACGTGGTGGGCGCGCGGGCGGCGACCCTACACCCAGCGCGACAGCATGGGGCTCTACCGCGACGTCGCCGACGTCTACCCGGCCGCGGCCCGGCACCCGTCACCGTGCTCACCGGACACGGCGTGGCCACGGTCCCGCTGGCGCACTTCAAACGGCTCAGTCTCGAGCCGCTGCTCCAGCTCATCCGGCAGCGGGGCGCGCGCACCGTGCTCGACTTCGGCTGCGGCTGGGGGGCCAACACCCTGATCCTCCGGCAGGCGCTCGGCCTCGCTCCGTACCGGCTGTTCGTCGCCGACGGCAGCCGGCTCCCGCTGGAGGACGGCGCTGTCGACGTCGTGCTGACCACGCACGTCCTCGAGCAGATGGGCGAGGTGCTCCCGCGCGCCCTGGACGAGATCCACCGCGTGGCCCGCCGGTTCGCCTGCCACATCGAGCCGAGCTGGCGGTGGGGGCGGTGGCCGCATCGCCTGCGCATGCGGCGCCTGGGCTACCCGCGCGACATCGCGGAGCGCTCGGTGCCCCTCGGCTGGCGGCTGGTGGAGCACCGGGCGGCCGACCCCGGCTGGGGCCGCGTGCCGGGCGAGCTGATCGTGCTGGAGAAGCCGGACGCGGCGTGAGGGGGTAGTTGTCTCAGGCGAACGCACCCTTCGAGGCTGCCAGAATTTGCGGATCAGAGCCTCCATTGGCCGATGCACCGCCGTATACCTCTGCCTCGCGCAGTACACACGCTGCACGACCACAAGCACTTTTACTCGCGCGACGAGCTGCGCCTCGTCGCGCAGCACGTCGGCTTCTGTGAGGTCCGCTTCGTCGAGCACGGGCAGTCGCTCCACCAGGAGCTGCAGGCTCTGGACTATCGCGCCGATCGTCTCGGCCACCCGCGGGACATCGCGGAACGATCGGTGGCCCTCGACTGGCGCCTCACGGAGCACCGCGCGGCCGACCCGGTTGGGGCCGTGTGCCGGGCGAGCTCATCGTGCTCGAGAAGCCGGACGGTCCGTGAGGCGGCCGTCTCCCTGACGCAACCTTTTCCTTGACGGGCGGCCGGGGCCTATGTTCAACTCTTGAACGTTTGATGGACCGGGACACCATCCGGGAGTTCGAGCTCCTGACGGCCATCGGCGAGGGGCGGCCGCTCACCCAGCGCGCACTCGCCCAGCGTCTGGGCGTTGCGCTTGGTCTGACGAACCTCTACCTCAAGCGCGTGGTCGGCAAGGGCTATGTGAAGATTTCCCGAACCGACCGCCGGCGCCTCGGCTATCTGCTCACGGCCCGGGGCATCGCCCAGCGCTCGCGCCTCACCTACGAGCACATGACCTACTGGGCCTCGCTCTACCGCCGGGCACGGACCACGCTCCGAGACGGCCTGACGCCGTTGCTTGCCCGCGGGATGCAGCGGATCGCTCTCTACGGGACGGGGGAGCCGGCCGAGCTGGCCTACATCACCCTGCGTGAGCTTGGCGTCGAGCCGGTGGGCGTCTTCGACCGCCAGCCGGTGGGGGCGTTTCTGGGGCAGCCGGTACGGGACCGGCGCGAGCTCGTTACCGCAGCGGTGGACGGTATCATCCTGGCCAGCTTCGAGCGGCCGGACGCGCTGATGGGGGAGCTGGAGGCCCTCGGCGTGGCCCGGGAGAAGTTCCTGCCGCTGCGGCCCCCGGCGAACGGGCGCCGGTCGCCGCGCGGCGTGCGGGGGGGCCGGTGAGCGCCGCGGGAGGCGTCGATTAATGACTGGCGGCCACCCGGGCGTCATCGAGCCCCGCATCGTCCGGATCACGCCCCTGCGGGGATCGCTCGTTCCGGACCTTCGCGAGCTCTGGGAGCATCGCGAGCTGCTGTACTTCCTGGTGTGGCGTGACATCAAGATCCGGTACCGGCAGAGCCTGCTCGGCGTCGGCTGGGCGGTCCTGCAGCCGTTCATGATCATGGTCGTCTTCAGCGTGCTGTTCGGGCGGGTGGCGAAGCTTCCGTCGGACGGCATCCCGTACCCCGTCTTCTACTACAGCGCGCTGCTGCCGTGGACGTACTTCGCGTCGGCGCTGACCCAGTCCACCAACTCGCTCGTCGGCCATCAGATGCTCGTCAAGAAGGTCTACTTCCCCCGGATGATCCTGCCGATCGCGGGCGTCCTGTCCGGTCTCCCCGACCTCGGGTTCTCGTTCGTCGTGCTGCTGGCGATGATGCTCGTGTACGGGATGGTGCCCGGCGTCGCGGTGCTGCTCCTTCCGGCCTTCGTGTTGATCGCGACGCTGACGGCGATGAGCCTCGGCCTGTGGCTGTCGTCGCTGAATGCGATGTATCGGGACATCCGGCACGCGATCCCGTTCGTGGTGCAGGTGGGGATGTTCCTCTCCCCTGTCGTCTACCCGAGCAGCATGGTGCCGGAGGCGTGGCGCTGGCTGTACGGGCTCAATCCGATGGCCGGCGCCATCGAGGGCTTCCGGTGGGCCCTCCTCTCCCGTGGGGCCCCCCCGGGGCCGTGGCTCCTCGTACCGATCCTCGGGCTCGTGCTACTGCTGGGCGGCGGCGTTCTGTTCTTCCGTCGAGTGGAAGGCAAGGTCATCGATGTGGTGTGAGGCCCGGCATCGTGGGTGATCCAGCAATCAGGGTCGAGGGGCTCGGCAAGCGGTACACGATCGGCGAGAGGCCGGGGCTGGGGCGCCGTTGGCTGGTGGACGCGTGGCGCCCGGCGCCGGCGGGGCTCCGACGCGATCTCGCGGCTATGCCGGCGGCAAGGAGCTCGATCTGGGCCCTCCGTGACGTCTCCTTCGAGGTCGGGCGGGGAGAGGTCGTCGGCGTCGTGGGCCGAAACGGTGCCGGGAAGAGCACCTTGCTGAAGATGCTGTCCCGCATCGTCCGGCCCGACGCTGGCTCGGCCGAGATCCATGGGCGCGTCGGCTCCTTGCTGGAGGTGGGTTCGGGATTTCATCCGGAGCTGACCGGCCGTGACAACGTCTTTCTGAATGGCGCCATCCTCGGAATGAGGAAGACCGAGATCGTCCGGAAGTTCGACGAGATCGTCGCCTTCGCGGGGGTCGAGAAGTTCATCGACACGGCGGTCAAGCACTATTCGAGCGGGATGTACGTCCGTCTCGCGTTCGCGGTCGCCGCGCATCTCGAGCCTGAGGTGCTGCTCGTGGACGAGGTGCTTGCCGTCGGCGACGCCGCGTTCCAGAGCAAGTGCCTGGATCGTATCGGGGAGGTGAGCCACGAGGGACGAACCGTGCTGTTCGTGAGTCACAATGTGGGGGCAATCAACCGGCTCTGCTCGCGCACGCTGTGGATCGATGACGGGCGGCTGAAGGCCGACGGCGCGTCCGATGATGTCATCTCCCGGTACTTCATGGCGGGGGTAGGGCTCGACGGCGAGCGGGCCTGGCCGGAAGGCGTCGCGAACCCCGACGTGACGGAATTCAAGCTTCGGGCCGTCCGCGTCCGCAACGCGCTCGGCGACGTCACCGGTGTGATCGATGGACGGCAGCCGTTCGCGTTCGAGGTCGTGTACGAGATCCTGGAACCGCTTCCGTACTGTCGCGTCGGGGTGATCATCGAAACCACCGACGGTGTCGCCGTCGTGGCTGCCTATGATTCGGATGACGTCCGGCACTCTGGTCCACGGCTCCCTGGTGTCTTCACCGGTTCCTGCATGGTTCCCGCCGAGCTGCTGAATTCCGGACGCTTCATGGTGTCGGTCAACGCCGGCATCCCCCGGGTGAAGAATCTCGTCTCGTTGGAGCGCGTGCTGTCGTTCGAAATCTTCGATGTTGGCGCGTCCGGCATCCCGGTCTCGGAGGGCCGGCGGCGTCGGGGCGTGATCCGCTCCAGATTCGAGTGGCGGTTGGAGGCATGCCGGGAGACGACGAGGACGGAGTCCGCGGTGAGCGGTCATGGTGGCGCCCCCCCGGCCAGCCGAGATCGCCAGTGAGCAACCGGATGATCGCCGCGCTCAGGCGGGCACTACAGCGTCAGCTGCCGCGGACCCGGTTGTCCCGTCCACCGGGACGGTCGCGTGGTCGGCTTCCTGAGGTCATCTACGCCGATGACACCTTCCTCGTTTCCTACCCCCGCTCGGGAAGCGCGTGGCTCCGCCGTCTCATCGCCGCGATCCAGGATCCGACCCGCGAAATCGACGTGGCCCACATCGAGCAGTGGGTGCCCGACATTTACGCCGCCGGGGCCGGCCTCGAGCAGCGCGCGCGGCCGCGCATCATGAAGAGTCACGAGCGGTTCGATGAGGCGTATCCGCGGGTCGTATACCTCGTCCGCGACGGCCGGGACGTGGCCGTGTCGTACTACAATCTGTCTAGGACGCTCAACGGATTCGAGGGGTCCTTCGACGACTTCCTCATGCAATTCCTGTCCGGGAAGGGTCTTCAGTTCGGGTCCTGGTCGAGTCACGTCGAATCGTGGCTGTCACGCCCCCCCGGGCCGGCATTTCTACTCGTGAGGTACGAAGACCTTCACCGTGACGTTATGAGCACGCTCGGCCGGGTCGCCGGGCACCTCGGCTGGCGGCCAGCCCGCGAACCCGTCCTCCGTGCCACGGAGGTCTGCCGATTCGAGAACCATCGCGACGACATTCGTCGTATCGGGCGGTTGGCCGCCCGCGGCTACGAGGGAGGTGTGCGCGGGGGGCCCGGCGCCTGGAGCAGCTTTTTCACGCCGACGCAGCTGGAGCTGTT
>DASWJN010000144.1:0-65382 GCA_036397135.1 Candidatus Methylomirabilota bacterium
GGCGGTTGGGGGCCTGCGACCCGTCCCCCGCCGACCACACCAGGCGCACCGCTGCGAGATCGCCACTGTGGATCCACGCCAAACCGCTCGTGGTCGCAGGCCCCCAACCGCCGCCCGCCCCCGCGCGGCGAATCACCGCCCGCGGAACACGGGCTCGCGCTTCTCGACGAAGGCCTTGGCCGCCTCCCGGTGATCCTCGGTGAAGCCGGTGCGGGTGTGGTGCCAGGCTTCCAGGTCCAGACACTCCTTGAGCGAGGCGGTCTCGGCGGCGTTCATGTTGCGCTTCATGTAGCGCAGGGCGACCCGCGGGCCGCGGGCCATGCGCGCGGCCAGCGTCTGCGTCTCCTCCTCGAGCCGGGCGTCCGGCACCACGCGGTTGGCCAGCCCCAGGGCCAGCGCCTGCGCGGCGTCGACGATCTCGGCGGTGTAGTACAGCTCGCGGGCCTTGGCGGTGCCGACGAGCTGCGTGAGGAACCAGCTGCCTCCGAAGTCGCCCGAGTAGCCCACGCGGGCGAAGGCGGTGGCGAAGCGGGCGCTGTCGGCGGCGATTCGCACATCGCAGGCCAGGGCCAGCGACAGCCCGGCCCCGGCGGCGGCGCCCCGCACCATCGCGATGGTCGGCTTGGGCATCTCGTGCAGCCAGCGGGAGACCTCCATGCGCGAGCGGAGGGCCTGGGCTTTCTCCTCCAGCGTCGTGCCGCCGAACTCGCGCCCCTCGGCCATCGCCTTGACGTCGCCGCCCGCGCAGAACCCGCGACCGCTGCCGGTCAGGATCACGGCGCCGACCTCGGCGTCGTCGGCGAGCCGGGGCAGCGCCTCCAGCAGTGCGTCGAGCATCGGCACCGACAGGGCGTTGAGCCGGTCGGGCCGGTTCAGGGTCAGCGTGGCGACCCCGTCCTTGACGGACTCCAGCAAGTCATGCGTCATACGCGCGCCTCCGAGGTGAAGCGGGATGGGCGCTCATGATACTCCTGAAGCCACGCGGCCGAGGAGGCGCGCGCCCGATGAGCTTCACCCGCGAGCTGTGGACCGCGATGGCGCCCATCTACGAGGCGATCCTGCGCCATCCGTTCCTGACCGGCCTGACCGACGGCTCGCTGCCCCGTGAGACCTTCCGCTTCTACGCCGTCCAGGACGCGCTCTACCTGCGCGAGTTCGCCCGCGCGCTGTCGCTGGCCGCCGCCCGCGCGCCCGAGGACGACTGGATCGTGATGTTCAACGAGCACGCCGCGGGCGCGCTCAAGGTCGAGCGCGCGCTGCACGAGGGCTTCTTCAAGGAGTTCGGGCTGGCCCCCGCCGAGGTCGCGGCCACGCCACTGGCGCCCACGAACACGGCCTACACCACCTACCTGCTCGCGGTGGCCTACGGCGCCCCTTACCACGAGGCGCTCGCGGCGCTGCTGCCGTGCTACTGGATCTACTGGGAGGTCGGCAAGACGCTCGAGCGCGCGGGCTCCTCCGATGCGCTGTACGCCCGCTGGATCGCCACCTACGCCGCCGACGAGTTCGGCGACGTCGTCCGCGCCGTGCTCGCCGCCACCGACGCGGTCGCCGAGCGCCTGCGCCCGGCCGAGCGTGACGCGATGCGCCGGCACGTGCTCACCACGAGCCGTTACGAGTGGATGTTCTGGGACATGGGCTGGCGACGGGAGGCCTGGCCGGTCTGAGGGCGAGCCCGTCTGGCACGTGGTTGCCAGGCTGCCGGCACACGTGACGTCTTCAGGACGGCCAGTCGCTCCAAACACCCGATTTCTCTGGACCAACCGGCGAATCTGGTGTGGCACCTCGGTTGCTCTCCATCGGGCATCCAAGTCGGTTCGCGGGAGGGAGCGCCAGGATGCGCGAAGCTCTGGGCCTTTCGAGTCTCCGGATGCCCCAGTGGGTGATTCTGTTCGGCGCGCTGCTGTACGCGTCGATCTACCTGGGCGTGCTCGACCTGCGCAACCTCGTCTCCTCGCTCGCGAGCCGCCCCGAGGTCGCGCGCGCGTTCAGCGACCCGAACTTCGGCCGGGCTGACGCCCTGATCCTCTTGTTCTCCACCCTGTTCCTGGGGCCGCTGGCGCTGTTCCTCGGACTGCTGGGCCTGGTCTTCGTGCTGGCCGTCTTCGGCGGCTTCCTGCTGCCGATCGTGCGCTGGTTCCGGATGCCCGACTGGATCGCCACCGCCATGGTGCTGAGCGCCCTCGTGGGGCTGGCGTGGGCGCACAGCGACGCGTGGGTGCCGCGCTCACTGTGGTTCCTGGGCCTGCTGGCGCGGGCCTGTCGCATCGTCGTCAGCGTCTGAGCGCGCGCGCTTCGCGCTCGAACCCCGGCAAGATCGCCTTGAACAAGGCGTTCTGCACCAGGCCGACCAGCGTCTCCCACGTGCTCGCGTCGGGATCCGAGATCTCTCCCGTGATCGGCACCACCGTGGCCACCTCGTCGCGCGGCCGGTTGCGGAGCACCTTGCCGATCAAGTCGACCGCCTTCTCCTTCAGCTTTCGGCCCACCGACTTGTCCGCGTCCTGCGCGGCGTCGTAGACGTCGAGGTCGCGAAAGAGCGGCTTGACGTAGCCCTCGATCCGCCGGTTCTTCACCCGCACTTCGGCGAAGACCGAAAACACCCCGGACACGACGTCGACCCTGGCGTGAGCTCGGAGCAGGTCGTTCATCGACTTCAGATCGACGCTCTCGATCCGCGCATTCAGGTCGAAGTCGGGGCCCTTGATCTCCGGCCGGAACGTCGCGCTCACCGTCGTGTCGCCGCTACCCATGAAGCGGCCGTTCAGGCGCGCGGTCGCCGTGCCCTCCGTCCGCTGGTTGGTGAAGTTCTCGACGACAAGGTCGGTGTCGGCCAGGAAGACGCGATAGCGGGGTATGGCCTCCTCGTTCACGAAGCCGACGGTGGCGCCGCTGGCGGTGATCCGCCGGGCCTTGAGGAGCACGTCCGGCTTGTTGGCGACCTCCGCGGCGGCCTCGGCGGTCTTGGCCGCGGCCTTCTTCACGGGCTGGGCCGTGCGCTTGCGGTAGGCGTAATCCGCCTCGAGGCCGTCCACGCGCACCTCGTCCAGATCCACGATCTTCACCTCGGGCGCGTACTCGACGTGGCCCCGGCCTCCGACGGTGCCGGCCGCCACCGTGAAGCCGTAGCGGGCGCCGATCGGCCGCAGGTAATCGAGCGCGATCCGCTCGAGGGCGATCCGGCCCTTGATGCCGAGGTGCGGCACTCTCAGGAAGTCGGCGTGGCCCTCGACCTCGAGCCGGCCGTCGTCGAAGACGGTCGCGTGGGCGCGCACGGGCGAGGGATACACGTCGGGCGCCGACCGCACGTTGCGAATGTCCTCGAACACCGCCTCGATGGCGGTCAGGGTGAGCGGCCGCGCCTGCCCGCTGTCGACGTACGTGAAGGCGCCGCGCCGCACCCGGAACTCGTTGATTTTCAGTGGGTACATCGCCTGCAGCGCCTCCTGCCAGCCGCGGTCCTTCACGGGCGTGGGATCCTCGAGCTCGCGCAGGAAGTGGGTGCGGTCGACGTGGATCTCGGAGCCGTCCAGCTCGAAGTCGGCCACGACGCGGCCGCGGACGACGGCGCTCCACTGCACGCTGGCCGACAGTCGCGGCACCCGCATGACCGGCGGGTCGGGATGCGCGTCCTGGGCGAGCACGACGTCGTAGAAGTCGATCGCGAAGCCGATCGGGTGGAAATCCAACTTGCCGATGCGCGCGGTATACCCCTTGAGCCGCGCGTTCATCTCCCGCTCGGTCGCGCGCCGCAGAGGCTCGTCGATGAGGAACGCGATCGCATAGGCGAGCGCGAGCACCACCACCACGGCGCCCGCGATCCATTTCCAGCGCGTGCGCACTCCACCCTCCCACGTCCGATTCGAGCAAGGCGGGTGCCACCGAGGCGACGGCCGTCCTCACCGCGACCGTCCCGCACGGCGGCCGAGGCCGAGCAACGCCAGGCCCACCGCGGCCAGCACCACCGTCATGACGCCCGGCAGCACGCCGGCGTGCCTCGCGGTCAGCAGCCCGGCCACGAACGGTCCGAGGAACATCCCGCCGTCGACGGCGACACGATAGAGCGCGGTCCGCCACGCCACCTGATCCGGGGGCGTCGCCGACCTCAGGATGCCGAGCGGCAGCATCCAGCCCGCCATGCTGAGGCCGAAGAGCGCGCAGCCGGCCACCATGAGCGGCAGGCTGCCGAAGCCGATCAGCGCGAGCGCCAGGGAGAAGAGCAGCAGCACCCCGCCGAGCACCGGCGGCGTGCCCCGGCGATCGGCGAGCGCCCCCACCGGCAGGAGCGCGACGATGTCCACGGCCTGCGAGAGCATGAGCAGCCGCGCGATCCCCGCCCGGTCGAGCCCGAACTCGCGGCTGCCGCGCAGCGGGATGACGAACTGCTCGACGGTGGCGTAGCTGACCGCAACCGCGCCGCCGGTGACGACGGCGAGCAGCGCCAGCGAGCGGCTGGGCCCGGCGGCCACGAGGGCCGTTCCCGGGCTTCCCACGTCCTCGGTCCGCGCGAAGAACGAGCGGGATCCGTTCACGGAGGGCGCCGGCAGGGCGCGGCGGAGCGCCGGCAGCAGGAGCAGGCTCGCGGCGAGGGGCGCGCACGCCGCGAGCCAGGCGGTGGGCCAGGGCACCGACCGCGGCAGGATCGACAGCAGCGTGGCGCCGCTGAGTACTCCCAGCATCGCCGCGAACTCCATGGCGCCGAGCGAGGAGGCCAGGCGAGCGCCGGCGCGATAACGCAAGATGGCCGTGAGACCGCCGAGCGTGGTCAGGGTGTGGCCCACGCCCATGACCACACGACCGCTGACGAGGCTGACGAACGTGCCGCCGCCGGCCATCAGCAGCGCGCCCGCCAGGAGGAACGCCGGCGCGACGACCAGCGCGCGCGCCAGGTGATGCGTCATGAAGAGCCCGGCCGGCACGTTGGACACCATCCGTGCGAACCCGAACGCTCCGGCCACGGCGCCGAGCTGCCAGTCGGTCAGCCCCTCCGCGCCCAGCTCCGGCAGCAGCGCCGGGAACGCGCCGATGGACACGGTGTTGGCCGCGCCCATGAGGCACAACAGCACGATCAGGCGGCGTGCTGGCACGGCGCTTGAAGCGTCCAGTGGCGATCCCAGCGCAAGGAGATGCCGATGCCGCCGAGAGGTGTGAAGAGTCGCACGCGCAAGCGTCAGTACGGGAAGGTGCTGAAGTCGATCAAGCGCGAGGGCCGCTACAAGGGGCGTCAGAAGGAAGTGGCCGCCCGGATCGTGAACAAGACGCGGCGGCGCCAGGGCGAGACCAGGACTCGCGGGCGCCGGCGGGCCGGCGGTCGGGGCCAGCAGCGCAAGGCCGCCTGAGCCACGCGCTCACGGTGCGGCGGCGGCGCGGGCGCGGCCGTGACCGGCCTGCTCGGCGCGCATCGTGTCGGGGTTGGCGCCGGCCTTCACGGCCAGATGGTACGCGAGGAGCTGCAACGGGACCACCGCCACGATGGGCGAGAGCAGCTCCGGCACCGGGGGCAGCGCGATCGTCTCCGCCGCGAGCGCCGCGATCTCGCGGTCGTCCTCGGCGACGAGGGCGACGACGGGCGCCCCGATCGCCGCCGCGACCCGCGCCACGTCGGCGCCGCGGGCGTGCGACGGCCCGGGCGGCGCGATCAGGAAGACGACGTCGTCAGGCTCCAGCGCGGCCCATGCGCCGTGGAGAAACTGCTCGCACGTGAGCCCGGCGGCGGGGATCCACGCCGCCTCGCTCAGCTTCAACGCCGCCTCGTAGGCGGTGGCGGTGTTGGGGCCGCCGCCGACACACCAGTAGCGCCGGCGGCCGCCGAAGCGGGCCGCCAGCTCATCCCACGCCTCCTGGCCGAGCAGCGTGGCCACCAGGTCCGGAAGGGCATCCACCTGGTGAGCCGCGTCGCCGTCGCGGCCGACCGTGGCCGCCAGCACGGCGAGCATCGCCAGCGCCGCGGTGTAGCTCACGGTGTGGCACGCCGAGGCCTCCAGCTCGACCGTGCGGAGCACGTGCGCAGCGCCGGCGGGAGCCCTCGCGCCCTTGCCGGTGATCGCGACCGTGACGCCGCCGGCGGCCCGGGTCAGCGCCGCATCGGCATGGCGGTGGCCCCGATGCGTGACGGCCACCACGGCGGCGCCGTCGGGATCCGGCCAGTACTCGACGAGATCGAACGACTGCACCGCCCGCGCCCGCCGGCCGAGACGCCCGATCCGCGCCAGCAGCAGCTCGCCCACGAGCGCCGCGTGCCACGACGAGCCGAGCCCCGCCAGCCACACGTGCGGCGCCGCGGCCAACCCCGCCGCCGCGGCCTCCAACACCTCTGCCTGCCCCCGCGTCACCAGCCGCAACACCCCCGGCTGCGCATAGATCGCCTCGTGCATGTGATACGGATGCCCCGCCCGCGCCTCTGCCGACATTCGCCCGCCCCCGGGGGTTCCACCGACGATAACACCTCACAGCGTGAGGGTGGACGCGTTCGAACCGCCGGCTCTGCCGGCACATCCGAACCCACGGGGGAACCCGGGCGCCGAGAAGGGGTCAGATCCTAGGCGGCGAGGAGTTCCCGACTGAGGCGTAGGCCGCCTACGCCGCAGGGAGGGAACGACGAGCCAACGACGGAGATGGCCCCTTCTCGGCGCCCGCCGCTACGCGGATTCGCGCAGGCCCCGGGCATGACCGATCTCCTCCTGATACCGTCGACCGCGCTCCCAGCCACGGCGAAACGCCGGCGCCTCGGCATCACCACCAGGGCGCGCGCGCAGGGTCGCGAGCGACTCGACCCAGGTACGCCCGCGCAGGGCGCCGCTCAATGCGGCCTCGAAGCCGCGCCGGAACAGCACCTCGTCCCGCTCGAACGCGTGGGGGCCGTCTTCATAGCCCTCCTGCTCGGCGCTGCGCAGCCCGAGCCACCACCGCTCGCGGGCGGCGTCGATGCTCTCGGCGCCGGCGCCGGCCAGCACCCGGCGGGCGGCCTCGACGCGCTCGTCGTCGTCGATGAGCGCCACGACCACCGAGTGCCCGCGCCGGAGCGCGTCCTCGTAGACGAACAGCTCGTCGCGCGGCAGGCCGTTCATCAACGACTCCTCGAGCGCGGCGCCCACCGCGGCGCCGCCGGCCCCGAGGAGCGCGGCGCCGATCAGGCCCGAGGCGATCACGGGCCCCACGCCGGGAACGAGCAGCGTCACCATCGCCCCGAGGGGAACGCCGACCGTGACGCCGGCGGCGCCGCCCACGAGCGCGCCGAGGGCCTTGCCGATGCCGGGCGGCTCGCCCTCGTCGGTGGGCACGCGATGCGGTCCCGCGGGATCTCGAGCGCTTCCAGAGTGGAAACGGCGCGCTCGGCATCGGCGCGCTGGACGAAGACTCCGGCAACGGCTTGCATGCAGACGTCCTCCGATGGCCGGATACGAGCAAGCACGGTGCCAGGCACCGTCACGAGGACCCCCGCTTGCGTTGCCGCCGGTCAGCGTGCCACCATCGCAACCGCTTCGCCGGACTTCACAGGAGGACCAGCCATGAGCCTCATCAGTCGTCGCGTTTTCCTCGCCGGGACCGCCGCGGTCGCCGCCACCGGCATCGCCGCCCCGTACGTGCACGCGCAGAAGCGGGGCGGCACGCTGAGATTCGTGCCGCACGCCGATCTCAAGATCCTCGACCCGATCTGGACGACCGCGTACATCACGCGCAACCACGGCTACATGATCTTCGACACGCTCTTCGCGCTCGACGCGAATCTGAGATTGCAGCCGCAGATGGTGGACAAGTACACGGTCAGCAAGGACGCCATGAAGTACTCGTTCACCCTGCGCGACGGGCTGAAGTTCCACGACGGCGCCCCGGTGACCGCCGAGGACTGCGTGGCCTCCATCAAGCGCTGGGGCGCCAAGGACGCGGTGGGCCGGCTCATGATGGCCTCGGTCTCGAAGATGGCGCCGGCCGACCGGAGGACGTTCGTGATCGAGCTCGAGACGCCGTTCGGCCTCGTCCTCGACGCGCTCGGCAAGCCCTCGGCCAGCCCCTCGTTCATCATGCCGGCCCGGCTGGCCGCCACCGACCCCAACGACCAGGTCAAGGAGGTGGTGGGCTCGGGGCCGTTCAAGTTCTCCAAGGACGAGTGGCAGCCGGGCAACCGCGTCGTCTACCTCCGCAACCGCGACTACGTGCCGCGCAAGGAGAAGCCGAGCGGCGCGGCCGGCGCCAAGCTGCCGCTGGTGGATCGGGTCGAGTGGCGCTACATCCCCGACGCCGCCACCGCCGGCGCCGCCCTGGAGGCCGGCGAGGTCGATTACTGGGAGAACGTGCCGCTCGACTTCGCGCCGCGCCTGGAGAAGAACGCCAACGTCACGGTGTTCGTGACCGATCCCAAGGGCAGCCAGGGCATCCTGCGGCCCAACCACCTGCATCCGCCGTTCAACAACAAGAAGGCCCGGCAGGCGCTGCTGCTGGCCGTCGACCAGAAGAACTACCTGCAGGCGGTCATCGGCCACGAGAAGTACTACAAGGTCTGCCCCTCGGTCTTCATGTGCGGCGGCCTGCCCTACGAGTCGGCGGCCGGCGCCCCCAAGCCCGACCTGGAGCGGGCCCGGCAACTGCTCAAGGAGTCGGGGTACGACGGGCGGCCCCTCGTGGTCCTCGACCCCACCGACTCGCCGTACGCCCACGCGCCGGCGCTCGTCACCACCGAGGTGCTGCGCTCGCTCGGCGCCAACGTCGACCTGCAGGCGATGGACTGGTCCACCATGGTGGCGCGCCGCGCGAAGAAGGAGCCGCCGCCGCAGGGCGGCTGGAACATCTTCCACACGTGGTCGACCTCGTTCGACACGATGACCCCGGCGGTGTCGTCCGTGCTCGGCGGTGCCGGCGACAAGGCGTGGTTCGGCTGGCCCACCAGCGAGGCGATGGAGAAGCTGCGCGCCGAGTTCTCGCGGGAGCCCAGCGAGGCCAAGCGCAAGGCGATCGCCGAGCAGGTCCAGCGGCTCGCCTACGACGAGGTGCCCTACGTGCCGTGGGGCCAGTTCGTGGTGCCGGGCGCCTTCCGCAAGAACGTGAAGGGCGTGCTGCAGTTCGGGGCGACGCTGCTCTGGAACATCCAGGTGTGAGCGTCGTCACGGTCGGGGCGGCGCAGCTGGGGCCGATCGCGCGGGGCGAGGGGCGCGGCGAGGTCGTCAAGCGGCTCGTCTCGCTCCTGCACGAGGCGAAGGGGCGCGGCTGCGACCTGGTCGTCTTCCCCGAGCTGGCGCTGACGACCTTCTTCCCGCGCTGGGCGATGACGGACCAGGTCCAGATCGACGCGTTCTTCGAGCGGGAGATGCCGGGGCCGGAGACCCGGCCGCTGTTCGAGGAGGCCCGCCGGCTCGGTCTGGCCTTCTGTCTCGGGTACGCCGAGCTGGCCCAGGAGGCGGGCGTCACCCGTCGCTACAACACGGCGATCCTCGTCGACCGCGACGGCCATCTGGTGGGCAAGTACCGCAAGATCCACCTGCCCGGCCACGCCGAGTTCGAGCCGTGGCGGCCGTTCCAGCACCTCGAGAAACGGTACTTCGACGTGGGCAACCTCGGCTTCGGGGTCTGGCGCATGCTGGGCGGGCTGATCGGGATGTGCATCTGCAACGACCGCCGCTGGCCCGAGACCTATCGTGTCATGGGCCTGCAGGGTGTGGAAATGGTGCTGCTCGGCTACAACACGCCCGTGCACAACCCGCCGGCGCCCGAGCACGACCCGCTGGCCAACTTCCACAACCAGCTCGTCATGCAGGCCGGCGCCTACCAGAACGCCACCTGGGTGATCGGCGTGGCCAAGTGCGGGCGCGAGGAGGGCGTGGACCAGATCGGCCAGAGCCAGATCATCGCGCCCTCCGGCGAGACGGTGGCCATGGCCGCGACGCTCGGCGATGAGCTGATCGTCGCGCGCTGCGACCTGGGCCTGTGCCGCTCGTACAAGACCACGGTCTTCGACTTCGCCCGGCATCGCCGGCCCGAGCACTACCAGCTCATCACCGAGCGAACGGGCGCCATCCCGCCCGCGTAGCGCGGGCGGCGCCCCGGCCCGGTGGGCCCGTCGATCGACGCGAGCGAGCTGCCGGATCCGGTCGCCCGGCTGTGCGTGACGCTGGGCACGATCGCGGGCGTAAGAGGCCATCACCCTCGGCGGCTCGCGCGCCGCGGAGACGGCCGACGCGCGCAGCGACTGGGACGTCGGCGTCTACTACCGGGGCACGCTCGACCTCTCGGCGCTGGCCCGCCACGGCGAGGTGCACCCACCCGGCTCGTGGGGTCGGATCATGAACGGTGGCGCCTGGCTCAGACTCGAGGGCACGAAGGTCGACGTGCTGCTGCGCGATCTCGACGTGGTGTCGCACTGGTCGAGCCAGGCCCGGCGCGGCGTCTGGGAGCTCGACGCGCTGCTCGGCTACCTGGCCGGCCTGCCGGCGTACAGCCTGATGGCCGAGCTCGCGCTGAGCCGGATCGTCAGCGGCCGGCTGCCGGAGGCCGGCGACTATCCCGAGGCGCTCTCGCAGTCCGGCGCCCGCCGCTGGCCGCTGCACGCCGGCTTCAGCCTGGCCCACGCGCGCATGCGGGCGGAGAGCGGGGCGACGTCATCGGCACCCTCGGGCAGGCGGCCAGGGCGGTCGTCGAGCACGCTCACGGACTGGTGTGCCAGCGCCGGCAGTGGGTCCTGAACGAGAAGAAGCTCGTGGAGCAGGCCGGGCTGCAGGACCTGCACGCCCGGTTCGCCGCCGTGCCCGTCTCGCCCCCGACCTCGTCGCCTGGGTCGAGGGGCTCTGTGCGGCTATCGGCCAGGGCCGATCGTGAGCCCCAGCGGGCGGCCGAGGGCCTGCGCCGTCATGACGCACTGTGCACGGTGTCGACTACCGCAGCCAGGTGGGCAGCGGGCACGTCGAGCGGCACGACACAGCCGGGGCCGACGATGACGCCGACACCGGCGGTCTGGCGGAGCGCGTCGCGGACCTCCGCCACGATCGCCGTGACCGGACCTCGCCGCAGCGTCGTGCTCTCCCCCAGCCCGCCCACGACGGCGCCACCGAACCGCCGCTGGCCCTCGCCGAGCGCCGGCGCCGTCAGGCGGTCGTGCCAGTTGACGGCCTCCACGGGCAGCGCCGCCAGCTGGTCGAAATAGATGTCCCGGCCGTGGATGTGCAGGAGCGTCAGCGCCGCGACGCCCCGCACGGCCTCCAGCACGCGCCGCGCGTAGGGCGCTCCCCAGCGCGCGTTCTCCTCGGCGGTCACGAACTCCGGCGTCCCGGTCTGGGTCGCGAAGAACAGGCCGTCGGCGCCGGCCTCGAGCGCCGTGCGCGCGTAACGGATCATGGTCTCGGTGATCGCCTCCAGGGCCGGGCGCACCACCGCCTCGTCGGCGCGCAAGTCGTCCCGCACCCGGTCGCCGGCCAGCTTGCGTGCGATGGTCAGGGGCGAGAACAACGTGTGGAGGATCGGCGCATCGTCGACCCGGCCCCTGCGGATCAGGCGCACCGCCTCCAGCTCGCGCCCGAGCGCGCCGGCGCCGGGGTCGAGCGGTCCGATGCGCGCCCAGTCGTCCCGGGTCCTGACGGCGTGCTCGGTGCACTGCTTGGCCCCGAACGGTGAGCCGGCATAGGCCACCCGGCAGCCCCAGTCCTCGACGCAGTAGACGCCGCTGGACATCACCTTGACGAGGTCGAGGTCCCAGCGGCGGTGGAAGTCGAGCATCGCGGCGGCCAGACCGTCGGCGGTGTGGTCCACGTCGGGCACGTGGCGCCAGAACGCCACGGGCGGCCGGTCGACGGGGCGGCGGGCGACGGCGGCGAGCACGCGTTCACGCTTGGTCATGGCTCGATCCTCCTAGCTGCTCGCCGTGCGGGGGTCGAGGACGTCGCGCAGGGCGTCGCCGACCAGGTTGAGGGCCAGGACGATCGCGAAGATCGCCAGACCGGGCAGCAGGGCCACGTGCGGGCTGAGGATGACGAACTGCCGGCCGGTCGCCAGCATGCTGCCCCAGTCGGCGGTGGGCGGCTGGGTGCCGAGGCCCAGGAACGACAGGCCGGCGGTGATCAGGATCTTGCCGCCCACGTCGAGGCTGAAGGCCACGACCACCGGCGAGACGAGGTGCGGCAGGACGTGGCGGCCGAGCAGGACGGCGTCGCCGGCCCCCAGCGCGCGCGCCGCCTCGACGAACTCGCGCTCCCGCAGGGAGAGCACGATCCCGCGCACGAGGCGCGTGTAGATCGGGAAGCCGACGATCGCGATGGCGATCATCGCGTTGCGCAGGCCGGGGCCGAGGCCGGCCACCAGCGCGATGGCGAGCAGGACGTAGGGGAAGGCCATGAGGATGTCGGTCAGCCGCATGACGACGTTCTCGACCCAGCCGGAGTAAAAGCCGCCGAGGACCCCGAGCAGCACGCCGATCACCATCGCCGCCCCGGCCGTCACCACGCCGGCCAGCAGCGAGACGCGGGCGCCCCATACCAGCCGGGCGAGCAGGTCGCGGCCGAACTCGTCGGTGCCGAGGAGATGCCCCGGGGTCAAGGGCGGCTGCAGCCGCTTGGTCGTGTCGACCACGTCGGGGTCGAGCAGCGGCAGCCAGGGGGCCAGCCCGGCCGCGAGCAGCGCCGCCAGCAGCCCGAGCGCCGCCGCCACCGCGAGCCGGTTGCGCCGAGCCGTCCGCGCGAGGGCGCGCGCCAGCGTGGCGCCCTCGGGCGCCCGGGCCAGGGCGGGGGCGCTGCCCACGTCCTCGACCCGGACGCTCATGCGCTCACTCGTAGCGGATGCGCGGGTCGACCCACGCGTAGAGGAGGTCGACCGCGAGGTTGACGAGGACGAAGCTGAGCGCCACCACGAGCACGCAGCCCTGCACCAGCGGGAAGTCGCGGGCCAGGATGCCCTGGACCATCAGCGTGCCGACGCCCGGCCACGCGAACACCGTCTCGGTCAGGACGGCGCCGCCCAGCAGGTAACCGGCCTGCACGCCGATCACCGTGATGATCGGGATCATGGCGTTCTTGAGGCCGTGGCGCAGCACGACCCGGCGCTCGACCACGCCCTTGGCGCGCGCCGTGCGGATGTAGTCCTGCCCGAGCGTCTCCAGCATGGTGGCCCGCGTGAGCCGCGCGATGATCGTGACCGAGGCCGCCGCCAGCGTCACCGCCGGCAGCGCCAGGTGCGCCAGCAGGTCGCGGAGATCGCCGCCGCCGTAGGGCGCGTACATCCCCGAGGCCGGCAGCCAGCCGAGCCACAGGGCGAAGACGACCATCAGCACGATCCCCAGCCAGAAGGACGGCATGCTGGCCCCGAACAGCGAGGCCATCGCGCTGACCCGGTCGAGGAGCGAGTTGGGCCGGGTGGCCGAGGCCACGCCGAGGGCGATCCCGAGCGTGGTCGACAGCAGCAGCGCAGTGCCGGTGAGGATCAGTGTGGCCTGCAGGCGGCCCAGCACCTCGCCGAGCACCGGCCGTCGCATGAACAGCGAGCGGCCGAGGTCGCCGCGGACCACGTGACCGAGCCAGCGCACGTACTGCACGTGCAGCGGCTGGTCCAGCCCGAGATCGGCGCGCAGGCGCGTCCGGTCCTCCTCGGTGGCCTGGGTACCGAGCATGATCTCCACCGGGTCCCCCGGCGAGAGGTGGAGGACCATGAAGACGATGACCGACACCCCCGCCAGCACCGGCACCAGCAGCAGGAGCCGGCGGGCGACGTACCGCTTCACCTCAGCGCGTCAGCGAGATGGTCTCGACGCGGAGATCGAAGCTCGGGTGCAGCTTGAACCCCTGCACGCGCTTGGCATGGGCGGCCGTCTGGATCTCGTGGTCGATGAAGATCCACGGCGGGTCGTCGTGCATGATGCGCTGGGCCTGGCGATAGAGCTCGGCCCGCTTCTTCTCGTCGGTCGTCAGCCGCGCCTGGTGCAACAGCTCGTCGAACCTGTCGTTCTTGTACATCGCGCGATTGGGACCGCCCGGCGTCCACTGGCTGGAGTGCAGCAGCGGGTACATCACCATGTCGGGGTCCTCGTTGCCCGCCATCCAGGAGAGCGCGAACAGCTCCTGCTCCTTGGAGCGCAGCCTGGCGATAAAGGCCCCCCACTCGAAGGTCTGCAGCGCCACGTTGATGCCCACCGCCTTGAGGTTCGACTGGATGACCGTGGACATCGCCACCGGCGACTGCATCCCCGAGCCCGACTCCGGCACCCACAGTGTCGTGGAGAAGCCGTTCGGGAAGCCGGCCTCGGCCAGCAACGCCTTCGCCCGGGCGGGATCGTAGGGATAGGGCTTGAGCCCGGCGTCGGCGCCCCAGGTGCCGGGCAGCACGGGCCCGGCCGACATCGAGCCGGTGCCCTTGAGCACGTCGCGGACGATCGCCTCCTTGTTGACGGCATAGTTCATCGCCTGGCGCACGCGCTTGTCGCCGAGCGGCTTCTTCTGGTTGTTGATGCCCAGGTACCAGACGTGGGCGCCCACCTGCTTGAGCATGGTGACGTTGGGATTCTTCTCGAGCTGGGCCACGAAGTCCGGCGGCGTACCCACCATGAGGTCGAGGTTGCCGGTCATGAGCTCGGTGAGCCGGGCCTGATCCTCGACGATCGGCCGGTAGATCACCCGGTCGATCTTCACCGGGAACTTCCAGTAGCCGGGGTTCTTCTCCAGCACGACGCGCTGGCCGCGATCCCACGACACGTACTTGAAGGGGCCGGTGCCGACCGGGGTGAGCGCGTAGTCGGCGCCGAACTTCTTCACCGCGGTCGGGCTCACGATGGACGCCGCGCCGGCCGTGAGGATCGTGACGAACGAGGCGCGCGGCTCCTTGAGGACGAACTCGACCGTCAGCGGGTCGACCACCTCGACGGCCTTGACGTTGCCGAAGAAGTAGTTCGCGAAGGGGTACTTGCCGAGCTTGTTGAACGGGTGCTCGGGCATGATCTGCCGCTCGATCGAGAACTTCACCGCCTCGGCGTCGAGCGGGGTGCCGTCGTGGAAGCTCACGCCCTTGCGCAGCTTGAACGTGTAGCGCAGGCCGTCCCTGGACACCGTCCACGACTCGGCCAGCCCCGGCACGACCTGGGTGCTCTCGTCGGGGAAGGTGACCAGCGTCTCGGCGATGCGCCGGCCGACGCGGTTGGAGTTGAGGTCGGTCACCTGGGCGGGATCGAGGTTCACCGGCTCGGCGACGAGACCGACGACGAGCGTGCCCGCCGGCTGGGCGGCGGCCCGCATCGGGGTTGCGCCGATCCCGAGGATCACGGTCAGGAGTACGAGCCACGCGGTGGTGACGATCATCGGGGGCCTCCGTCGGTCAGGGTCTCGGGTTCACGACGCCAGGAGTTTAGCCCCAGAGCCGCCCGCTCGCCAGCGCGGCGCCCTCGGCGAGGGCGCGCAGCTTCGCCCACACGACGCTGGGGGCCACCATCTCGGAGCCGGCAAACGTCCCGAAGCCGCAGTCGGTCGAGGCGATGACGCGCTCCCGCGCCCCGACGGCAGCAACCACCCGGGTGATCCGGTCGGCCACGACCTCGGGGTGCTCGACGTAGTTGGTGGTGGTGTCGATCACCCCCGGCAGCACCAGCATGGGCGCCGGCGGGGGCAGCCGTCTGAGCACCTCGACCTCGTGTTGGTGGCGGGGATTGGCCAGCGGCAGCGAGAGGGCGCCGACGCGCGCCCGGTAGATGATCGGCAGGATCGCGTCGGCCGGGACGTCGTGGGTATGGGGGCCGTCGTAATTCCCCCAGCAGACGTGCAGCCGGACGCGTTCGGGCGGGATCCCGGCGATGGCCTGGTTGATGGCATCGACGTGCAGCTCGACCGCCGCCAGGAAGCGGTCCAGCGGCTGGTCGGCGAAGAACCGGGCCCGCTCCATGGCGAGGTCCGGGCAGTCGAGCTGGAGCACGAACCCGCGCTGGTGGATCAGCGCGTACTCCTTCTTCAGCTCGCGCGCCAGGGCGCCGATGTAGCGCTCGTGCGACTCGTAGTGCGCATTGAGCAGGATCGTGGCGGCCGTGCCCGGCGACACCGCGGTCATGAAGGGCTCGGCGAACCGCTTCGGCAGCGCCGCCGCAGTCCGGAGGAAGAGATCGCACTCGCGCTCGGCCTCGCCCAGGTCGGCGTACTCGATCTCGCCCACCGCCTGGGGCGCGTTGGCGATCCGGGCGGCGGATCGGCGTCGCCGCGCGAGCATCTCCCCGTAGTCAGGGTGCTCTTCGAGGTCGCGGGCCAGCGGCCGCCGGCTCTCGCCGCCGAACCCCCGCATCCGCCGCGCCACGTAGGTGGAGAAGCCGGCGCGCGGCTGCTCGCCGTCGTTGCCGACGTCCACGCCGGCCGCGAGCTGTTCCTCGACGACGTGGCGGACGGCCGCCTCCGCCTGGCGCGCCAGCTCCCGCTCGTCGACGGCCTCGCCGGCGTCGTGGCGGACGAGCAGGTCGCGCAGCGCCGGCGGACGGGGGATGCTGCCGACGTGGGTCACGAGAATGCGGTCGTCGCTGCGCTCCATAGGCCCCGCACCATAGGGCTCTGATCGAGTATGGTCAAGGCCATGAGCGACACCGGCACCGGATACGGCCGTCCCCGAGCCGACCAGGTGGTCGGGTGATGGACCGGCGAACGTTCGTCGCCGGCGCCGTCGCCACGCTCGCCGCCCCGGTGACTGCC
Organism: Candidatus Methylomirabilota bacterium; assembly: GCA_036397135.1. Taxonomy (GTDB): domain Bacteria; phylum Methylomirabilota; class Methylomirabilia; order Rokubacteriales; family CSP1-6; genus AR5. The sequence continues at coordinate 16,626 of DASWJN010000144.1, forward strand.
GGCGCGCAGCGGCAGGGAAAGGTTGCCCGTATAGGATTCCTCGTCATGGCGCGGAATCCCGGGGTCGAAAGCGCCTTTCCACGCGGGCTGGCTGAGCGGGGCTACCTGGAAGGGCGTGACGTCACGATCGAGTGGCGGTCCGCCGATGGTCGCGGCGACCGGATGGAGACGCTGGCGCGAGAGCTCGTGCGCTTCGGTGTCGACGTCATCGTCGCCGGAGGTCCCGAAGCCCGCATCGCCGCGATGAAGGCGACCACGACGATCCCGATCGTCGTGGTCGGCGGGAGCGATGCGGTCGCCGAGGGGTGGGCTGCAAGCCTGGCCCGTCCCGGCGGGAACGTCACGGGCTTGACCGTGACGTACCCGGAAATCCTCGCCAAGAAGCTGGAACTGCTCACCGAGCTGATCTCGGAGCTCTCTCGGGTCGCGGTGATCTGGGACCCGGACGCGATCGTACCCCGGGCCCTGGCGGCGCAGACGACAGCCATCCAGACCGCCGCACGCTCGCTGCGTGTCGACATCGACCTCATCGAGGTACGGCGTCCGGCCGACTTGCACGCCGCCTTCCGCCGAGCGGTCCAGGGCCGGCGGCAGGCAGTCATCGTCAACGAGACGGCGATGGTCTTCGCGCATCGCGCCGACATCGCCGAACTGGCGCAGAGGAGCCGGCGTCCCGCTATCGGTCAGTGGCGACCCTCGGCCAGCGCCGGATTCCTGGCCACCTACGGAGCCGATCTCGGCGATCTCCTCCGGCGGGCCGCCGGCCATGTCGACAAGATCCTCGAGGGCGCGAAGCCGGGTGCTCTACCGGTCGAGCGGCCGACGAAGCTCGAGCTGATCATCAACCTTAAGACGGCGAAGCTGCTCGGCCTCACGATTCCCGCCCCGCTGCTGCTGCGGGCGGATCAGGTCATTCAATGAGGTGACGCGCGCTAGAATCGCGGCCACCATGCGGATCGTGTTCTGGAACATCTGCGCGGGCGGCGGGGTGCGCGCCCGGCGGATCGCCGCGCGACTGGCGGCGTGGGCGCCCGACGTCGCCGCGCTCTGCGAGTTCCGCGGCACGCCGCCCAGCCTCGCCGTCTCCACCGCCCTGGCCCGGCGCGGCCTCCCGCATCAGTGCACGACCGCGACCGGAGCGGCCAACGGACTGCTGCTCGCCTCCCGCTGGCCGCTGCGCCGGATGCGCGGGCGGGCCGAGCCGGCCGAGCCGGGCCGCTGGCTGCTGGCCGAGGTCGCCGCGCCGAGCCCGTTCACGGCCGGCGTCATGCACGTGCCCAACCGGGTGACCGGCCGCAAGGACGCGTTCTACGCGGAGGTGCTGGCGATCATCCGCCGCTGGCGGCGTGGCCCGGCGGTCCTGCTCGGCGACACGAACACGGGCCGGCCGGGCCTCGACGAGGCGGTACCGGTGTTCGGCCCCCGCGAGGTCGCCTGGCTGGACGCGATCGACCGGCTCGGCTGGGCCGACGCCTTCCGGCTGCTGCGTGGACCCGAGCGCGCCTACACCTGGTACTCGCCGAACGGGCGCAACGGCTTCCGGCTCGACCAGGCCTTCGTCAACCGCGAGCTGCAGTCACGGCTGAGGGGCATCGTCTACGACTGGGGCGTGCGGCGCCGGGCCGGCCGGGGTCTCGCCCTGAGCGACCACGCCGCGCTCGTCCTCGACCTCTCCGACTAATCCGACCTCCTTGAGGGGGGGGAACTTCGGACTAATGAATCTCGTGAAACGTGGTGACGCCGGGGGCGGGGCACGGGGGCCCTGCGCGCGCCACGTCGATGGCGAGCCGTCGTCGCCGTGGCGAGCGCAGGGCTCGGCGAGCGCGCGATCGGCGATTCGACTCACTCCGGGCCAGCCCCCGTCAGGGGGATGGGGGGCTCGCGCTCGCCGAGCCCGGAGCGAGCGTACGGCGACCGGCGAGCCATCCGTGGCGCGCGCGGGGCTCCCGTGCCCCGCCCCCGGCGTCACCGGATTCCACGAGAGTCATTAGCGGTATACTCGGGACCCCGACCAGGGAGAAGGAGCCTTCGATGCGCTACGAGCTCATCTCCGCCGACTGCCACGTCGATCTCTGCTGGCTGCCGCCCGACCTCTTCACCACCAACGCCGGGCCGGGCATGCGCGACCGTATGCCGTACGTCACCGACGGTCCCCAGGGGAAGGTCTGGACGACGAAGAAGGGCGCCAACCTGGGCGTGATGAACGGGATGGGCTCGGCCGGTCGCCAGTACGTCCCCGGCAAGATCCATCGCGCCGACCGCATGGCCGAAACGGGGCTCTACGACGACGGCAAGCGCGGCATCCGCCGCCTGACCGACCCCGAGCTTCGCATCAAGGACCAGGACCGCGACGGCGTGCAGGCCGAGGTGCTCTACGGCGTGCTCGGCGCCAGCAGCCGGCTGAACGATCCCGAGGCCGCGGTCGAGGTCATGCGGATCTACAACGAGTGGCTGGCCGACGACTTCTGCGCGCGGCGGCCGGAGCGCTTCGCCGGGCTCGCCTCCATCCCCAACAACCCGATCGACGCCGCCATCACCGAGGTCGAGCGGGTGGCCAAGCGCGGCGTGCTGCGCGGCCTCGACATCGCCAACTCGCCCGACCTCAAGCCGCTGTGGGACCCGTACTGGAACCCGCTGTGGGAGGTCATCAACGGCACCGGGCTGCCGCTGCACTTCCACACGGTGGGCGGCTACGTGCCCGACCACATCCGCAAGATCATGCTGGTCGGCTCCGACCCCACCCGGGCCACGCTGCCCGACGCGCCGGACGTTCCCCTGCCGGTCGCGCGCGCGGCGTTCGCCACCAACATCACCGCGTTCCAGCTCAACATGTCGAACGTGCTCACCTCGATGATCTTCAGCGGCGTGCTCGAGCACTACCCGCGCATGCGGCTGGTCCTCGGCGAGTCGGGCATCGGCTGGATCCCCTACGTCCTGTGGCGCATGGACGCCGAGTGGGAGGACCAGTTCAAGGACCTGTCGCTGACGATGCCGCCCAGCGAGTACTGGAAGCGCCAGTGCTGGGCGACCTACCAGACCGACCCGATCGGCGTGAAGCTCCTCGACGAGCTGGGCGCCGACAAGGTCATGTGGGGCTCGGACTTCCCGCACCCGGACGGCGTCTGGCCGGATTCGAAGGAGTACATCGAGCGCGAGCTGGGACACCTGCCGGCGGCCGTGCGCCGCCAGATCGTCTGCGAGAACGCCGCCCGGCTCTACGGCTTCCCGCTCTCGTAGCCGATGACCGTCCTGCGCGGCGCGACGCTGATCGACGGCACCGGCGCGCCGCCGGTGCGCGACGCCACGCTCGTGATCCACGATGGCCGGGTGGAGAGCATCGCCACCGGCGCCGGCGGGCCGGGGCCGGCCGCGCAGGAGATGATCGACGTCTCCGGCCTGACCGTGCTGCCCGGGCTCATCGACTGCCACGACCACCTGGGCTTCCACGGCTACGAGCTGGCCGCGCGCTGGGGGCTGAGCGAACCGGCCAGCACGCGCAGCCTCCGGACCAGCCGCGTGATCGAGCGAACGCTGGCGGCGGGCTACACCACCGTGCGCGATGCCGGCGGCCTCGACGCCGGCTTCCGCGCGGCCGTCGACGAGGGGCTGATCCGCGGCCCGCGCCTGCTCACCGCCATCGCGATCATCTCGCCCATCGGCGGCATCGGCGACCGCGTGAGCCCCTCCGGCCACGAGTGCCTGGTTCCTCACGATCCCGCGCTGCCCGCCGGCGTGGCCAGCGGCGTGGAGGACGTCCGGCGCGTGGTGCGCACGATGATCCGGGCCGGCGCCGACGTCATCAAGTGCGCGACCACCGGCGGCGCCTCCTCGCGTGCCGGCCACGGCCCCCGGGATCCGGCGTTCGACCTCGACGAGATGCGGGCGCTGGTGGACGAGGCCCACGCGCAGGGCCGCAAGGTGATGTGCCACGCGCTCGGCGGCCCCGGGCTTCGGCTGGCGCTGGAGGCCGGCGTCGATTCGATCGAGCACGGCTGCTACCTCGACGAGGACCCCGAGCTGATCCTCATGATGGCCGAGCGCGGCGTCGTCTTCACGCCCACGCTGCTGGTCTACGAGTATCACCGCGAGTCGAAGGCGCCGCACGTGCGCGAACGGGCGCGGGCGCTGCAGGAGCATCACCGCGAGAGCATCCGCCGCGCCCTGGCCGCGGGCGTGCGGGTGGTGGCGGGCACCGACGCCGGCGGCCACGGCCACCCGCCCAACGCGGGAGAGCTGCCGCTGCTCGTCGCGGCCGGCCTCACGCCGATGCAGGCCATCCAGGCCGCCACCGGCTGGGCGGCGGAATGCGTGGGACTCGAACGCGAGCTTGGCACGCTCGAGAAGGGCAAGCGCGCTGACCTGATCGCCGTGGCCGGCGATCCCCTCGCCGACGTCGGCGTGCTGGCCGACGCCGCCCGCATCCGGCTCGTCCTCAAGGACGGCGCGGTTGCCGTCCGCCGCCAGTGACTCACGTGGAACCCGGTGACGCCGGGGGCGGCGAGGCCGGGGGTGGGGCGCGGGGGCCGCGCCCCACCGTCGGCCGCCCCATCCCCGGCGTCACCACGTCCCACGAGGGCCATTGACGATGGAGTTCGGGTTCACCGCCGAGGAGCAGGCCTTCCGCGAGGAGGTGCGCCGCTTCGTCGCCGACCACCCGGCCGAGCGCTTCCTGCTCGACGGCATGGACGCCGGCTACGGCTCCGGCGCCCACTCGCGCGCGTTCCTGAAGGAGCTGGGCGCCCGCGGCTGGCTCGCCATGACGTGGCCGCGCGCGTACGGTGGGCTCGAGCGCCCGATGTTCTTCAAGCTCGTGCTGTTCGAGGAGCTGGCGCGGGCGGGCGCGCCGTTCGGCCCGCTGGCCGGGTCCTGGCAGACCGCCGACGCGATCATCGAGTACGGCACCGAGCGATTGCGCCGCGAGCTGCTGCCGGCCGTCGCCCGCGGCGAGGCGACGTTCTGGCAGGGCTACAGCGAGCCGGGCGCCGGGTCCGATCTGCTGTCGCTCACCACCGAGGCCAAGCGCGACGGCGATCACTGGATCATCCGCGGCCACAAGATCTGGTCGAGCCACGCCGGCATCGCCACCCATGGCCTCGTGTTCACGCGCACCAGCCGCGAGGCCCGCCGCAGCCGCGGCTTCAGCATGTTCGTGGTCCCCAACGGCACGCCCGGCATGGACGTCCGCCCCATCCGCAGCCTCACCGGCGAGGTCTACCACTACGAGGTCTTCCTCGACGAGGTGCGGGTGCGGGCCGACCTGATGCTCGGCCCCGAGGGCGAGGGCTTTCAGGCGCTGCTCAACGGCCTCGACTCCGACCGCTTCTGGGGCCGCTACTACAAGGCCCCCGCGCTGGAGCGCGTGCTGCGCCAGCTCGTCGAGTACGCCAACACGACGACCGTCAACGGCGCGCCGCTGGGGCGCGATCCCGTCGTCCGGCGCCGGCTCGCGGGCATGGCCACCGACATCGCGGCGCTGCGCGCGCTGTTCTACCGCGCCGCCTGTCTGCTGCGCGACGGCGCGCCGATCACCTACGAGACGGCGGTCGCCAAGGTCATGGCCGACGAGCTGGGCCAGAAGCTGGCGCGGCTCGGGATGGATCTGCTGGGGCCGTGGGGGCCGCTGCGCGAGGGCGCGCGGGGCGCCCGGCTCGGCGGCCGCGTCTCGCACGACTACCTGACGAGCCTCGGCCACACGATCGCCGGCGGCACGGCCGAGGTCCTCCGCACGACGATCGCCGTCCGCGGCCTCGGCCTGCCCGCCGACAAGCGTGCCTGAGATGGACTTCAACCCCTCGCCCTCGCAGCAACTGCTGATGGCGACCGCGCGCGATTTCCTGCGCCGGCACTGCCCGCCCGAGATGGCGCAACGCCTGGCGCTCGACGCGCGCGGTCTCGACGCCGCGCTCTGGCGGCGAATGGCCGAGCTGGGCTGGCCGGGGCTGCTCGTCCCCGGCGACTTCGGCGGCAGCGACGGCTCCCTGCTCGACGTGATCCTGCTCGTGGAGGAGATGGGCCGGGCCGGGTTGCCGGGGCCATTCGTGACGAGCGCGGTGGTGGCGACCTCGCTGCTCGTCGCGGCCGGCAGCCCCGAGCAGCACGAGCGCCTGCTGCCCGCGCTGGCGGCGGGCGAGCGGATCGCGACGCTGGCGCTGGTGGAGGACGGCGGGTCGTTCGATCCGCTGGCGCTCACGCTCCAGTGCGAGGTGCCGGGCCGGTTGACCGGCACGAAGCTCTTCGTCGACAACGCCCATCTGGCTGGCGACCTCATCGTGGCCCTGCGCGGCGGCGATCTGCTGCTGCTGCCGGTCGACCGCCCCGGGATCGCCCGACTGCCCCTCGACACGCTCAGCGGCGAGAAGACGTTCGAGGTGACGTTCGACGCGGTCGAGGTGCGGGCCGAGGACCGTCTCGGTCCCGCCGGGCGCGGCGCGGAGGCGCTGGCGGCGGCGCTCACCGCCGGCGCGCTGGCCCGGACGGCGGAGATGGTCGGCGCCGCCCAGCGCGTGCTCGACCTCGCCGTGGAGCATGCCAGGACCCGCGTGCAGGGCGGCCGGCCCATCGGCGGTTACCAGGCCATCCAGCACGCCTGCGCCGACCTGGTGCGCGACGTGGACACCTCCCGCGGCCTGCTCTACGTCGCCGCCTGGACGGCGAGCGAGGGACTACCGGCCGGCGCCGACGTGGCGACGGCCAAGGCCTACGCAGGCGAGGCGTGCCTGACGGTCGCCCGGCGCGGCCACCAGATCTTCGGCGCCATCGGCTACTGCGAGGAGCACCCGCTGCACCTGCTCCACAAGCGCATCCAGGCCGCGAGCGTCGACTTCGGCGACACCGGGCTGCACCTGGAGACCGTCGCGCGGGAGATCGGCCTGCGGTGAAGCGCACGCAGGCCCCGGCCGTCCGGCTCAAGCACCTGGGCGCGGCCGGCTGGGAGATCACCGCCGGCGACCTGACGATCCTGCTCGATCCGTACCTGTCGCGCCTGCGCTATCGCGGTCGGTTCGGCGGGGTCGACGCGCCGGCGTTCCCGGGCGACAGCCGCCCGGTGTTCGGCCCCGACGACGACTTGGTGCCCGACACGGCGACGATCGACGCCCACGTCGCGCGGCGAGGACTACGACTTCGGCGCGTTCTCGGTGAAGGTGGTCCCCAGCCTGCACTCGGCGCTGAACGGCAAGCACTACGTCGACTCCCGCGTCGTTCCCCGCGACTTCCGCGGACCCCGGCGGATGGACAGTGACATCGAGGGCGGCACGCTCGCCTACTTCCTCCGCGTAGCCGGGCATCGCATCCTGTGGTTCGGCTCGATGAACTACGTCGAGCGTGAGGTGCAGGGGCTGCAGCCGGACGTCGCGATGATCGCGGCCGCCCGCCAGCGGCTGGAGATCCACGACGACACGGGCCGGCTGCTGCGGGCGCTCGGCCTCCCGCGGCTGGTGATCGCAACCCACTGGAACGAGCAGTCGCTGCCGTTCGGGGCATCGCAGGACGCGCGGCTGCGCGAAGCCCAGATCTTCGTGAGGGAGGTCAAAGAGGTGTCGTCCCGGACGCGCGTGATCGTCCCACGGCACTTCGAGACACACGTGCTGCCCGGCAAGCGCCTCAGATGAGATCTCGCTCGCCGTATCCGAGTGCATTCATCTGGATGCGCCTGGATGCGCCTTGCGGCTCCGCCGATGCTCGTTTATGTTCGACCATGCGCGAACACAAGGGGTTCGAACGCGTGGGATCGACCGGCCCGCCGTCCAGCCCGATCCGGTAGGGGAGGCCGGTCTAACAGGTCGCTTGAGCGGGCCGGCACGAATCCGTGTGCGGACATCACACTGTCCAGCGCCGGCCGCTCAGCGCCGAGCCGTTCGCCGCACCAGTGGCCTGTCCACGGCGATCGCGTTCGGATTGGGTTATCCTGATGGTACTGCTGAGCGTGGCAAGGAGGCGCCGATGGCGGCGGGCAGCGCCAAACAGAAGGTACTTGAGGTGATCGAGAAGCTTCCCGCGGATGCCACACTGGAGGACGCGATCGAGCGCCTGGTGCTCTTGGCGAAGACCGAGCGCGGGTTGGCGGAGCTGGATGCCGGGCAGGGCGTCGATCACGCCGAGGCGAAGCGTCGACTTCTCCGGTGACCCGGGTCGTCTGGGCGCCTCAAGCAATCCAAGACGTCGAAACGATACGGGCCCATGTCGCCCGTGACTCCGCTCACTATGCCGAACTTGTGGTCGAACGGATCGTCGCGGCCGTGGAGCGGCTCAGGGACCATCCTCGTTCTGGACGTGTGGTGCCTGAGCTTGGCGACGAGTCGGTCCGCGAGGTCATTCACGGCAACTTCCGAATCGTCTACCGTCTGCGACATGACGTCGTCGAGATCGCGACCGTATTTCATGGCGCCCGCCTGTTTCGCCTCGACTGACGACGATGCCCTCCGAGCGTCGAACTTCCCGATGAACCCGACAGGCTCTAGAGAGAATGGGTGGCGGCTGAGCGACCGGGAACACAGGTAACAGAATAAACCGGCACCATGGTGACAGTTCACGGCGAAGCCCGGATGATGTAGTGCGTTCGTCGACGCGTCCGAGCAGCACGTGGCAGAAGTGAATGGACCAGATCCCGTCGTCGACTTCCTCGAGGCTGACCGATGAGGCGTCGGACAATCGAAGCGTCGAGGCGATACGAGCGCATGTTGCCCGCGACTCCGCCCACTCGTGCCTGAGCCTGGCGACGAGTCGATCCAGAACCCGCCGGCGGCTCCGCGGTTGCACGCGGCGATCCATGTCATCGTCGAGAATCAGGTGGCCATGGGCGATGAGCTTCCGGTCCGCCGGGTGCTGGAACGCTTGCGACGGGAAGGCCTCGACCGTCACGAGGCGATTCACGCCATCGGCTCGGTGTTGGCGAACCACCTGTCCGACCTGCTGGCCACCGGCCCGCGGACCGTCGACGCCCATGCACCCTACTGGACCGAACTGGAGCGCCTGACGGCGGAACGCTGGCAATCGGTCGGGAGGTGATCGCGTCCATCGAGCGGCTGAACGGCCCCCCGGCCGACTGCCTTGGCCCGTTGATCGCGGAGAGCGAGGCGCACGGCCTGCGCTTCGTCCGGCGGCTCGCCGACGAGTGGACCAGCGGCATCAATCGCTTCGAGCGTCCCGGCGAGACGCGGCTCGTCGCCGCGATTGGCGAGCGCATCGTCGGCGTCTGCGGGCTCAACGTCGACCCGTACGCCGCCCGGCCGGACGTCGGCCGAGTGCGGCACCTGTACGTCCTGGGGGCGTGCCGGCGGCTCGGAGTTGGTGAGCAGCTGGTCACCGCGGTCATCGAGGCGGCCCGAGGCAAGTTCGAGCGCCTCCGCCTGCGCACGGAGAATCCCGCGGCGGCGCGGCTCTACGAGCGGCTCGGGTTTCAAAGGCAGCTCGATGTCCCCGACTGCACGCACATCATGGATCTGCGCCCCGGTAGTCTCGGTTCGGCTTGTACTTCCCGGTGAGCCGGCCTCGCCGGTCCACCTTCCAGGCGCCGATGATCCGGTCGGGCGGCACCACGTCGTTGGGCCCGAACGTCCCGTCGACCACGTAGACCCAGCCGCCCGGGTTCCGCCGGGCCTCCTCGTGCATCGCCGGCGTCGGCTCCGGCGGGACCTTCTTCCGGCGCCGGAACGGCCACATCGCGCTCAGCCGCCCACGAGGCCGCCGGGAATCGGGGGCATGGCCAGGCGCCGGGTCTGCACGGCGTCGCCGGGAACGACGCCCAGGATGCGCCGGCCGAGGGCGTCGAGCGGCGCGACGCCCGCCGGCGCAGCGTCGTCCAGCCGCACCCAGGCCCGCAGCGGGGCCGGGTGGCGGCCCAGCAGCTCGACGAGGTCGGACGTCGCCAGGCCGAGCGTGCGGCCGAGCGCGGGCGACAGGCGCAGCACGCGATGCCGGCCGCGCCCGCCCTCGTAGGGATCGCGCTCGTCGGCGACGACGCCGACACGGGGGCGAGCGGCCGCCCGTCGCGCGCGCTCGGCCGTGGTCGCCGCGGCATCCACGTCGCCGGCCTGCGTGAGCACGACGCCGTAGCCCTCGCGCGCCCGCTCGGCCGAGACGTAGCCGCCCACCACATCGCGCCGCACGCGCTCGGGGTCGCGCGCGAGCGGATCGCCGAAGCCGCCGCCGCCGGCCGACTCCATGACCACGACGTCGCCCGCCCGGATCGGGTGCCCGGTCACCTTGCCCGGCGTCGGAAAGTCGATCGCCTCGCCGTCTCGGAGCATCGAGACCTTCACCGGGGCCGCGGCCCCCGCCCCGCCGACGCCGAACGGCGGCACCACCGCGCGGTCGCTCAGCACGGAATAGCGCGCCTCGCCGGCGAGCAGCCGCAGCTCGCGGCGGAGGCCCAGCCCGCCGCGGGTGGTTCCCTCACCGCCGGAGTCGCAGCGCAGCTCGCTGCACTCCACCCGCAGCGGCATCCCGCTCTCCAGCGCCTCGGCGGACTGGATCGTGCGCACATTGCCGAAGTCGATGTTGCCCCAGGCGCTGGGGCCGTCGTCCTCGCGGTAGGCGCCGTTGCCGCCGGTCGGGGCCTCGTAGTACACGTAGTCGCGGCACCGGCGTTCGTCGCGGCCGCCCATGGCGTTGGGAAACGAGGTGCCGCACAGGTCCCCGCTCACGAGGTCGGGGATCACCTGGGCGAGCGCGCCCAGCATCACCGACACCGCCCGCTTGCGGACCTCCCCGTGGGCGCCGGCGGGCGCGTCGAGCTTCACGTCCACGATCGATGCCGCCGGCGCCAGCAGCCGGATCGGCCGGAAGGTGCCGTGGTTGATCGGCCCCTCGGGGTCGAGCGCCGCCTTCACCGCCACCACGACGCCGGCACCGGTCGTGGCCAGCGTGGAGTTCACGACGCCGGGCACCTGTGGGTTGGACCCGGCGAAGTCGGCGACGATCTCGTCGCCGCGCACGGTGAGGGTCAGCCGCATCAGCACTGGATCGAAGCGGCCCTCCGGGTAGAACTCGAGATAGTCCTCGTAGACGTACTCGCCGTCCGGCAGCGCGGCGATCTTCGCGCGCAGCCGGCGCTCGGAGCGGTCGAGGTTCACCGCGATGCAGTCGAGGACCGTCGTGCGGCCGTACTTGCCCAGCAGCCGGCGGATGCGCCCCTCGGCGATCCGGCACGCGCCGAGCGAGGCGTCGAAGTCGCCCCGACGGTCCTCGGGCAACCGCATGTTGTTCAGCAGCAGCGCCATCGCCGCGCGGTTCAGCCGGCCCTCCTCCACGATCTTGATGGGCGGGATGCGCACGCCCTCCTGATAGATGTTCGTGTTGAGGCCCGAGTAGCTGCCGGGGGCGCCGCCGCCCACGTCGGCCCAGTGGGCGCGGACCGCGGGGAAGATGATCAGCTCGCCGCCGTCGAACAGCGGGTAGAGCATCGTCACGTCGTTGAGGTGGGTGCCGCCGCGGTAGGCGTCGTTGAGGAGGATGACGTCGCCCGGCCGCAGATCGGCCTCGAAGTCCTCCAGCGCGCAGCGCACCGACCACGGCATCGGCAGCACGTGGCCGGGGTGATCCTCGGACTGGGCGACCATCTGCCCGTGGGCGTCGAAGAGCGCACAGGAGAAGTCGTCCATGTCCCAGATGACCGGTGAGTAGGAGGCCCGGATGACCGTGGCCCGCATCTCGCGCACGATCCCGATGAGCCCCTCGCAGACCACCTCCAGCGTGATGGGATCGACGGTCGTCACACGCTCCTCCGTTGCAGCACCAGCTCCCCCCACTCGCCGACGGTCGCCGTCCAGCCGGGCGGGATCACCGTCGTCGCGCCCATCTCCTCGACAATCGTGGGCCCCGTCACCACCCTGCCGGCCGGCAGGCGAGTCCGCTCGTACACCGGCACGGGCAGCGGCGCACCGCCGAAGTGAACCTGGCGAGGGCTCGGGCCGGCCGGCGGCGGGGACGATTCACTCGCGGACGCCGGGGCGCCCGGCGGCTCGCACTCCCAGCGCCGCGGCGGCGGCTTCGGCACGGCGCCGATGGCGGTGAGCCGGAAGTTCACGATCTCGGACGCGCCGGCGGTGGCGTGCCCGTAGCGGCGCTCGTGCGCGTCGTGGAAGGCGCGCTCGAGCGTGGCCATGGAGTCGGCCCCGGCCGGTACGCGCACCAGCAGCTCCCACGATTGCCCGACGTACCGCATGCCGAGCGCGCGGACCATCGAGACGCGTTGCGGCGCGATCCCCTCGGCGGCGAGCTGGCCACGCGCCTCGTGCTCCAGGTCCGCGAACGTCCGCTCGACGTCCGCGAGGTCGGCGTCGCGGGTCGGCGTCAGCCGCGTGCGGACGTAGTCACGCCGCACGTCCGAGATCAGCGAGCCGAAGGCGGAGAAGTTGCCGGGGGCCGGGGGCACCATCACGCGGGCCATCTCCAGCTCCTCGGCGATGAAGGCCGCGTGCATGGGCCCGGCGCCACCGTAGGCGACCAGCACGAACTCTCGCGGATCGTGGCCCCTGGCGATCGAGATCTCCTTGATGGCGCCGACCATCCGTGTCACCGCGATGCGCACGATGCCGTCGGCCAGCGCAGCCTCGCCGGCGAGGCCGGGCATGCGGCCGAGAAGCGTCGAGAGCGCCCGCCGCGCGCGCACCGGGTCGAGCGCGACCTCCCCGGCCAGCGGTGAGTCGGTGGGCACGCGGCCCAGCACCAGGTTGGCATCGGTGATCGTCGGCTCGGTGCCGCCGCGCCCGTAGCAGGCGGGGCCCGGGTCGGCGCCCGCGCTGCGGGGCCCGATGCGCAGCGCCCCGCCGGCGTCGAGCCAGGCCACGCTGCCGCCGCCGGCGCCGATCGAGTTGATCTCGATCTGCGGCGTCCGGTTCGGCAGCCCGGCGATGTGCTGCTCGGTCGTCAGCGCCGGCTCGAGGCCTTCCACCAGGCACACGTCGGTGCTGGTGCCGCCCATGTCGCAGGTGATGAGGTTCGCGCACCCGGTGAGCCGTCCCAGGTTGACGGCCGCCGCCACGCCGCCGGCGGGGCCGGACAGGACGGTGTGCACCGGAAGACGCGCGGCGGCGTCGGAGGTCATGATTCCCCCGCTGGACGTCGTGATGAACACGCGACCGGCGTAGCCGCGCGCGGCGAGCGTCGCGCCGAGGCGCGCGAGGTAGCCGCCCACTTTCGGGCCGATGTAGGCGTTGAGCGCCGTCGTGCCGAACCGCTCGTACTCCCGGATCTCCGGCAGCACGGCTTCCGACGTGCAGACGAACCAGCCCGGCAGCAGCGCTTCGGCCAGGCGCGCCGCCGCCCGCTCGTGGGCCGGATTGGCGTAGGCGTGGAGGAAGCCGAGGACGAGGGCGCCGGCACCGGCACCGGTGGCCGCCGCGCCGATGTGCGCGAGCGCGTCCCGCACGTCGTCTTCGGCCAGCGGCCGGATCACCGCCCCGTCGAAGGCGACGCGCTCGTCGACCTCGAGGACGCGGTGGCGCTCCACCAGCGGGGCCGGCTTGCGGGCCCGGATGTCGTAGAGGACGGTGCGGTTGGTGCGGGCGATCTCGAGCGTGTCGCGGAAGCCGCGGGTCGTGAGCATCCACACGGTGGCGCCCGTGCGCTCCAGGATCGCGTTGGTCCCGATGGTGGTGCCGTGGACCACGCGGCCGGTGGCGGGCAGCGCCACCTTCAGCTTGGCGAGCGCATTCAGCAACCCGCGAACGGGATCGGCCGCCGTGGTCGGTGACTTGCCGACCATCAGCGCGCCGGTGGCGTCATCGTAGACGACCACGTCGGTGAACGTCCCGCCGACATCGACCCCGACCCAGTGCACGCGTGGCCTCCGTGGTGGGCGACACTCTATCATCGCCGCCGCCTTGACTCCCACCCCGCTCCGCCCTAGCGTTCGGGCGCATGAGCCACTTCTTCGCCTACCTCTCGCGCATGCGGTTCATCCGGCGCTGGGGGCTGATGCACAGCACCCACGCCGAGAACATCCAGGAACACAGCCTGCGGGTGGCGATGATCGCCCACGCGCTGGCCCTCGTCCGCAACCGCCTGTACGGGGGCGGGCTGAGCGCCGAGCGCGTGGCCGTCCGCGCCATGTATCACGACGCCAGCGAGGTCCTCACCGGCGACCTCCCCCGTCCGGTGAAGTACTTCAATCCCGAGATCGAGACGTCGTACCGCCGCATCGAGGCCGTCGCCCGACAGAAACTGCTCGAGATGGTGCCGGCGGCGCTCCGGGCCGACTACGCGGCGCTGCTGGGGCCGGAGGGCGCCGCCGACGGTGACGAGGCGCTCATCAAGGCGGCGGACAAGCTGTGCGCATATCTGAAGTGCCTGGAGGAGATCACCGCCGGCAACCGCGAGTTCGCCGAGGCCGAGAAGGCGCTGCGGGGCACCATCGAGGCGATCGACCTGCCGGAGGTCCGCTACTTCGTCGAGACCTTCGTGCCGAGCTTTCGGCTCACCCTCGACGACCTCAGGTAGACGCGGCGGCCGGCGCCGGCGGCGCCCACGCCGACTCGATCAGCGCGACCGCCTCGTCCACCGCGGCGCGGATCGCGGGGGTGTTGGCTTCGCGCTCGGCCAGCGCCACCACGAAGCCGATGCAGCTGGTGGCCAGCAGCAGGGTGCCGTCGTCGGCCGAGAACATCGCGGTCTGGAAGCTTCCGCGGTTCAGGCGGCTGGCCCCCACCTCGAGATCGCGCCCGAGGGTGGCGGCCAGCGCGGCCAGCGGCTCCAGGGCCACGGTGGGCGCGACCTCGGAGGCGATGACGAAGCCGTCCGGCGCGACCAGCAGCGCGCCCCGCACCGCGGGGCGGCGCGCCAGCCCCACCACGATGTCACGCACCTGGCGTCCGCGCGAGGTCCCGTCCAGCTCCAGTCCCAGCTTCAGTCGGCTCATGACACTCTCCTGGGGCTCGCCGTCCCGGCGGCGGCCTCGTCCTTCGCCACGGCCAGCTCGTGCTGGGCGGCCGCCCACAGCCGGTTGACCTCCAGCAGTCCCTGGGTGAGATGCGTCGTCCGCGGCAGCGTCAGCGCCAGCGTGAGCGTGGCGTCGGCGCGCACGAAGTGTCGCTCGCCGGCGTCCTCGACGACCGCCCGTCGGAGCGGCCCCAGACCGGCGCGGCCGAGCGCGGCGGCGGCGAGCCCGACCGCCCGGGCGAGCCGGTGGCCCAGCTCGGCGGCGCTGGCGGGCCGGGCCAAGATCAGCCCACCGTCGTGGCCCACCAGGAACAGCGCGCCGGCCGGGCCGGGCATCCGGAGCCGGTCCAGGCGCAACCCGGCGGGCGGCGAGGCCGGCGCCCGCGCGGCGAGCCCATCGAGCACCGCCCGGGCCTCCGGGAAGTCGGGGTAGGCGCGCAGGGCCCGCACGAGGGCGTCACGGCAGGCGTCGAGATCGCCCTCTTCCAGCTGGAGGCGGGCCAGTCCGAGGAGGGCGCGCGGGTGCGCCGGATCGCGGGCGAGCACCCACTGGAACTCCTGCTTGGCCGGCGCGCCGGTGCGTTGCGCCACGTGCAGGTACGCCGCGAGCAGATGGCCGGTGATGCTGGCGGGATCGATCGCCAGGCCCTCGGCCACCGACCTGGCCGCTTCCGCGTAACGGCCCTCCCGCCGGAGACGATTGGCCTGGCTGAACAGTTCGGCCGGCGTTCGCGCCCGGCGCGCCCCCGCCGGGCGCCACAAGCCGCGCAAGGCGCTCACGACAGCGTCACTCTCAGGATCTCCTGCGGCGTCGTGGTGCCCTCCAGCACCTTGGCGAGCCCGGCCTGGCGCAGGGTCTTCATGCCCTGGCGCTGCGCCAGCTCGCGGATCTCCGACGTCGCGGCGTTGTGGAGAATCAGATGACGCAACTCGTCGGTGACCGGCATCACCTCGTAGATCGCCACCCGACCCTTCAAGCCCGTGAAGTTGCAGGCCGGGCACCCGCGCCCCCGGTACAGGGTCACCGTGCCGCGGCCGTCCGGCGCGTGGCCGAGGGCCACCAGCTCGTTCTCGTGGGCCTCCCTCGGCTCCTTGCACTCGGTGCAGATCCGCCGGCCCAGCCGCTGGGCCACGATCACGAGCAGCGCGGAGGACAGCAGGAACGGCGGCACGCCCATGTCGACCAGCCGCGCCACCGTCGAAGGCCCGTCGTTGGTGTGCAGCGTCGTGAACACGAGGTGGCCGGTGAGGGCGGCCCGGATGCTGATCTGGGCGGTCTCGAGGTCGCGTGTCTCGCCGACCAGGATCACGTCGGGGTCCTGGCGGAGGAACGAGCGGAGCGCCGCGGCGAACGTGCGGCCGATGCCCTCGTTGACCTGGACCTGGTTCACCCCGTGCAGGTTGTACTCGACCGGGTCCTCGGCGGTCATGATGTTGTGCCCGGGCGCGTTGATCGTGGAGATCGCCGAGTACAGCGTCGTCGTCTTGCCGGAGCCGGTGGGCCCCGTGATGAGCACCATGCCGTACGGCTGGTGGATCGCGTGGGTGAACCGCTCGTAGCCCCAGCTGTCGAAGCCGAGCTTGGTCAGATCGAGCTGCAGCGACTCCCGGTCGAGGATCCGGAGGACGGCCTTCTCGCCGAAGATCGTGGGCAGGATCGAGAGCCGGAAGTCGACCTCGCGCCGGCCGTGGCGAATCTTGATCCGCCCGTCCTGGGGCAGCCGCCGTTCGGCGATGTCGAGGCTGGCCATGATCTTGAGCCGCGAGATGATGGCGGGCTCGTGGCGCTTGGGCGGCGACGCCACCTCGTGCAGCACGCCGTCGATGCGGAACCGGACACGGAAGTCCTTCTCGTACGGCTCCCAGTGCAGGTCGGAGGCGCCCTGGCGGATGGCGTCGACCAGGACCGTGTTGACGAGCTTGATGACCGGGGCCTCGTCGGCCGATTCCTTCAGGTCGATGACGGTGCCGGCGGCCGGCTCCTCCTCGGCCACCACCTCCAGGCCGGAGACGTCGCTGACGAGCTCGGCCAGGCGTTCGGCCATCGGCGCCGGCGCCGTCGTGTAGTACCGGTCGATCGCCGCCCTGATCGCCTGGCCGGAGGCGACCACCGGCAACACCCTCAGCCGGGTCCTCGCGGCGATCTCGTCCATGGCGACGACGTTGGTCGGATCCGCCATGGCCAATGTCAGGCCGCTGTCCACCCGGGCCAGCGGGATGACCTCGTACTTGCGCGCGATGTACGAGGGCACCAGCGCCAGCACGTCGGCGCTCACCGTGTACTGCTCGATCGCCACCGAGGGCAGGCCATGCTCCTTGGACAGGATCTCGACCAGCTTCTCCTCGCTGACGAACCCGCGGCGGGTCAGCACCTTGCCGAGCCGCTCCTTCGAGCGCCGGTGCTCGCGGAGCGCGTCGTACAGCTGGTCCGACGAGATCAGCCCCTCGGCCACCAGCACGTCGCCCAGGCGGCTCCGGCGCCGGCCGGACCGGCTGCGGGGAGCGGCGGACGTTTGCCCGCGCATCATGAACGGCGGTGGCGAGGCCACGGGGGGCGGGACGCCGCGCATCCGGGCGTTGGGCGGGGCGGACGACGGCGCCGGCAGCGGGACGGCGCCCGGGGGAGCCAGGTACACCGCCGGCTCGGCCCAGTCCGGTTGGGGCGGCGGCGGTGCGGCCGCCAGGGGCGGCGCGGTCAGCGTGGCCAGGCGTGCGAGCGTCTCGGCCAGCCGGGGCTGGTCGCCCAGCCGCTCGTAGATCTCGCGCAGCGACTCGAGCGTCGGTGCGTCGGGGCCGCCGGCTTCCAGCACGCTCTCGAACACCCCCGCGGTGTCGCGGAGCTCACGCTGCTCCTCCGGCGACAGCCGCCGGTCAGGCGGGACGATGGTCACTCGCGCGCCGGGTCTCCTCGGCGGTCAGGGGCGCGGCCAGCACCCCGACCAGCCTCGGCCGCGCGCGCGTCTCCGCGAGGATGGCGCCGACGGAGGAGCAGGTTTCCCGGGCGAACAGGCGCACCATGCCGATCGTGGTGCGCTCGTCGAAGATGGCGAGCAGGATCGTGTTGTCGTCGACCGTCGAGACGTGCAGGCTCTCCTTGACGCCCTCGTGGAACAAGACCGAGAACTCGCTCTCGCCGAGCAGGCGGGCCAACGCCGCCGTCGAGCTGAAGGCCGCGGCGGCCAGGGCGCCGATGGAGCCGACGTCGAGCGTGCGGGCGGTGCCCGCCTCGGCCAGCGGCTGGCCGCTGCGGTCGATGAGCAGGGCGGCCAAACAGCTGGAGTCGCTCAGGAACCGGAGCAGGACGGCGTCGATGCGCGCCGCGTCGCTCTCGTGGATCACGAGGTCGTGGATTCTCACGCGCGGGCCTCCTGGGTCTGGCCGAACTCCTTGACGAGCACCATGCGCGACACCGTGTTGAGGGTGTCGAAGACGCCGGTCCCGTCGACGGCGACGGCCTCGAACGCGGGGACGCGGCGGGCGCCGCGGTTGAGCAGATACTCCAGGTAGTCGAGCGGGGCGACCGCGCCGAGGTCGCGCTTGTTGTACTGGATGACGTGGGGCGTCGTGGCCAGCGCGAGGCCGTACTCCTTCAGGTTGTCGTCCAGGTTGCGGAAGCTCTCGACGGCGTCGCGCAAGCGGTCCCACTGCGAGTCGGCCACGAACACCACCCCGTCCACGCCACGGAGCACCAGCTTGCGCGTCATGTTGTAGTGCGTCTGGCCCGGCACGGTGTAGAGCTGGAAGCGCGTCGTGAACCCGCGCACGCCGGTCGCCGACACCGGCAGGAAGTCGAAGAAGAGGGTGCGGTCGTCGCCGGTGGCCAGCGAGATCATCTTGCCCTTGTTGTCCTCGGGCAGGCAGCGGTGGATGTACTGGAGATTCGCCGTCTTGCCGGCCAGCCCGGGGCCGTAGTAGACGACCTTGAAGTTGATGACGCGCGCCGCGTAGTTGATGATCGACACCGTCAGCGCGCCTCCAGCAATGCCGCCGCCCGCGCCACCGCGCGATGGGCGCGCCCCGCCAGCGCCACCTGGCCTGCGGCCGCCAGCATGGCCGGTGCGCCGGGCTGCCCGCGCAGCGGCCGCACGACGGCGCGCTCGCGTCCCCGTCGCAGCTCGATCGACTCCAGCCGGCCCAGCGCCGCCTCGTCGTGGCCGGTGACCAGCGCCTCGTGCACCGCGCGCGCCATGCCGGCGAGCACGCCGCTGTCCCGCTCCGCGAACACGTAGACGCCCGGCGCCGCGCCCGCGGCGCCGGCGACCGAGGACGTGACCGCCCCGAACACCGCCAGCGCCCGCGCGGCCTCGCCGAGCCGGCGGTGGCCGCTGCCCCCCTGGGCGGGCGCCGTCGTGACCGCGCTCAGCGCGACGCCCGGCGCCGCGATCGCCATCACGGCGCCGGTGGCCCGCCCGGCCCGCGCGGAGAGCAGCTCGAGCATCGCCACCGGTCCGTTGCGGCGGACCGCGGCGACGAGGCACCCCCGACTGCCGAGCGGCGTCAGCACGCAGGCCACGCGCGAGGTCCGGATCGTCATCTGCTCGACGACCCACGGCGCCAGGCGCTCGATGAGCGCCGCCGCCCGCGCGGCCAGCGCGTCGATGGGCTCGCGCACGAGCGTCGGAGGGACGAAGCACACGAGCGGGCGCCCGCCCGGGCGACGCGTCCGCCAGTCGAAGGCGCCCAGCGGCGTCAGGCCGAGCGCGAGGGCGCGGGCCAGGGCTTCGCTCTCTTCGGTCTCGAGCGTGGCGGCGACCGGCGCCGCGACGGCTGGCGCCGGCGTGCGATCGGCCACCGGGGGCGCGGGCACGGCCACGACGGGCGGCTCGTCAGGCGCGACGGCGACGGGGGCCGGCGGCGAAGGCTCCGCGATCGTCATCGCCGGCGGCGGCGAGGGCTCGGCCGCGACCGGGGCCTCGGGCATCGGCGGCCCCGGGTTGAACGGCGCGGGGAACTGGCCGATCTCCGAGAGGTCGGCGGCGGGCGCCTCGCGGCGCCACAGCTCGGTGGGGACCTGGCGCACGACCTCGTCCATCGGCAACGAGAGCCCCCATCCCGCGAGGCGCTGGCGCATCTCGGCGGGCGGCGCTGCGAACGCCAGCTCGGGAAACTGGTCTTCGATCAGCGTCCAGGCAATCTCGACGGCGCCCTCGCCGAGCTGAGGCAGGATGAGCCGCTGCGGCACCAGCAGCACGTGCGGCTCACGCAGGCTCTCGGCCAGCCGCTCGGGCGGGAGCAGAAAGGCGGTGGGCGGCAGCTGCGCGGCGACCCGCGCGAACGTGATGCGCACGACCGGCTCGTCGGCCACGGGCGGCTGGTGCGTGGCCACGGACGGCGGCCTGGGCGCGGGGGCCGGCAGCTCGACCGCGGGCGGCGGAGGCGGCGCCGGGGGGGGCACGCTCGGAGGCTGCGGCGTGAAAGCGATCGGCTCCGGAACGTCGTTCGGCAGCTCCAGCACGGCCACCGCCGGCTGCGCAGGCTCGGAGAGCTCGACCGGCCGCGGATGCCCGGCGCGCTCGAACGACGTGGGTCCAGGTCGCGCCGTCCGCGCAGAGAGCGGCGACAGTCGCAGCACCGCGTCCCAGTTGGGTGCCGCCGCCGAGAGTGCCGGGTCGGGCGGCCGCGCGGCGGGCGGCGCGCTCCCCATCCACTCGACCCGCAAGGCAGTGCGCACCGGGACGAGGCGGCTGCGCCAGGCCAGCATCACCACCGGCGCGGCGACGAGATGGACGATCGGGGCGGGCAGGTAGGTCCAGAGCGCGCGCAGCAGCGCGCCCTCCAGCGACATCGGATGCGCCAGCGAGAGCGTGAACGCGCTGGCCAGCGCCAGCGCGACGTTGACGCCGCAGGCAGCCAGCGCCCAGCCGATCCGGCGGTCCAGCGGCAGGCGGCGCAGCCCGACCAGCGCGAGCGCGAGGTAGAGCACGGGGGGCGCCGTCGCGACTTTCCACGACGGCATGGCCAGCCCCCGTCCGAGCTCGGCCTCGAAGAGCACGGTGGTGGCCGCGGCCGCGGCCCCCGCCACGGCGACGACCCGGAGCGCGCGCGACAGACGGACCCGGGTGCGATGTCTGGCCATGGCTCAGACCGCCTGCAGCAGCTCCGGCACGGCCTTTTTGGCGAAGTAGCGCACCTTGCCGAGCACGGCCGGCTCGCCGAGCGCGACCGCCAGGAGGGCGGAGGCGCCGACCCCGTACAGCACGATCAAGCCCTGCTCGTACTCGAGGATCATCCCCTGGAGCGGGCCGCGCCCGAGCTCGCGCCCGAGCCCCTCGGACGACTCGGCCAGGCAGGCGCTCAGCGCGCCGGCCACCTCGGCGCCGACGGCGTCCTCGGCCGACGCGTCGAGCAGAAAGCCCTCGCGATCGGCCAGGACCGCCCACTGTACGCCGTCGATCGCGGCGAACTGCCGGAGCACGGCCGTGGTGCCCGTGGCCGCGGGTAGTGCCGGGGGCGCCGGCGGCATCACCGCGTCCGCCGCCGCGACCGTGGGCGGCGGCGCCGCCAGGGGCGGCTCGACGTGCCCGTTGCTCCCGTTGAGCGCGGGCGCGGCGACGGACAGCGGGGCGGGCGTGACCGGCTCCGGTCGCGCCACCGGCGGATCGGCCGGCGCGGCGGGCGCCTCCCGCCGCGGGGGCGTCAGCAGCGTGTCGAGCCGGCGCAGCAGGTCGTCGGCGGCGAACGGCTTGCTGAGGACGTCGGCCGACTGCACGCGGGCGGCCCGCTCGCGCACGGCGTCGTTCACGATGCCGGACATCAGGAGCACCGGCGTGCGCCCCAGCCGGGGGTGGCGCTTCACGAAGTCGCAGATCTCGTAACCGTCCTTGTCGGGCATCACGACGTCGCAGACCACCACGTCGGGCTCGTCGCGCTCGATCCGTTCCAGGGCCTCACTGCCGGTCGCCGCGCACACCACCTCGATCTGCCGTCCCACCAGCGCCCGCTCCACCACCTTGCGTACGCTGAGGCTGTCGTCGACCACCAGCACCTTGGCCATGTCCCTATCCCTTCTCGTCGATCGCGGTCGCGCTGCTCAGCAGCAGCCGGTCCACCGTCTTGTCGATCGTGCGCGGCAGACCCGGTGATTGGCCGCCCTTGGTCGGCAGGAAGCAGAAGCGACCGGCCTCGTCGTCGTGGCACGCCGCCAGGAGTGCCCCGAACGCCGCCTCCCCCACGGCGTTGCGGTACTCGGCGTGGACCACGCGGCCCTTCTCGAAGACCAGCAGCCCCCCACCCTGCGGCAGCGCCAAAATCAAGCGTCCGCTCTTGCCGCCCGCCGCGATCGCCTGGGTCAGATCGGCCAGCTCCATCACCTCGAGCGAGCCCTGGAAGGTGCCGCTCGGCATCGACAGCAGCTCGGCCGCCGGCGAGACGGCGGCGGGGGAACCGGGGGCCGCCGGCACGCTCGGATCGGGCGAAGGCGGCGGGAGCGGCGCGATCCGTGGCGGCCGCGGCAGCGCGGCGCTCTCCGCCGCTGAAGCCGCGGTGGGCAGTGTGGACTTCGACCACGGCGCGGCCGCGGCGGCGGTGGCGGCCGTCGCATAGGGACGGGGCGGATCGGCGTGCGGCGGCGCGGCGGGCTCGGGGCGCAGCCGCGGCACCGCCGGAGCCGGTTCGGCCCGGGGCCCGGGCTCGGCCGTGACCGCCGCCGGAGCCGGCGCTCCCGCCATCGGCGACGGCGCGGGCCCGGAGGCGCCGGCCGCCCGCGGGGAGGCGGCGGACTCGGCGGCATGTGTGCGATCGCCTCGCATGAGGCGCAGGATCAGCGGGACGATGGCGCTGCCCGTCATCGCGGACGGCAGCACCAGATCGACGCCGGCCGCGGCGGTCTCGGCGGCGGTGACCTCATCGGGCCCGGCCACCAGCACGAAGCGGACGTCCCGCGTGCCGGGATCGGCCTTGAGGATCGCGCACAGCTCGTGGCCATCCAGGTCCTCGGTACGGGCCCGGCTCACCACGATGTCGTGGCGGTTGTGCTCCAGCATGGTGAGGGCGAAGGCGCCGCTCGGCGTCACCGTGACCTCGGCGCCGCCGGTGCGCAGCGTCTGCGTCAGCGCGGGCGCCCGCGTGGCGTCGGCGTCGACCACCAGCACCTTCACGACGAGGCCTCCGGGCCGGTGCCCGGCGCCAGCGACGCGACGAGCCGCACGAAGGCGCCCTCGGCCACCGGCTTCGTCACGTAGTGGTCGACGCCGAGCCGGCCGGCGAGCGAGCGGTGCTTGACGCCGGCGCGGGTCGTGAGCACGACGACGGGAAGCTCGCGGGTGGCCGGCCGGCGCCGGACGTCCTCGAGCAGCTCGTAGCCGTTGAGCCCCGGCATCTCGAGATCCGTGACCATCACGTCGAACCGCGACTCGCCGAGCCTGGTCAGCGCCTCGGCGCCGTCGGGCGCCGTCGTCACGTCGAACCCCGCCTTGTCCAGCATCTGCCCCACGAATTTCCGCACGCTGATCGAGTCGTCCACCAGCAACACCCTCCGTCGTGGATCACCGGCGACGCCGGCGCCCGGGGTTGGACCGAAGTTCGTGTGAGCGTTCCGCGCGCTCCGCCTCGTGTCCGACTCGGCGCCGAGTGGACGGGAGCGACGGCCGGGCGACGTCGCCAGCTCGCCCAGCCGCGCCGGGTCGAGCAGCAGCGTCACGCGCCCATCGGCGGAGACGGTGGCGCCGGCGTAAGGCCCGATGCCGTCGAGGAACGCGCCGAGCGGCTTGACGACGATCTCCGCTCTGTGCAGCACCTGCTCCACCGCGCACGCGAACAGCCCGCCGCCGCCCCGCAGCGCCAGGACGGGCAGGGACGCCGAGGGCGGCGCCGGCGGCCGGCCCAGCGCATCGTCGAGGTGAATGAGCGGCACCCACCGCCCCTCGACGAGCGCCGCGTCGCCGTCCGGCCCCGCCCGCCGCGCCGCGGTGCCGAGCGTGGCGATCACGTGCACGGCGTTGAGGGGCACCGCCAGCACTTCGCCGGCCGCCCGCACCAGCAGGGCCTCGGTGACGAGCACCGTGAGCGGCAGGCGAAGCGTGAATCGGGTGCCGGCGCCCGGCTCGGTGGCGACCTCGATCTCGCCGTTCAGCCGGCCGACGTTGGTGCGCACCACGTCCATGCCCACGCCGCGGCCGGCCGTGGTCGTCACCTCGGCCGCGGTGCTGAAGCCCGGCCGGAAGATCAGGTCGAGCGCCTCACGCTCCGTCATCGCCGCCGCCGTGTCCGGCCGCACGAAGCCCTGGCTGACCGCCCGCCGGCGCAGGTCGTCGGCGTCGATGCCGCGCCCGTCGTCGGCGACCTCCACCACGACGAAGGCGCCGCGATGGCTGGCTCCCAGCGTCACGGTGCCGGCCGGAGGCTTGCCGCGCGCCCGGCGCTCGTCGGGCGTCTCGATGCCGTGCCCGACGGCGTTCTGCACCAGGTGCAGCAGCGGGTCCACGATGTGTTCGATGACGCCGGCATCCAGCTCCACCGACTCGCCGCTGGTCTCGAAGCGCACGCTCTTGCCGGCCGTGCGGGCCGCCTCCTGGCCCTGGCGGACGAAGCGCGTGTAGAGCGTGCCGATCGGCACCAGCCGCGCGCGCCCGAGCCCGGCCCGCACCTCGCCGGTCAGCCGGTGCACGAGGGCGAGGTCCTCGCGGGCGGCGCGGCCCAGCGCCGTCAGCTCCGTCTGGACCTCGGCGATGTCCGAGGCGATCTCGGCCACGCTGCGGGCCAGCAGCGTGAAGTCGTCGTACCGGTCGAACTCCAGCTCGGCAAACAGCTCGGCGACCGAGCGGGGGCGCGGGTGGCGCGTCTCGCCCCCGTCGTCCGCGCCGGCGCGCGCGGGCAGCCGCGCGTCGAGGTGACGGCGCTCGAAATCGGCGACGGCCTCGCCCAGCCTCGCGCGCGTCGTGAACAGCAGCTCGCCGAGCCGGTCCACCTCGGCCAGCCGGCGCTCGAGGGTGCTGCGGGCGACGATCAGCTCCCCGACCAGATCCATCAGGGCGTCGAGGCGCTCCAGGGGGACCCGGATCGTCTGCCGGCCGGCGGGCGCCCGGGCCGGGGAGCGGGGCGGCGGCGGCGAAATCGGCCGCGGCCTCGCCGGCACCGGAACGATCGCCGCCGCCTCCACCGGTGCCGCCCGCGGCATGGGCTCGGCCGCGCCGAGGAGCGAGGTGAGCCGCTCCCGCAGCCGGACAACGACGGCCGTGAGATCGACCGCGGCGGCACCGGCCGGGTCGAGCATGAGCTTGAGGGCGTCGACGGTGGCGAGCGAGGCGTCGAGCGCGGGCGGCGTCATCGGTGTCCGGCCCTCGCGGACGGCGACGAGCAGATCCTCCAGGCCGTGGGCCAGCTCGCCGATCGGGGTGCAGCCGACCACGAACGCCGCCCCCTTGAGGGTGTGCACCGCCCGGAACAGCTCGGCGAGACCCGCCTCGCTCCGGCCCTCGCGCTCGAGGGCGACAATGGCGCCGGTCATCGCCTCGAGATGCTCGGCCGCTTCCGGGAGAAAATACGCGAGGACCTCGTCGCCGTCGGCGAAGAAGCGGGCCAGCTCCCGGCGGACCGGATCGGGCGGGGTCTCGGGCGCCGGTGTGTCGAGCGCCGACTTGAGCGCCTCCAGCAGCGCGGCGAGCTCGCCCACCGCAATCTCGCCCGCGGCCCGGGAGGCGCCTGGCAACGGCGCGAACGCCAGCTCCACCGCGCCGGCGAGTGCGGCGACGCCGGGGAAGCCGTGCAGCGAGGCGGCGCCCTTCAACCGGTGCGTGACGACGAAGAGCTCGTCCCAGGCCGGTTCGGCGCCGGCGGCGAGCCGGCCGATCCCCTCCTCGATGACCGCGAGCGTGTCCCACGCTTCCACGAGGAAGATCGACCGGAGGACATCCTGGTCGGACGGCTCGTCCATGCTCGGGCTCAGGCCGCGGCCAGCTTGAACCGTGCGAGGCTTCGGGTCAGTTCGTCGGCCAGCTTCACGAGGTCCTCGACGGTCCGGCGGGTCTGGAGCACCGCCTGCTCGGTGTCGACGGCGACCTGGGCGATGGACTGCATGGCCCGCGCGACCCCCTCCACGCCGTCGACCTGCTCGGCGCTCGTCCGCGAGATGCCCTCGGCCAGCTCGGCCGAGGCCGTGGACGTCCCGGCGATCTCCCGGAGGTGCTCCTCGGCGCGGATCGTCATCTGGTAGCCGGCCTCGACCTCGCGCGTCCCCTCCTCCATGGCCGCGACCGCCTCCTGCGTCTCGGTCTGCACGGCACGGATGAGGCCGGCGACGTCCTTGGTGGCCGTGGCCGCCCGCTCGGCCAGCTTGCGGATCTCGTCGGCGACGACGCCGAACCGGAGGCCCGCCTCGCCGGCGCCGGCCGCCTCGATGGCGGCGTTGAGCGCCAGCAGATTCGTGTGCGAGGCCAGCTCCTCGATCAGGTGGACGATCTCGGAAATCTCCAGCGAGCGGTCGCCGAGGCCCTTGATCTTCTTGGCGATGATCTGGACCTCGCCGCGAATGCGCTGCATGCCGTCCAGGCTGTCGCGCACCGCCTGGTCGCCCTGGCGGGCGGCTTCGAGCGTGTGGCGGGCGGCGCCGGCGGCCGCCCCGGCAGTCGTGGCGACCTCGCGGACGGAACGGCTCATGGCCTCCATGGCGCGGCTGATCGTCGTGACCTCCCGGGCCTGGGCCTGGGCGCCGCTGGCCATCTGGTCGGTGGCGCCGGTCATGTCGCTGGCGCCGGCCGCCACCCGCAGGGCGGCGTGCCGCACCTCGGCCAGGATCGCGGCGATCTCCTCCACCATGACGTTGATGGAGTCCACGACGTTGCCGAGCACGTCGGGCGTCACCTGGCCGCGGCGGGAGAGGTCGCCCTGGGCGATCTCCATCGCGGTATCCAGGAAGGTCTGGATGTTCTTCTGCAGCGCCTCGCGCTTGCGCTTCTCCTCATCGCGCTCGGCCTCGGTCATGACCTGCGCGCGCAGCCGGACGACCGTGTCGTTGAAGGTGTGGGCCAGCCGGCCGATCTCGTCGCGGGCGCCGACCGTGACCGTCTCGGTGAGGTCGCCGCGGCCGACCCGCTCGGCCACGCGCACGAGCTCGGCGATCGGGCGGGTGAGCCGCCGGGCGAACACCACGCCGGCCGCCACGGCCACGATCGCGACGCCGCCGAAGACGGCGAACAGGAACCAGCCGGACCGGGCGGCGGCCGCGTCGATGCTCGCGCGGTCCATGCCGACCCGGACCGTGCCGAGCGTGCCGCCCAGCATCGGCACGCCGATATCGATGATGCGCCGGGACGCGCCCGTCACGGGGTGGGCGTACTCGATCTCGTGCACCTGCTTGGCGAGATCGCCCGCCACCAGGTTCTTTTCGACCAGGTCGGGCGGCACGAACGGCACGAACGTGTGGGCGATCGGCGTCGTGTTCGCGTCGTAGACCATGACGTACGCCACGCCGCTGATCCCCGCGAACTGGTCGATCAACGCCTGCACCGTGGAGGCGTCGCGCGTGAGGATGAGGTCGACGCCGGAGGAGGCCAGGCTGTTGGCGATGGCCGTGCCCTTGGAGGTGAACTCCTCGGTCATCCGCTCCCGCAACGTCTGCACCGAGACGTACCAGGTCACGGCGGCCAGCGGAATGAGGACGGCCGCCAGGAACCCGTTGATCCTCGCCAGGAGACCGAACCGCGGCGGGCTGCTCTTCATGACGCGCTCTCCTCAGGCCTGTACGGCCGCCGACCAGTCGGTGATCGGCACCCACCGTTCCCCGTCGACGCGGGTGAAGTACACGCCGTCCAGACCCTGGTGGCGCTCGGGGCCGAAGGTGAGGGGGGCGCCGATGCCGAGGTCGAAGCTCCTGAGCGACTCCAGTGCCAGCCGGAAGCCGGTCCGGGTCGGGTGCGGCCCCGCCCGCCGCAGCGCCTCCACCATCACGCGGGCGTTCACGTAGCCCTCCAGGCTGATGAAGCTGTAGCGCTGCGGCACGTACTTCTCGTCGCGGAGGGCCGGCGGCAGCACGGGGTTGTGGCGCTCCATCAGGCCGCGGTACTCCACCACGCCGGGCAGCGCGACGTCGTCGTGGCTCGGCACCACCTGCGAGTTCACCAGCGCCCGCGTGTAGTCGCGGCCGGCCTCCTTGCCGTGCTGGACGAGCAGGCGGAGCATCGCGTCGGAACCGACGAAGGAGACGTTGGAGATCGGCACGGTCCAGCCGAGGTCCCGCGCCGTGCGCACGAAGGCGCCGCAACCCTGGTAGGCGCCCGTGCACAGCACGGCGTCGATGCCGGCCTGGCGCAGGGCGTTCACGGCCGGGGCCATGTCGTCCTCGAACCTCGCCCCCCGCTGGTAGGTCGTCTCGGCGGCGATCCGGGCGCCGCGCGCGGCCAGCGCGCGGCTGACGCCGTCGGTGCCGCTACGGCCGTAGGCGTCGGCCTGCGAGTAGACGCCGATGCTGCGGGCGCCCAGCTGCCAGAAGCGGTCGACCAGCGCCGCCATTTCCTGCCGGTACGACGCGCGGATGTTGAAGACCTGCTCGACGTAGGGCGCCTCGCGCTGGGGCTGGGCGCCGGTGAAGTTGCCGACGAGCACGACGTGCTGATCGGCGTAACGGCGGATCACGGGCAGCGCGCGGGTCAGGGTGGGCGTCCCGACGTAATTGGACAGGCAGAACACCGACTCCGTCTCCAGCAGCTGGATGGTGTTCTTGATGCACGGCAGCGGCTCGTAGTGGTCGTCGAGACCGACCACCGTCAGCATCCGGCCGTACACGCCGCCCCGGGCGTTCACCTCGTCGTAGTACGCCTGGGCACCGCGGTAGAACTCGGTGCCGAGGCCTGCCGCCGTGCCCTTGAACGCGGCGCTCATCCCGATGCGGATCTCCCGGGCCGTCACCCCGGGCGTGCCCGGGGTGGACGCCTCGGCCGGAATCCATTTGGTGGGGGCCGGCCGGGCCGGCGCCTGGGCGGCGGCGACGGCGGCGCGCTCCAGGGCGCCGGGCAGCAGCGCGGCGGTGAGCAGGCGAAGGAGGGCGCGGCGTTCCATCATGATCCTCCCGATGCGGCATTCCAGGGTCGGCGGAGCGCGGCCAGCACCGCGCGGGCGTCGAGGAGCGTGGCCGGGCCGCCGGACCCCGCGGTCAGCTCGCCGGCGGCCAGCCCCTCGTGGTCGCCGCGCTCGGTCAGCGGTCGCACGGTCTCGAAGGCGGTGAGTCCGAGCACGCGCTCGATGAGGATGGCGGCCCGCCGCTCGCCGTCGGCGAGCACGAGCGCGTGCCCGCGCCCGGGCGCGGCCGGCACGGGCAACCCCAGCAGCAGGCGCGCCTCGACCACGGGCAGGACGTTGCCGCGCAGGTTCATGACACCCAGCACCGACGCCGGAGCGCCGGGCACCGGAGTCGTCGCGTCGAGGACGACGACCTCGCGCGCATCCGCCACGTCGACCGCGAACGCCCGACCGCCGAGCTGGACCACGCAGGCCCGGCGGACGGGTGTCGGCTCCGGGTCCGGCGCCTCGAGATCGGGGACGGGCGTCTCAGCGGACAAGGCGTCCCACCGCGGTGAGCAGCTGGTCGGAGGTGAAGGGCTTGCCCAGATAGTCGTCGGCGCCCTGCCGCTTGCCCCAGGCGCGATCGCTCTCCTGGTTCTTGGAGGACACCAGCACGACCGGCGTGGCCCGGGTGTCCGCGTTCCGCTTGAGCGCGCGCAGCAGATCGTAGCCGTTGCGCCTGGGCATGACGATGTCGAGCAGGAGCACGTCGGGGCGCTCGGCGGTCACCTTGTCCTCCAGCGCGTCGCCGTCGAGGAGCGTCACGACCTCGTGCCCGACGCCGCGAAGGATCGATTCCATCAGCTTCAGCTCGGAGTAGGCGTCGTCGACCACCATCACCTTCGCCATCGGCTCCTCCGGGTTCGGGTTGGCGGTGCGCGGACGACGGGTGCAACGCCACTGCCAAGCGGCACGATGCCGGTGTGTTCGGAAGGCGGACATGACGCCCCCTGACACTGTCGGGTGGGCATCATCCGCGCCGTCGGGACACGGCGTCGTGCCGCCCCGTGACACGCCCGCGTCAAGCCGTCAGCGCCGGCCGCGAGGGAGGGACGGACTGACATATGATGAGGCCATGACGGCACGGACCTCGCCCACCGAACGCGAGACGCTCGAGCGCTACGAGAAGCGGGGCGGACTCCTGCGCGGGCACTTCCGGCTCACGTCGGGGCTGCACTCCGACGTCTATCTGCAGTCAGCGCTCGTGCTCCAGCATCCCGAGGACGCCGCCGCCCTCGGCGAGGCGCTGGCGGCGCCGTTCCGCGGCGACCACGTGCAGACGGTGCTGGCGCCGGCGATCGGCGGGATCCTCGTCGCCCACGAGGTCGCGCGGGCTCTCGGCGTCCGCGCGCTCTTCACCGAGCGCGAGGGCGGGACGATGCGGCTGCGGCGCGGCTTCACGCTGACGGCCGGCGAGCGCTGCCTCGTGGTGGAGGACGTCATCACCACCGGCGGCTCGACACGCGAGGTCGTGCAGTGCGTGGAGGCGCACGGGGGCGTCGTGGTGGGCATCGGGTCGCTGATCGACCGCAGCGGCGGCGCCGCCGCGTTCCCGGTGAAGCGCGTGGCGCTGGCCACGCTGACGGCGACGACCTACCCGCCGGAATCCTGCCCGCTGTGCCGGAGCGGCAGCCCGGCCGTCAAGCCCGGCAGCCGAAGCTGACGACCGGCCGCGCGGGCCTCCGCCGAACCCGTGACGCGGGGCGACCGGCTCGAGTACGAGAAGCGGGTCAACCGCGTCATCGGCCACATCCGTGCGCACCTCGCCGACGAGCTGTCGCTGGCGGCGTTGGCGCGGGTGGCGGCGTTTTCGCCGTTTCACTTCCATCGCGTCTTCAAGGCCATCACCGGGGAAACGCTCTTCGGCTTCATCCAGCGGCTCCGGATCGAGAGGGCGGCCGGCGCACTCCACGGTCACCGCGATCAGCCGGTGCTCGACGTCGCGCTGGACCACGGATTCGCCTCCGCCGCCACGTTCGCCCGGGCGTTCCGCGCCCACGTCGGCATGAGCGCGACCCAGTGGCGCGCCGGCGGGGCCGAGCGCTGGCGGGCGCGGCGCAAGCCGGGCAAACAGGATCGCAAGCCGGGCAAAGCCGCCGGAGCCCGCCGCCGCCATACTCCTGGCAGGCGTCGCGAGGAGGAAGCCATGAGCGTCGAGGTGCGAGACCTGCCCGCCCACCACGTCGCCGCGATGCGCTACGTCGGGCCCTACGGGGCTCGTGGCATCCCCGAGCTCTGGGCGCGGTTCCGGACGTGGATGGCGGCGCCCGGCCTCACCTCCCCACTCTCGGTGACACTCGGCGTGGCCCACGACGATCCCAGCATCACGGCGCCGGACAAGTGCCGGTACGAGGCCGGCGTGGTCGTGCCGCCGGACCATGCCCCTCATCCTGCGCCACGTGCTCGAGACGTGCCGCCGGGTCGACGAGGCCGTCGCCAGGCTCACGCACGTTCCGGTGTCGATGGCCCTTCTCCCACGTCCGCTCCTGGCGACCGGGCGCCGCCGGCTGCTGCGCGCGCTGCGGGCACGCTACCGCGAGCAGCACCGGGGCTGATCTCATGGTGACATGGAGCCAGTTCGCGTCCGCCGAGCCGGAGCTCGCCGCCGCCGGGCGGTCGCTGCTCCAGCAGTTCAGCGTTGGCCTGGCGTTCCTGGCCACGGTGCGCCGGGATGGCGCCCCGCGTCTGCATCCCGTGTGCCCGGTGCTCTCGAACGACCGTCTCTTCGTGCTGATCACCGCGGCCTCCCCGAAACGCCGCGACCTGGAACGGGACGGCCGGTACGCGCTCCAGACCTTCCCCCAGCCCAAGCCGGGCAGCGACGAGTTCTACGTCGCCGGCAAGGCCGTGCTCGTCGACGCGGCCGCGACCCGCGCGGCCGTCGTGCGGGACGCCAGGCACATGACCGATCCGACGGAGGTCCTCTTCGAGCTGTTGATCGACCGGGTCATGCACACGCACTGGGAAAACGTGCTGACGCCGCAGCTGCGGCCCGTGCAGCGGAAGTGGCTCGCCCCGTGAGCCTCCTAGTATTCGGGGGGCGCGTAGACCGTCAGGAAGAAGAGGGGCACCGGCCCGAGGTTGCCGACGTGGTGGCGGACGCCGGCCGGGATCGTGATGAGGGTGCCAGCCTCCGCGCGGTGCTCGCCGCCCTCGATCCGCACCACCGCCTCGCCCTCGAGCACGTGGACGATCTGGTCGCCGCCGTGCGTCTCTTCGGGGCCGCCGTCGGCGCCGGGCCCGATGGTCATCACCGCGCTCTGCGTGCGCGAGGTCTGCTGCAGCACGCGGAAGAACTCGCCCCGATGGCTGGGGACGGAGGTCACCTGCGCGCCCTCGGGGGTCCTCAGCGGAGCAGCACGCCGTTCTGCCACAGCACCACCCCTAGCCACAGGAGCTGACCGGCCACGAAGACCGCCAGCCCTTGCTGGCGACCCTGCCGTATCTGCGTGCGATACTGCCAGACGCCGCCGGCCACGGCGAGCGCCGTGAAGAGCGTGGTGTCGTACGTCGCCAGCACACCGTAACGGGCGGCCAGCCCGCCGGCGAAGCCCCACAGCACCCAGGCGCCGAGCCAGGCGATCACCACCGACACCAGCGTGGCCGGCCGCGAGCCCCGCCGCCCCGCCGCCCGGGCCGCCCCCACCGCGACGAGACCGCCGAGCACCACGATCCCCGCCGCCAGCCACCCCCACCGGTTCACGCGCGCCCGCGGTACTCCGGCCGCCTGCGGACCAGCCGGAACTCGACCCGCTCGACGCCGGGCGCCATCACAATGCCGAGCGCGCCGAGCGGGATTCGACCCCGCGGGCGCCCCGGAACGCTTTGAAGAACACGATCGTCCATTCCTCGAGTCGATGACGAACGAGCTGAGTCTATGGCGCCCGTACGCGTCGTGTCAATCGCAACATATTGACACTACAGAGAATTTCAGCCATCCTGGGACACTCGATGGTCCGGAGCATGACCGGATTCGGGCGCGCGGAGGTGCGCGGCGACACCATCGTCGTCGCCGTGGAGGCGCGCTCGGTCAACCACCGCCACCTCGACGTGGCCCTGCGGCTGCCGCGCGCGCTGGCCTCGCTCGAGCTCGAGGCGCGGCGTACGATCGCCGCACGCCTGGAGCGCGGCCGGGTGGACGTCGCCGTCCAGGTCACCGCCGTGGCGGGCCCGCCGACCCAGCGAATCGTCACCGACGCGGCGCTGGCGCGCGAGTACGTCGCGCGCGCCCGTGCACTGGGCGCCGACCTCGGCGACCTCGGCGTCGGCGGTGGCATCACACTGCAGTGGGTGCTCGAGCGACCGGGGGTCGTTCGCATGGAGGAGCCCGAGGCGGCCGACGCCGTCGTGCCGTGGGCCGTGCTCGAGCAGGCGCTCGGCCGGGCGCTCGACGAGCTGGTCGATCGGCGCGCCGCCGAGGGCGAGCACCTGGCCCGCGAGCTGCGCAGCCTGCACGCCGAGCTGATCGGGATCGTTGCGACGATGGCGACGCGGGCGCCGGCCGCCATGCAGCGCCGCGAGGAGCGGCTGCGTGAGCGGCTGCGCGCGCTGCTGGGGTCGGCCGGCGTGGACGAAGGGCGGATCCTGACCGAGGCGGCGGTGTGGGCCGACAAGGCCGACATCGCCGAGGAACTGGCCCGCCTGCGGGCGCACCTGGCCGAGCTGGCGCTGGTGCTCGACAAGGGCGGCCCGATGGGACGGCCGCTCGATTTCCTGCTGCAGGAGCTGGGGCGCGAGGTGAACACGGTGGCCAGCAAGTCCGACGACCTGGAGCTGAGCCAGGCGGCGCTGGCCGGCAAGGGCGTGCTGGAGAAGATGCGCGAGCAGGTCCAGAATCTTGAGTAACCGGAACGGCGCCGCCGTGCACCTGATGAACGTCGGGCACGGCAACGTGATGGTGGCCGAGCAGATCGTGGCGATCGTGGCGCTCGACTCGCTGCCGGTCAAGCGGCTGATCGAGAGCGCCAAGGGCAGCACCAAGCTGATCGACGCGACGAACGGCCGCCGCACCCGCGCCGTCATCGTGACGGAGAGCGACCACCTGATCCTCTCCTCGCTGGAGCCGGCCACCCTGGCCCAGCGGCTGGCCACGGATCGGAGCCCGGCCGAGTGATCAGGCGCCGCGGCACGCTCTTCGTCGTCTCGGCGCCGTCGGGCGCCGGCAAGACGACGCTGTGTCGCGAGATGCGCCTGCGCCTGCACGACCTCGCGTACTCGGTGTCGGTGACCACGCGCCCGCCCCGGCCCGGCGAGATCGACGGCACCGACTTCCGCTTCGTGAGCGAGGGCGAGTTCCAGGCGAGGCTGGACCGGGGCGAGATGGCGGAGTGGGCCATCGTGCACGGCAACCTGTACGGCACGCCGGCCGCGCCGCTGGAGGCGGCGCTGCACGACGGCCGCGACGTCCTGCTCGACATCGACACCCAGGGCGCCGCCCAGTTGCGCGCCCGCTACCGGGAGGCGGTGCTGGTCTTCATCGTGGCGCCGTCGATGGTCGAGCTGGAGCAGCGCCTGCGCGAGCGGCGCTCGGACCGCGAGAGCGAGATCGCCCGGCGACTGCAGCGGGCCCGCGACGAGGTGGCCCTGTGGCGGCGCTACGACTACCTGATCGTGAACCGCGACGTGAAGGAGGCGATGGAGCAGCTGGAGTCGATCATCCAGGCCGAGCGCTGCCGGGTGGCGCGCCTGGCCCTCACCTTCCCTGACCTGGAGGTACCGAACTGATGGCGTTCCCTTCGCTGGAAGACGCGCTCAACAAGGTCTCGAACCGCTACCTGCTCGTCGTGCTCTCGGCCAAGCGGGCTCGACAGCTCAACCGCGGCGCCCAGACCCGGGTGGACTCCAAGCACAAGAAGCCGACCAGCTCGGCGCTGGAAGAGATCGCCGCCGCCAAGGTCGAGTACCGGGTGAAGGAGGAGGGCGAGACGAAAGGATGACCGCGACCCTCGACGGCCGGGAGCTCATTCTGGGCGTCACCGGCTCCATCGCCGCCTACAAGGCGGTCTACCTGCTGCGCGATCTGACCCGGCGGGGGGCGCGCGTGAGCGTGTGCCTGAGCGAGCACGCTCGGGAGTTCGTGGGGCCGCTCACGTTCCGCACGCTCTCGGGGCGGCCGGTCCTCACCGATCTGTTCGACCCGCAGAGCGACGCGGCCGTCGAGCACGTCGCCCTGGCCGAGCGGGCCGCCGCCGTGGTGGTGGCGCCGGCCACCGCCAATCTGCTCGCCAAGGCCGCCCACGGCATCGCCGACGACTTCCTCACGACGGTGCTGCTGGCCGCGCGCTGCCCGGTCGTGGTGGCGCCGGCCATGGACGGCGGGATGTGGCTGCACCCGGCCGTCGCCGCCAACGTCGCCGCGCTTCGCGCCCGCGGCGTGACGGTGCTGGAGCCCGACACCGGCGCGCTGGCCTCGGGGCTGAGCGCCCGCGGGCGGCTGCCGGAAGTGGACGTGATCGTCGAGGCCGTGCTCGGCGCGCTCACCCCCGCCCGCGATCTGGCCGGCGAGCGGGTGCTCGTCACGGCGGGGCCCACCCGCGAGCCGATCGATCCTGTC
The DNA here is from genome assembly GCA_036397135.1 of Candidatus Methylomirabilota bacterium. Lineage (GTDB taxonomy): Bacteria > Methylomirabilota > Methylomirabilia > Rokubacteriales > CSP1-6 > AR5. The sequence goes on from DASWJN010000144.1 coordinate 52,048, forward strand.
CGCTACATCTCCAACCGCTCGTCGGGCCGCATGGGGTACGCGCTGGCCGCCGCCGCCAGCCGCCGCGGGGCCGAGGTCACGCTGGTCTCGGGGCCGACGGCGCTGACGCCGCCGCCCGCGGCGACGTTCGTCCCGGTGCAGACGGCCGAGGAAATGCGCGAGGCGGTGCTCCAGCACGCCGGGCGCGCGAGCGTCGTGATCAAGGCGGCAGCCGTCGCCGACTACCGGGTACGGCACGCCGCCGACCAGAAGATCAAGGGCAAGCAGGATCTCACGCTCGAGCTCACGCCCAACCCCGACATCCTGGCCGAGGTGGCCGCCCGCGCCGGAGACGTGTTCATCGTCGGCTTCGCCGCCGAGACGACCGACGTGGTCGCCAACGCGCGGGCCAAGCTCACCGCCAAGGGCATCGACCTGCTCGTCGCCAACGACGTGAGCCGACGCGACATCGGGTTCGACGCCGAGGACAACGAGGTGCTGCTGATCGACCGCTGGGGCGGCAGCCGCGCGCTGCCGCGGATGCCCAAGGCGGCGGTGGCCGACGCCATCCTCGATGAGCTCGTGGCGCTGCGCAGGGCCCACCCGGCGCGCAAGGCCGTGCGCTGAGCGAGGATCCCCGCGCCGTCCTGGCCGACGCTCTCGGCGCGCTGGCCGCCACCCTCCGGTTCCATCGCGATCTCGGAGTCGAGACGCTCGCGCTTGCCGGCGACATCCTGCCGTCCCCGGCCGAGGCGCTGCGCGCGCAGGAGCAGGCGCTGCAGGGCTGCCGCCGCTGCAAGCTCGGCGAAGGCCGCCACACGATCGTGTTCGGCGCGGGCAACCCCGCGGCCGACCTCGTGGTCATCGGCGAGGGGCCGGGCGCCGACGAGGACGCGCAGGGCCTGCCGTTCGTCGGCCGCGCCGGTCAGCTGCTCACGAAGATGCTGGAGGCGGTGAAGCTCTCGCGCGACGACGTCTATATCCTGAACGCGGTCAAGTGTCGACCGCCCGGCAACCGGAATCCCGAGGCGGACGAGCTGGCGGCCTGCGCGCCGTTCCTCGCGGAGCAATTCGGCGTCGTCCAGCCGAAGGTGATCCTTTCGCTCGGCAGCGTGGCGACGCAGGCGCTGCTCCGCACCAGGGAGCCGATCGGCAAGCTGCGCGGGCGCATCCACCCGTACGGCAACGCGGTCCTGATCCCCACCTTCCATCCCGCCTTCCTGCTGCGCAACCCCGGCCAGGACTACAAGCGAATGGCCTGGGAGGACCTCAAGCTCGCCCGACGGGAGTACGACGCGCGCCGCACGCGATGAGGCGGGTGTGATCGCCGAGGTGGCGTTCGACGCGCCGGTCGACCACCCGTTCTCGTACCGGGTCCCTTCGGGGCTCCCGGTCGCGGCCGGGCAGCGCGTGCTGGCCCCGCTGCGGGGTGCCCGGCGGGTGGGCATGGTCATCCGGCTGCGCGAGGGCGACGAGGGCGGGCTCAAGGCGCTCCTCGGTGCGGCCGATCGGGCGCCCGTCCTCACGCCCGCCCGGCTCGCGCTGGTGGAGTGGATCGCCCGCGAGTCGCTGTCCTCCGTCGGCTCGACGTGCGCCGCCCTCCTGCCGCCGCCCGGTCCGGGTGCGCCGCCCCGGGCGGCGACCGGACCGGAGCCGACGACGGCGTCGTCCGTGGAGGTGCTCGTCGGCGCCGGGCGCGAGCGCCGGCTGCTCGATCGGGCGGCCGAGGCCCGCCGGGCGCTGGTGATCGTCCCCGACGTGGAGGCGGCCGCGCGGTGGGCCCAGCGTCTGGCCCGGCTGGGGCCCGTGCTGCGGCTGGATTCCGGCATCGACGGCGCCGAGCGCACCGAAGGGTGGACGCGGTTCGGCGAGGGTGCCGCCCGCCTGGCCGTCGGCACGCGCTCGGCGCTGCTGGCGCCGCTGCCGGCGCCGGGGCTGCTGGCGCTGGTCGACGAGCACGAGGCCGCGCACAGGCCGCCGGGGTCCCCACGCATCCATTCGCGCGAGGTCGTGCTGGAGCGCGCCCGCCGTGAGCGGCTGGCCGCGGTCATGACGTCGGCCACGCCGAGCGTCGAGACCTGGTGGCGGGCCACGGACCGCGGCGGCATGGCGATGGCGCCGCCGGTGCCGGGCCCGTGGCCGGCGGCGACGGTCGCCGACACGCGCGGCATCCTGCGCCGCGAGCCGCTCACGCCGCCGCTGGCCCGGGCCGTGCGTGAGACGCTGGCGGCGGGCCGGCGCGTGCTGCTGGTGGTCAGCCGCCTGGCCTCGGCGCTGGCCTGCGACGAGTGCGGCGAGATCGTCCGCTGCCCGGAGTGTGCGCTGGCCCTGGCCTACTCGCGCACGGGCGCGACGCTGGCATGCCGTCTGTGCGGGATCGCGGTGCCGCTGATGGAGGCCTGCGGCACCTGCCGGGGGCGGCGGCTCTCGCCCTTCGGCTGGGGACTGGAACGCGTCGAGCACGCCGTTCGCCGGCGCTTCGCCAGGGCGCGGGTGGCGCGCTGGGACCCCGAGGCGTCGCGCGGGGCCCGCGGCGAGGCGCAGCGGGCGGCGGCGGCCGCTGCCGAGATCGTCATCGGCACCCGCGGGGCGCTGCGGCTCTTCGGCCCCGCCTCCCTCGGGCTGGCCGGCTTCGTCGCGCTCGACCAGCTGCTCCGCCTGCCCGACTTCCGGGCCGGCGAGCGGATGTTCGCGCTGCTGTGGGCGGCGGCCGAGCGCGTGGGCGGGCACGGCGCGCTGGTGATCCAGTCGCAGAACCCCACCCACTACGCGCTGGACGCGGTCGTGCGCCAGGACCTGGCCGCCTTCTACCGCCCCGAGGTGAAGTTCCGCGCCGAGCTGGGCTACCCGCCCTTCCGGCGGCTCGCGGTGGTCACCGTGACCGGCGGCGCCGACCCCCGCGCGCTCGCCGACGAGGTGGCGGCCGCGCTGCGCGCCTCGCCGCGGCTCACCGTGTATCCGCCCGTCGCCGAGCGCCGCGCGCGAGCGCGGCGGATCGTCGTGAAGGGCGATGCCGATCTGCCGGTCGTCCTGGCCGGAGCGCTGGAGGACTTCCGCGGACCGCGCCCGAAGGGCCGCGGTATCATGAGCGTGGAGGTGGATCCGGTCGAATGGCCGTCCTGAGCGTCCGTCGCTACGGTGATCCCGTGCTGCGGCGTCGCGCCCGTGACGTCGAGGCGGTGACCCCCGAGATCCGTCGTCTCGTCGACGACATGGTCGACACGATGTACGACGAGGTCGGCATCGGCCTGGCGGCGCCGCAGGTCGGCGTGTCGCTGCGGCTGATGGTGGTCGGCGACGAGGAGGGCCGCGGGGTCCAGGCCCTTGTCAACCCCGCGATCACCGAACAGGGTGGCGAGGTGAAGGCCGAGGAGGGCTGCCTGTCGCTGCCCGGGATCTTCGCCTCCGTCACGCGAGCCGAGTGGGTGACGCTGGAGGCGCAGGACCTCGAGGGCCGGCCGGTGTCGATCACGGCCCGGGGGCTGCGCGCTCGCGTGTTTCAGCACGAGATCGACCACCTCGACGGCGTGCTGTTCATCGACCGGCTGGAGCCCGTCGTGCGCGACCGCGTCAAGCGGCGGATCAAGAAGGAAGGCTTCTCGGAGGACGCCGGCCACCGCGCCTTCGTGCTGTAGTCCGCTGAACGTCCTCTTTTACGGCACGCCGGCCTTTGCGCTCCCCGCGTTCGAGGCGCTTCGCCGTCACCACACGATCGTCACCGTCGTCACCCAGCCCGACCGGCCGGCCCACCGCGGCCAGCGGCTGACGCCGCCCCCGGTCAAGGTGGCGGCCCTCGAGGCCGGCCTGCCGGTCGTACAGCCTGCGCGGCTGCGCGACCCCGAGTGGCCGGAGCGGCTGCAGGTGCTGGGGGCCGACGTGGCGGTGGTGGTCGCGTTCGGGCAGATCCTGCCGCAGGCCGTGCTGGACGCGCCCGCCCGCGGGTCCATCAACATCCACGGCTCGCTGCTGCCGAAGTACCGGGGGGCGGCGCCGATCCAGTGGGCGATCATCCGCGGCGAGACGGTGACCGGGATCACCACGTTCCAGATGGACGCCGGCATGGACACCGGTCCAGTGCTGCTCACCGCCGACACACCGATCGGGGCCGACGAGACCGCCGGCGAGCTGGCCGAGCGGCTGGCCCACCTGGGCGCCCAGGTGATCCTCGACACGCTCGCCCGGCTCGACACGCTCACCCCGGTGCCCCAGCGGCACCAGGACGCCACCCTGGCCCCGCGCTTGAAGAAGACCGACGGCGTGCTCGACTGCCGGCGCCCGGCGCGCGAGCTCGTGAACCTGGTGCGCGGCTGCAATCCGTGGCCGGGCGCCACCATCGCGGTTCCCGGCGGCACGCTGACGCTCTGGCGGGCGCGGGCCGTCGCCGGCGAGGCGCCGCCCGGGACCCTCGTCCCCCACGGGCGGACGCTCGCCGTGGCCGCCGGGACGGGCGCGGTGCTGCCGCTGGAAGTCCAGCCCGAGAGCCGGCGCGCCGTCGGCTGGGACGAGTACCTGCGCGGCGCCCGTCTGGCCGCGGGCCAGCGGCTCGCGACGCCATGAGCGGAGCGGCCGGCCGGCGGCCGGACGCACGCGACGCTCGGGCGCCGCGGCCGTCGCCGGCCCGGGCGGTCGCGGCGCGCGTGCTGGAGCGCGTGGAGACCGACGCGGCGTTCGCCGACCTGGCGCTCGACGCCGAGCTGTCGCGGCGTGGACTGCCACCGCGCGACGTCGCGCTGGCCACCGAGGTGATCTACGGCACGCTCCGCTGGCAGCGCTATCTCGACTGGATCCTGGCGCCCCATTCCCGGCGGCGGCTGCCCGCGCTGGACCCGCGCGTGCGCGTGCTGCTCCGGATGACCGCCTACCAGATCGCCTTCCTCGAACGCGTTCCGGCCTTCGCGGCCGTGAACGACGCCGTCACGCTGGTCCGCGGCGCGCCGGGGATCGCCGCCTACGTCAACGCCGTCCTTCGCGCCTTCACCCGCCGTGGCGTCGCCGAGCGCGAGCCGCCGCTGCCGCGCGACCCGCTGGAAGCGCTGGCCACGCGCTGCTCGTTCCCGACGTGGCTGGCCGGGCGGTGGGTCGCGCGCTACGGCGCCACGGAGGCGGAGGCGCTGATGCGCGCCCTCAACGAGCGCCCGCCACTGACTGTCCGCGCCAACACGCTGCGCACCAGCCGGGAGGCGTTGGCCGCGCGGCTGCGCGCGGACCACCTCGAAGCCCGCGCCACCGCCCTGGCGCCGGAGGGCGTTGTGGTCGAGGGCGGCGGCGACCCCGGCGGCTGGCGGGCGTTCGCCGAGGGCCTGTGCGCCATCCAGGACGAGGGCTCGATGCTCGTGGCGCGACTGCTCGAGCCCGAGGCAGGGGCCACGGTCGCCGACGTGTGCGCGGCGCCGGGCACGAAGACGACCCACCTCGCCCAGCTGATGGACAACCGCGGCCGCGTGCTGGCGTTCGATCCCCAGCCGGCGCGCCTGGGTCGGATCGGCGAGGCCGCCGAGCGGCTGGGCGTGACGATCGTGCAAGCGGTTCAGGGGGAGGTGGAAACGCTGGCGCCGGCGTGGGCCGGCGCGTGCGACGGCGTGCTCGTCGACGCGCCCTGCACGAACCTCGGCGTGCTGCGGCGCAACCCCGAGGTGAAGTGGCGCCGGCGGCCGGCCGACCTGGCGGCCGCCGCCGACCGCCAGCGCGGCATCCTGGCGGCGGCGAGCGCGCTCGTGCGGCCGGGCGGCCGCCTCGTCTATGCGACCTGCTCCCTGGAGCCGGAGGAAAACGACGACGTCGCGCGCGACTTCCTGGTCTCCCGTCCCGACTTCGTGGTGGATTCGCCGGCGCAGTTCCCCGTCGCGCCCGACGCCGCCGGCTTCGTGCGCTGCCTGCCGCACCGGCACGGCACCGACGGGTTCACCGCCGTCCGCTGGCGCCGGCGCTGAGCCGTTTGGGGTATAACAGGGGCGTGATCAAGATCGCGCCATCGATCCTCTCCGCCGACTTCGGGATCCTCGCCGAGGAGATCGCGAAGGTGGAGGCGGCCGGCGCCGACCAGCTGCACATCGACGTGATGGACGGCCGCTTCGTGCCGAACATCTCGATGGGCTTCCCGATCCTCGACGCCATCCGCAAGCGCACCCGGCTGCCGCTCGACCTGCACCTGATGATCGTCGAGCCCGAGAAATACCTGGCCGAGTTCGCCGCGCGCGGCGCCGACCTGCTGACCGTCCACGTGGAGACCTGCCCGCACCTGCAGCGCACGCTCGTCAGCATCCGTGAGCTGGCCGGCAAGCGCGGCGCGCCGGTGAAGGCCGGCGCCGCGCTCAACCCCTCCACGCACCCCTCGGCGCTCGACTACGTGGTCGACGACCTCGACCTGGTGCTGGTGATGTCGGTGAACCCCGGCTTCGGCGGCCAGACGCTCATCCCCGCGGTCTATCCGAAGATCCGCCAGGTCCGCTCGCTGCTGGCCACGCGTCCCGTCGACGTCTCCATCGACGGCGGCGTCAAGGTCGAGCACGCCCGTCCCCTCGCCGAGCACGGTGCCTCGATCCTGGTGGCCGGCTCGGCCGTCTTCGAGGCCGCCGACCCGGTCGCGGTCATCAAGCAGATGCGCGGCGCCGCGGGCTGAGCCCACGCCTCGGACCGCGCAAGATCCGCGCGCCCCACGCGAACAATCGGCCAGGCCCGACGCCGGCGTGTGCCTGGCGGTTGCTCGAAGTCCTCGATTCTGCGGGGCTCGGCCCCTGGCACTCGCCTTGCCCTGACTCCCCCGGCGGAGGCCAAACGTGAGACTGCTCAGAGCGCTCGGAATCCGACGGTGGGACTGGCGGACGTGCTGGCGTACCTACGACTTCTGGCGTTTCGTGGCGGTGTGGTTCGTGCCGTTCGGGTTCCTGCTCCTCGTGCTCGAGTGGCAGCCGGTCCGAGCACGCGTTCGTCCCCGTCGCTGACACCGGCCCTTCTTGCCCTCTGACTCGCGGAGTTGAAATCTTCCGCGTAGTTGCGTAGACTCACACTCTTTCCATGCTTGAATCCCTCGGCACGCGACTCCAATCCATCTTCGACCGCCTGGGCAGCCGGGGCCGGCTGACCGAGGACAACATCCAGGAGGCCCTGCGCGAGGTGCGGGTGGCCCTGCTGGAGGCGGACGTCAACTTCAAGGTCGTGCGCGGTTTCCTGGAGCGCGTGCGCGAGAAGGCCGTCGGCCAGGACGTGCTCAGGTCGTTGACGCCGGCCCAGCAGGTCGTCAAGGTCGTGCACGACGAGCTGGTCGACCTGCTCGGGGGCAGCGATCACCGGCTGGCGGCCGCGCCCCATCCCCCGACGGTGATCATGCTGATCGGCCTGCAGGGCTCGGGCAAGACCACGACGGCCGCCAAGCTGGCGCGCCTCTACGGCCAGCAGGGCCAGCACCCGATCCTGGCCGCCGCCGACATCTACCGGCCCGCCGCCCAGGACCAGCTGCGCACGCTGGGCGGCCAGCTCGGCGTGCCCGTCGTGGGCGGCGCCGGGCAGACGCCGCTCGACATCTGCCGCGCCGCCCGCGAGGAGGCGGCAGCCCGGGGGCTGACCCCGCTCATCCTGGACACCGCCGGCCGCCTGCACATCGACGAGCCGATGCTCGACGAGCTGAAGGCGATCAAGCGCGAGGTGGCGCCCCATCACATCCTCCTCGTCGTGGACGCCATGACCGGGCAGGACGCCGTCACCGTCGCCGAGCGCTTCAACCAGGCCGTCGGCATCGACGCGGTGATCCTCACGAAGATGGACGGCGACTCACGCGGCGGCGCCGCGCTGTCGGTGCGGCACGTCACCGGGCGGCCCATCGCCTTCGTGGGGATGGGCGAGAAGGTTGACGCGCTGGAGCCCTTCCATCCCGACCGCCTGGCCTCGCGCATCCTGGGCATGGGCGACGTGCTCTCGCTGGTGGAGAAGGCCCAGCAGACGGTCGACCAGGAGAAGGCCCAGGCGCTGGTGCGCAAGCTGCGCGAGGACAGCTTCTCGCTGGAGGACTTCCGCGAGCAGCTCCAGCAGCTGCGCAAGATGGGGCCGCTCGACCAGATCATGGGGATGCTGCCGCTCGGCAAGATGTTCAAGGGCGCGGCGCCGGCCGAGCTGGACGGTGAGCAGGCCGACCTCGGCCGGTTCGACGCGATCATCTCGTCGATGACGCCGGGCGAGCGGCGCCATCCCGAGGTCATCAACGGCAGCCGGCGCCAGCGCATCGCGCGCGGCAGCGGCACCACCGTGCAGGACGTGAACCGGCTGCTCAAGCAGTACGCGCAGCTGCGCAAGATGATGAAGCAGTTCAAAGGCATGGAGGGCAAGCTCGGCCGGCTGAAGAACCTGCCCGGCTTCCCGATGCCGAGGGGGTGACGACGTGTCGGTCACGATTCGACTCCGACGTGAAGGCTCGAGCAAGCGGCCGCGCTACCGGGTGGTGGTGGCGGACTCCCGCGCTCCGCGCGACGGCCGTTTCATCGAGATCATCGGGCATTACAACCCGGTGACGCAGCCGCCGACGGTCTCCATCGACCGGGAGAAGGCCACGGCGTGGATCAGCAAGGGCGCCCAGCCCTCCAACACCGTGAAGAAGCTGATCGCGGTGGCCGCCAAGGCAGGAGCGTAGCGAGGCAGCACGGTCGCTGACCTGAAGGAAGCAGCAGTCATGCGGGAGCTGGTGGAGTACATCGCGAAGGCGCTGGTCGATGAGCCGGGCGAGGTGAACGTGGCCGAGGTCGAGGGCGACCGCGTGACGGTGATCGAGCTGCGGGTCGCCCAGAGCGACCTCGGCAAGGTCATCGGCAAGCAGGGCCGCACCGCGCGGGCCATGCGCACGATCCTCAACGCGAACGCGACGAAGCTCAAGAAGCGCGCGGTCCTGGAGATCGTCGAGTAGCCGTGCGAAGCCGAGCGCGCCCGGTGTTGCCGTGCGAGTGCCAGCCTGAGTAGCGCAGGCCCGCCGGAGGCGAGCCCGTGACGATCGAGGGCGACCTCGTCGTCATCGGCGAGGTGACCCGTCCGCACGGGCTGCGCGGGGAGCTGCGGGTGACGCCGCACACCGACCGGCCGGAACGGTTCGACGCGCTGCAGGAGTGTGTGCTGTGGGACCCGGCCACCGACGGCCGCACGCGGCAGCGCATTTCCGGCGTGCGACGGCACGCCGGCGCGGTGCTGCTCTCGCTCGCGGGGTGCGACTCCCCCGAGGCGGCGAAGGCGCTGGTCGGCCGGCTGGTGGCGCTGCCGCGCGCGCAGGCGCTGCCACCGCCGCCCGGCCACCTGTACCCGTGGCAGCTGGTCGGCTGCCGGGTGGTGACCGAGGACGGCGCCGTCGTGGGCGAGATGAGCGGCATCGAGTCCTCGCCCGCCCAGGACCTGTGGGTCGTGCGCGGCACCGGGCGCGAGCATCTGATCCCGGCTGTGCCGGAGATCGTGCAGGAGGTGGACCTGGACGCGCGCCGGGTCGTGATCCGGCCGCCGGAGGGATTGCTCGAGCTGTAGGGCGTGGCCCCATGCGCATCGACATCGTGACGCTGTTCCCGGGCATGGTGGAGCCGGTGGTCTCGGAGTCGATCCTGGGGCGCGCGCGGGCGCGCGGGCTCGTTGACATCCGGGTGGTCAATCTCCGAGACTACGCGGAGGGCAGGCACCGCGTCACCGACGACTACCAGTTCGGCGGCGGCGGCGGGATGGTCCTGAAGCCGGAGCCCCTCTTCGCGGCGGTCGACGCGTTACGGACGGCCGAGGCCCGGGTGATCCTGATGGACCCGCGGGGCCGGCGGTTCACCCAGGAGGTCGCGGCCGGGCTGGCGCGCGCGCCGCACCTGATCTTGCTCTGCGGGCGCTACGAGGGCGTGGACGAGCGCGTGGCCGCCGGCCTCGCCGACGAGATGATCTCGATCGGCGACTACGTGCTGACCGGTGGTGAACTGCCGGCGCTGGTCGTCACCGACGCGGTGACCCGGCTGCTGCCGGGGGCGCTGGGCGGCGAGGGGGCGGCCGAGCAGGAGTCCTTCGCGAGCGGCCTGCTGGAGCCGCCGCAGTACACGCGGCCGGAGGAGTTTCGCGGCGCCCGGGTGCCGGCGGTCCTGCTGTCCGGCGACCACGCGCGCATCGCGCGCTGGCGGCGGGTGCAGGCGCTGTGGCTGACTTGGCGCCGGCGGCCCGATCTGCTCGGGCAGGCGAGGCTGGAGGCGGACGACCGCCGCTGGATCGAGCGATTCGAGCGTGGACAATCGCCGTCGGACGACGACGTGCACTGACGCCGAGAAAAGGAAGAGGGAGCCTACGGTCATGGATGCGATTCGACTGGTGGAAGCGGCACAGCTGAAGAAGGACCGCCAGGGTTTTCAGCCCGGCGACCAGGTGCGCGTGCACGTGAGAGTCATCGAGGGCGAGAAGGAGCGAACCCAGGTGTTCGAGGGCACCGTCATCCGCCGCCGGGGCGAGGGGGCGCGAGCGTCGTTCACCGTGCGCCGGATCTCCTACGGCGTGGGCGTCGAGCGGACCTTCCCGGTGCACTCGCCCCGCATCGAGCGGGTGGACGTCGTGCGCCGGGGCCTGGTCCGCCGCTCGAAGCTCTACTACCTGCGCGCCCTGGCTGGCAAGGCCGCCCGGCTGAAGGAGAAGCGCGCCGGCGCGGTGCCGGCCACCGCCCCCACCCCCGAGGAATAGCGCGCCACCCCGCCCGGCGTGACGCCCCCCGCGGCGCCCTACCGGTTCGAGGCTCAGGCCTGGAGGACAGGTCTGACGCGCATCGCCGGCGTGGACGAGGCCGGGCGGGGTCCGCTGGCGGGCCCGGTGGTGGCGGCCGCCGTCGTCATCGCCCCCGACCGCCGCATCCGTGGCATGGCCGACAGCAAGCTGCTGCCGCCGGAGCGGCGCGAGGAGCTGTTCGGGCTGATCCAGGAGCGCGCGGTCGCGGTGGGCGTGGGCGTGGTCGACCACCTCACGATCGACCGGATCAACATCCTGGAGGCCACGCGGGTGGCCATGGTCCAGGCGCTGGCCGCCCTCGCCGTGGCCCCCGAGCTGGTCATCACCGACTTCGTGGCGCTCCGCGCGCTCGCCTGCCCGCAGCGCAACCTGGTGGACGGCGACGCCCGCTGCGCCAGCGTGGCGGCGGCCTCCATCGTGGCCAAGGTCACGCGGGACCGCCTCATGCGCGAGGCCGACCTGGCGTTCCCCGCCTACGGCTTCGCCCGCCACAAGGGCTACGCGACCCCCGAGCACCTGGCCGCGATCGACCGGCACGGGCTCTGCTCCCTGCACCGGCGCTCGTTCGTGAGCGCCTGGCGCCAGGGCCAGCTCTTCGTGTTCGACAAGGACGACTAGGCCCCGAGTCAGAAGTTCGCCGACCGCCGGAGCGACGTGGGCGAGGGGCCCATGGGGTGGGTCCGCGGCACCACGAGGCTGGAGTCCGCCTCGCACCCGCCACGGCTGGGCTCCATCAGGCTGCGGGGCGCACGGGGACGGGGCGGCGGGAACGGGTCCGCGGACCCAACCCCATGGGCCCCTCGCCCACGTCGGCACAGCGCGCGGATCTCTGACTCGGGACACTGGCCGGGCGATACACGCCCGAGCCGGGCGCTGGCTGCATCGAACATTGGACATTGCCGCCGGCGCCGCGCGGGGGGAGGCTGCGGGCATGGCGGACCGGCGGCAGACGCTCGGACGGGCGGCGGAGGAGGCCGCCGCCGAGTTCCTGCGGCAGGCGGGCGTCGTCGTGGTCGAGCGCAACGTGCGCTTCGCCGCGGGCGAGATCGACCTCGTGTGCCGTGACGGCGGCGTGGTCGTGTTCGTCGAGGTGAAGTGCCGCCGCGCCGGCTGGGACGAGGCGCCGGCCGCGGCCGTGTCCTGGCACAAGCAGCGCCGGCTGACGCGCCTGGCCCAGCTCTATCTCAAGTGGCGCCGGCTCGAAGGCGTGCGCTGCCGCTTCGACGTGGTCGGCGTCACGCTGAGCGAGCGGGGCGCGCTCGACGTCCGTCACGTCCGCTCCGCCTTCGACGCCGCCGACGGCTGACGCCCGCTTGACGGGTTCGGCGGCGGGGAGGATGCTGGCGGAACCATGGCCGGGCCGCGCGAGTTCGACTTCGTCCAGGTCGACGTGTTCACCGATCGGGTGCTGGCCGGCAACGCCCTGGCCGTGTTCCTCGACGGGCGGGGTCTCGACGATCGCGAGATGCAGGCGATCGCGCGGGAGATGAACCTGGCCGAGACGACGTTCGTGCTGCCGCCGACCCGCCCGGACTGCGTGGCGTCGGTGCGGATCTTCACGCCGGCCCGGGAAGTGCCGTTCGCCGGCCACCCGACCGTGGGAACCTCCTGGGTGCTCGCCACCGAGGGTTTGGCCCCGCCCGGCGCCGCCCGCTTCGTGCTCGAGGAGCGCATCGGGCCCGTTCCGGTCGAGCTCGACGGCGATCCTGCCAATCCTCGGTTCGTGTGGATGCAGCACCAAGACGCCACCTTCGGTCCCGAGGTGAAGGACCGCGCGGGCGTCGCCGCGGCCCTCGGCCTCGCCGAGGGCGACCTGCTGGCCGGGGCGCCGATCCAGACCGGCTCGACCGGCAACGAGTTCCTGTACGTCCCCCTCCGCGACCGGGATGCGGTCGATCGCGCCGGGCTCGATCCGAGGCGGCTCGACGCCACGCTTGGCGCCGGCCACACGCTGGGCACCTTCGTGCTGGCGCCCGACCCCGACCCGGCCGCCCGGCGCGTCTACTCGCGCATGTTCGCGCCGCACGCCGGCGTCCCCGAGGATCCCGCGACGGGCTCGGCCAGCGGCGCGCTCGGCGCGTACCTCCTGCTCCACGGGCTCGTCGAGCCGGCGCCGCGCCTCACGATCGTGAGCGAGCAGGGCACGAAGATGGCGCGCCCGAGCTTCGTCCACATCGACCTCACGGTGAACGACGGGCGCGTGAGCGGCATCCGGGTCGGTGGACGCGTCGTGCCCGTACTGCGCGGCCGCCTCCGCCTGGGGTAGCTCACGGTGGGTCGGGCGCCGGGGTACAATCCGTTCTCCATGACCATCCGCTGGGACGCGTACCGCAACGCGCTGCCGTCGATCGCCGCCGCCGTCGGCCGCACCCCGCTGGTCAAGCTGAACCGGGTGACGGAGGCTGCGGCGCCGGCCGTCTACCTCAAGCTCGAATGGTTCGGGCCGAGCGGCAGCCTCAAGGACCGCATCTATCTCTGGATGTTCGAGCGTGCCGAGGCGCGCGGCGACCTCAGGCCCGGCATGCGCGTGCTGGAGTGCTCCACCGGCAACGCGGGCATCGCCTGCGCGTTCGTGGCGGCGGTGAAGGGCTACCGGTGCACGATCGTGATGCCGGAGGGGATGAGCGACGAGCGCAAGAAGATCATGCG
>DASWJN010000145.1:0-30837 GCA_036397135.1 Candidatus Methylomirabilota bacterium
TCCTTCGCTGGAGAAGGCGTCCCTGGAGGTCCTCCGCGCCCGGAAGCCGCGCGCGTGAGGCGGGGGGAGGTGTACTGGGCGGAGCTGGCGCCGCGCTCCGGGGCCGAGCAGGCCGGACGCCGGGCCGTCATCGTCGTTTCCCACGACGGCTTCAACGAGGTGGTGACGTGGCGCTCGGTCATCGTCATTCCGGTCTCGACGTCCGATGCGCAAGCTCACCGAGGTCCGACCGCGGTGCTCCTGGCCGGTGGCGCAGGCGGGTTACGCGCGCCGAGCGTCGCCCTGTGCCATCAGGTGACCACGCTCGATCGCGCGAAGCTGCGCGACCGACTCGGTATCCTGCCACACGAGGCGCTTGCCGAAGTCGAGGAGGGGTTGCGCGCGGCGCTCGATCTCGAGTGATCAGCGGGCGCTGGCGGCCAGCGCGTGCAGCTCACGAAGGTGCTCGGCGTCGTGGCGCCGGGTGACGAGCACCACGTCGTCGTAGCCGAGCGCGCACAGACGGTGCAGCCGCTCGCGGGCGACCTCGCGGGGACACCGGAGATCGCACGAATCGTCGGGCCCCTCCGGGCTCGCGGTGGGGCTGTCCAGCTGGACGACCACGTTGGTGACGACCGCGCGCTTGCCGCCGAGGTCGCGGAAGCGCGCGATGCCCTCGCGCAGCGCCCGCCAGCTGCTGCGGGCGCCCGAGCCCACCCAGCCGTCGAACTCGCGGGCCGCCCGCTCGATCCAGCGCGAGCCCGCCCACGAGCCGATCAGCACCGGCGGGCCGCCCAGGGCCGCCGGCCACACCGGCGCCAGCGAGGCGCCGTTGACGCGCTCGCCCGCCCACAGGCGGCGCATGATCGCCAGCGACTCGTCGAGACGCCTGAAGCGCGAGGCGAAGTCGAGGCCCAGCGCGGCGAAGTCGGTGGCGGTCGAGCCGGCCCCGACGCCGAGTCGCAGCCGGCCGCCGGAGACGAGGTGGGTCGTCAGCACGCGCTGGGCCAACTCGACCGGGTTGCGCAACGGGACCTGCAGGATGCCCGTTCCCAGCTCGAGATGGCTGGTGACCGTGGCCGCGATCGCGAGCGCGGTGAGGGGATCGGGGTGGAGGCGGCCGCGGCCGATGGCGTCGAACGCCCAGGCGCTCGAAAAGCCCGCCGCCTCGATGGTCTGGGCCGCATCGGCCAGGCTCGGCGCCACGAACGGGGACCCCGCCGGGCCCCCGGTGGGCAGTGCGATCCCGAACCGGGTCACATGTTTCCGGAGGTACCGACCCAGCCGGTCTCCGAGACGTCGATCATGACCCCGTCGGGGCCGCCGTACTTGACCTCCACGTTGCCGCCCTCGCGCCGCCCGTGGCCGACACCCAGCGCCTGGTTGACGTCGTCGCGGGCGCGCGCGCCGGCCGCGGCCAGCTTCTCGGCGATCGCCTCGAGGCTCTCGACCTCGAAGCCGATGTGATGGATGCCGCTCCACGCCTTGCCGCGCTCCACGCCGGCCACCGCGTCGTTCTTGAAGTTCAGGATGGCCAGGTTCAGGTCCCCGTCGCTGAGGTAGTAGCCGCTGGCGCCGGGGCTGTCGACCCGGGCGATCTCCTTGAGGCCGAACACGTCGATGTAGAACTTCGCGGTCTTGTCCACGTCCTGGGTCGAAATCGCGATGTGCTTGATCTTCGGCATGGCGCCCTCCGCTGCCGTCAAATTACGCCAAAGCCGCCGGAAAGGCCAGTCCTTGCCATTTCGGGCGGGAGCGGGTAGTAAGACCTCGCCGGACTCGCCGACGGGAGGGACCCATGAGCCGACGCTGTCATCGCGTGCTGGGAGTGGTCCTCGCGTGCTTGCTGCTCACCGCCGGGCTGCCCGGCGACGGTGCGGCGCAGACGAAGCCCGAAGGGGAGATCCGCTGGGCGCTGTACGTGACGCTGTCGCCGGTCTGGTTCGACCCCGGCGAGGTGACAGGCCAGCTCACGCCGTTCTGGGTGTTGTACGCGCTGCACGACGCGCTGGTGAAGCCGATGCCCGGCAACCTGATGAGCCCCAGCCTGGCCGAGTCGTGGACGGTGAGCCCGGACCAGAGGACGTACGAGTTCAAGCTGCGCGAGGGGCTGAAGTTCCACAACGGCGACCCGTTCACCGCCGAGGACGTGAAGTTCAGCTTCCACCGGGCCAAGGGCTCCAAGATCCTCCATGCCAAGGTCCGCGAGGTGGCCGTCGTCGGGCCCGCCCGGGTGCGCTTCACCCTGCACGAGCCGTGGCCGGATTTCATGGCCTTCTACGGCACCATGGTCTCGGGAGCGGGCTGGGTCGTGCCGAAAAAGTACGTCGAGCAGGTGGGCAACGACGGGTTCAAGAAGCACCCGATCGGGCTCGGTCCCTACAAGTTCGTGAGCCACACGCCCGGCGTCGAGCTGGTGATGGAGGCCAACGAGAGCTACTGGCGCAAGATGCCCTCGGTCAAGCGGCTCGTCTACAAGAGCGTGCCCGAGAGCACGACGCGCGTGGCCATGCTCAAGCGGGGCGAGGTCGATGTGGCCTACCTGCTCGACGTCCCCCAGGCCCAGGAGGTGAAGCGCGATCCCAATCTCAAGCTGGCATTCTCCGGCGGCATCGCGGTGTTCTACCTCGACTTCCTCGACCAGTGGGATCCCAAGTCGCCGTGGGCCGATCGCCGCGTGCGGCTGGCCGCCAACTACGCCATCGACCGCCAGGCGCTGAGCGAGGCGGAGACGCTGGGCGCCTCCAAGCCGGCAGGCAACCACGTGCCGCCCAGCTTCGAGTTCGCGCTCCCGATCGAGCCGTATCCCTACGATCCCGCCAAGGCCAAGCAGCTCCTGGCCGAGGCCGGCTATCCCAACGGCTTCGACGCCGGGGAGTTCCACCAGCTGCCGCCCTACTTCTCGCTCGGCGAGGCGATCGTCAACTACTTCCAGGCGGTGGGGATCCGCACGCGCATGCGGCCGATGGAGCGCGCCGCCTTCCTCGCGCACATCGCCTCCAAGAAGGCCAAGGGCGTGTGCGTCTGCACCAGCGCGCTCTACGGCAACGCGGCCTCGCGGCTGTCGGAGGTCATCCCCAGCGACGGCGCCTGGGCGTACGGCGGCTATCCCGACATCGACGCGCTGTTCAAGCAGCAGGGCGTGGAGACGGACCGGAAGAAGCGCGAGGCGCTGCTGCACCGGATCCAGCGGCTCGTCCACGAGCGCGTCCGCTACGGCCCCATCTACCAGTACGTCTGGCCCAGCGCGATCGGACCGCGAGTGGAAGAGCCCGCGCTGATGCTGATCAACCCCTATCCCTGGTCGGCGCCCCTCGAAGAGGTGCGTCTGAAGAAACAGTGAGGCCCATGAACTTCGGCACGTTCCTGCTCATGCAGTCGCCCTCGGCGCGCCCGTCGGCGGAGATCTTCGCGCGCGGAGTCGAGGTCGCCCAGGCGGCCGAGACCCTCGGCTTCCGCAACGTGTGGCTGGCCGAGCACCACTTCTCGACCTACGGCTACCTCTCGCGCCCGGCCCAGATGGCCACCTACATCGCCGCGAAGACCACGCGCCTGCGGGTGGGCACGGCGGTCATCGTGGTCCCCCTGCACCATCCGCTGGTGGTCGCCGAGGAGATCGCCACGCTCGACCTGCTGAGCGGTGGGCGGCTCGACGTCGGCCTCGGGCGCGGCTACCAGCATTACGAGTTCGAGCGCTTCGGCCTCGAGCTGGAGAGCGGCCGGGCCCGCTGGGAAGAGTCGATCGACATCATCCTGAAAGCGTTCGAGGGGAAGCCCTTCGCCTACGACGGCAAGCTGTTCAAGCTCCCCGAGACCACGATCTTCCCGCAGCCGCTGCAGAAGCCGCGGCCGCCGATCTGGATCACGGCCCAGAGCCCCGACTCGGTGGAGAACGCCGTGCGCCGCGGATTCAACGTGCTGACGGGCGGTTTCGGCGTGCCCGTCGAGCGAATGGCGGAGTTCCGCCGGCTCTTCGACCGCGTGGTGGCCGAGGTGAAGCCGGCCGAGCCGCTCTCGGTCGGCGTGCAGCGGGCGGTGTACGTGACCGACAGCCAGGCCGACGCGCGGGCCGCCGCCGAGGAGGCCCGCTGGAACATGCGGGTGACGCTGAGCCTGCGCAACCACTACGAGCGGGTGGAGCAGGGGCGCGCCATCCCGGTGCCGGCGCCCAAGGAGCCCGACGTCGACGACCTGCTCGACCGCTTCCTGGTCATCGGCACGCCCGACACCTGCATCCGCCAGATCCGGCGGCTCCAGGAGCTGGTAGGCATCACCCACTTCAACTGCAGCTTCTGGTTCGGCGACCTCGAGCAGGCGCGCGTGCTGCGCTCGATGGAGCTGTTCGCCCGCGAGGTCATGCCGGCGTTCGCGTGACCGAGCTGCGGATCGCGGCCAGGAGCGCGTCGGGCTCGACCGGCTTCACCAGGTGCGCGTCGAAGCCCGACGCCAGGGCCTGGCGGTGGTCCTCCGGCTGGCCGTACCCGGTCACGGCGACGAGGTAGACCGCGCCGGCGGCCTCGGCGCGCGCCCGGCGCGCGAGCTGGTAGCCGTCGAATCCGGGCAGGCCGACGTCGATGAGGGCGACATCGGGGCGCAGCCGGACGATTGCCTCGAGCCCGGTTGGCCCGTCGGCCGCCTCGTGCACGTCGTGGCCGGCCAGCTCCAGCGCGCTCCGGAGCAGCTCGCGGGCGTCGGCATTGTCCTCCACGATCAGAATTCGCCGCGGCGGGCCGTCCACCACCTCGCGGCGCGGTGGAGTCGGGGCCGGCGCCGGCGGCGTGGCGAGCGCGGGCAGGCGGACGCTGAACTCGCTGCCGCGCCCGGGGCCGTCGCTGGCCGCGTCGGCGCCGCCGCCGTGCAGCTCGGCGATCCGGCGGACGAGCGTGAGACCCAGCCCGAGGCCGCCCGGGCCTCCCTGGGGACCGCGGCCGGCCTGCACGAACATGTCGAACACGTTGGGCAACACCTCTCTGGGGATCCCCACCCCCGAGTCGCGCACGCGCAGCACGGCATCCCCGTCGATTGCGCGCAGCGTGACGTCGATCGCGCCGCCGGCCGGGGTGAACTTCAGCGCGTTGCCGACCAGGTTGGTGACCACCTGCTCCAGCCGCGTCTCGTCGGCGTCGGCCCACACCGGCTCCAGGTCGAGCGTGAGGCGGTGGCGATCCGTCCGTCCACTCCCGGCGAGCGCCGCCACGGCGTGGCGGACGACCTGCGCCAGCTCGAGCGGGCGAGGGGTGAGGACGATCTTGCCCGAGGTCACGCGGGCGACGTCGAGCAGGTCGTCGACGAGATGGGCCAGATGCGCGTTCTGCCGGGTCAGGATCTCGCGGGCGCGGTGCTGGGCCTCGGCGGGCGCGTGCTTGGTGTTGAGCAGGTGGACGGCGGTGGCGATGGCCGACAGCGGGTTGCGCAGCTCGTGGCCGAGCATCGCGAGCAGCTCGTCCTTGCCCCGGCTGGCCGCCTCCGCCTCGGCCCGGGCGGCGTGCTCGCGGGCGAGCAGGCGCGCCTTCTGCACGGCGACGGCCGCGTGGTCGGCCAGGGTGGCCAGCGCGGCCTCGTCGGCGGCCGTGAACGGGCGGTGCGTGACGTTGTTGGCGTAGATGATGCCCACCACGGCGCCGCCCGTCGCGATCGGGACGACCATGCAGGACACGAGGCCGTCGGCCAGCGCGATCGGCCGGTAGCGGTCCTCGCGGAAGCGCGGATCGGCCGCGAAGTCGTCGGTGCGGACCGGGCGTCCGGTGGCCCAGGCCAGGCCGCCGATGCCCTGGCCGCGCTCGATCACGAAGCCCGCCGGCATCGCGGTGGAGGCGTTGGTGGAATAGCGCAGGACGAGACGGCCGGTCTCGTCCACGAGCGCGATGCGGGCGGAGTCGGCCCCGACGAGGTTGCGGACCGCGTCCATCGCCGTGCGCAGGACCGCGTCGAGGTCCGGCGAGGCGTTGAGCGCGTGGGCGACCTCGCCGATCGTGCGCGCCTGCCGCTCCCGCACCGCGAGCTCGCCCTCCCGGGCGCGCGCGAGATCGGCGGCCGCCCGGAGCTGCTCGGCCAGCACGTTCACCTCGGTGACGCCGGTGCGCAGGGGCTCGGCCGGGTCATTGCGCTCCACGGCGCGCGCGATGCGGACGAGCGAGCCCACCGCGCCAGCGATCCGCCGGCCGAACACGAAGGCGAGGCCGCCGGCGAGGGCCGCGGCCAGCGCGGCGCCGGCCAGCATCTGCCAGGCGGCGCGGCGGAGGGGGGCCTGGACGGTCTCGACGGGCGTGGTGAGCACGAGCCGCCAGCCCGACAGCGGCGCGGTGGCGAACGCCACGTACACCTCCGTCCCCTCGCGCAGGCGGCTGCGCAGCCATCCCTCCCGGCCCGGGGTGGGATTCGGGACCCGCCGGCCGACGGTCTCCGCCTCGGCCTGCGTGCGGGCCACGACGACGTTGTCGCCGTCCTGCAAGACGGCCACCGACCCGGCGGCGAACTGCTGAGCCCGCAGCAGGGCGCTGAAGTCGCTGGCGGGCAGCGTGGCCGCCAGCACGAAGCGCAGAGCGCGGGCGCGCATGACGGGGACGTAGACGGCCACCAGCCAGCGGTCGTGGACGTCGTCGAACAGGCTCGAGACGACCGGCTGGCGGGTGTCGCGGACGCGGGCCAGGTCGGCCGCCCGGACGGCCGGCCAGAACCGGGCGCCCAGCGGCTCGTCGGTGTGCATGAGCGGCCGGCCCCGGGGATCGAGGAGCAGGATGCCGGCCCATCCCTTGGCCTGGACCACGCGCTGGCAGCGAAGCTGGAAGGCGCGCAACCTCAGCGCCTCGAGGCCGTCGGACTCCGCCAGCGCCTCCAGCGTGGTGATGACGCTTTCCAGCGTCTTGTCCACGGTGCCGGCCACCGCGTGGGCCGTCTGCCGCATGCCGGCCTCGGTGGCCTCGAGCTGCAGGCGGGTGTTCTCGAGGACGGCGAGCGTCGCGAATGCCAGGACCGGCACCAGCGCGGCGAGGACGAGGAGGACGAGGTGGCTTCGCAGACGCATCGTCGACCGGCCGATCGGTCCCGATCATTGTACCGGACGGCTGAACGAGGCCGGCGTCATCCCCGCGGGAACACGTTCAGCTCCGGCGTGGGCAGGGCGCGGTCGAGATAGCCGAACGTGCCCTTGTCCTTCACCTCGCGGGCGGCCTCCAGCAGGCTCGTCATCGCCAGGCGGTAGAGCGAGGTGGCGAGGCTGATCCGCCGGACGCCGGCGGCCTCCAGCTCGGCGACGGTGAACGACTTGCCCGCGATGCCGGCCATGAAGTTGACCGGCCTCGACACCGCGGCGCACACGGCGCGGACCGCCGCGAGATCGGGCAGCCCCGGCGCCATCAGCACGTCGGCGCCGGCCTGCTCGAAGGCCTGCAGGCGCGCGATCGTGTCGTCCAGGCTCGGGTTGCCGCGCAGGAAGTTCTCCGTGCGCGCCGTCAGCGCGAACGGAAACGGCAGCGCGCGGGCCGCCTGGACGGCTGCCGCCACGCGCTCGACGGCGTGGCCCAGCTCGTAGAGGGGCTTGTCCTTGTCGCCGGTGGCGTCCTCGATGGAGCCCCCGACCAGGCCGACGCCGGCCGCGAGACGGATCGTCTCGGCCGCGGCCTCCGGCGCATCGCCGAAGCCCTTCTCCAGATCCGCCGACACGGGCAGGTCCGTCGCCTCGACGATCGCGCGCGCGTGCGCCAGCGCCTCCTGGCGCGTCACGCCGCCGTCGCGCCGGCCGAGCGTGCCGGCCGAGGCGCCGCTCGACGTCGCCAGCGCCTGGAAGCCGAGCGCGGCGAGCATGCGCGCCGAACCGGCGTCCCACGGATTGGGGATCACGAACGCGCCCGGCCCCTGGTGCAACGCGCGGAACCGAGTGGCCTTGTCGCTCTGGGTCGCCGTCATGAGACTCCTCCCTGTCCAGCCTGCGTCAGGCGATGGTCCACGAGTCGCGCCTACCAGGCGAGCGCGTAGGTCGGGCGGCGCGGGTCGGCGCCGGCCGAGAGCACGCCGGTGGCGGGATCGCGGTGGGTGACCACGGCGCCGACGCCGCAGGCGCCGGTCTCGCCGACGGTGTGGCCGAGCGCGCGCAGCTCGGCGCGGGTGCTCTCGGGGATGCCGGGCTCGACGTTGAGCTGGCCGGGCCGGTAGACGCGTGGATAGAACGAGTTGACCAGCGTCTGCGTCGAGAAGCGCGGCGCCTCGACGGCCTGCTGCGGATTCAAGCCGAAGACCAGCACGTTGAGGATCAGCTGGAGATCGGCCTGGGCCTGGTCGTCGCCGCCCGGGCAGCCGATCGTCATCGTCGGCACGCCGTCCTCGCAGATCAGGTAGCTCACGAGCGTGGTGCGCGGGCGCTTGCCGGGCGCCAGCCCGTTGGGGTGGCCGTCCTCGAGCACGAACATCTCGCTGCGCGTGCTCAGCGTGCAGCCCAGCTCGGGCGCGAACGCCGACTTCCTGAACACGCCGCCGCTCGGCGTGAGCGCGATCATGTTGCCCTCGCGATCGAGGGCGGCGATGTGCGTCGTGCCGTCGGCCGCCGGGGCGGGGGCGGCGGCCTCGGCGCTCCGGCCGGCGGCGGACGCGGCGGCCCCGGCCGCGCCGCGCCACATGGGGTCGCCGGGGGCGGGCGCCGCGGGCGCGGCGCGATCGGCACGGATGAGCGCGGCGCGCGCCTGCGCGTAGGCCGGGGCCAGCAACCCGGCGAGCGGCACGGTGGGGACGTCGCCGTAGTGGCGCTCGCGGTCGGCGAAGGCGAGCTTGAGCGCCTCGGCCACCGTGTGGATGTAGCGGGCGGAGTTGTGCCCCATCGCCCGCAGGTCGAACCCGGCCAGCATGCCGAGCGCCTGCATGAGCACGGGACCCTGCGTCCACGGGCCCTGGCCCAGGATCTCCCGGCCGGCGAACGTGACCCGCGCAGGCGGCTCGAGGGCCGCCCGGTACCCGCTCAGATCGGAGGCGCGCAAGAGACCGCCCACCCGCTCCGAGAAGGCGCCGATCGCAGCCGCGAGGTCGCCCCGGTAGAAGTGCGCGCGCGCGGCCGCGATGCCGGCCGTCCGGTGACCGCGGGCGGCGGTGTCGGCCTCGACGAGCCGGGCCAGCGTCCGGGCGAGCGCCGGCTGCACGAGCAGCTCGCCCACCGCGGGCGGGCGGCCGCCCGGGTAGAACACGTCGGTGCCTCCCGGCGGATAGAGATCGAACTGGCTTCGCGTGTCGGGCACGGCGAGCAGGCGATGCATGTACTCGTACATCGGGAAGCCGTGCGCCGCGTACTGCACGGCCGGCGCCAGCACCTCGCTCAGCGCCTTCGTGCCGTAGGTTTCCAGCACGGTCAGGTAGGCGTCGACGGCGCCCGGCACGGTGAACGACAGGTGCGCCTCGGGCCCCGGCCCGGTCGGGATCCGGTCCAGTCCGCGCTGGCGGAAGGACGCGAGCGTCGCCAGGCCCGGCGCCGTGCCCTGGCCGCTGACCGCCAGGGTCTGGCGCCGGCGGGCGTCGTGGACGAGCGCCACGCACTCGCCGCAGAGCGTGTAGGACGCGGTCGGCTCCACCACGGCGGCGGCGAAGCCGGCGGCCACGGCGGCGTCGAACGCGTTGCCGCCCGCCAGCAGCATGCGCAGGCCCGCCATCGACACGAGGGGATGGCCGGCCGCAACCACGCCCTGCGTGCCGGCGACCACCGGGCGCGTCGTCGCCCGGTCGGCCGTGTGGTGCTCCACCTCGTGGATCCGTCCGCCGGGTCTGCTCATGGGATCACGCCCACCCCCTGTGAGGCTGCATCAAGCCACGCGTCGGGTCGGACGTCAACGTCGATCGCTGACGACGTTCGCCTTGACAGGCCGGCCGGCGCAACGCTAGCGTCCGGGTCACGCTGGGCGGGGAACGACATCATGGAGCGGGGAGGGTTCGCGGCATGTACGATCTCGTCCTCAAGGGCGGCAGGGTGGTGGACCCGTCGAGCGGGCTCGACGGGGTCCTCGACGTCGCGGTCGAGAACGGCACGATCGCGCGCGTGGCGGCGGGCATCGGCCCCACCGAGGCGGCGCGCGTCATCGAGGTGAACGGCAAGATCGTGACGCCGGGGCTGATCGACCTGCACGCCCACGTCTTCGAGGGCGTCAACCGGACCGGCGTCAACCCCGACCTGGCCGGCGTGTACTCGGGCGTCACCACGATCGTGGACGCCGGCAGCGCGGGGGCGGCGACGTTCGGCGGGTGGCGCCACATCCTGCCGCACTGCCACACCGAGATCGTGCCGTTCCTGCACATCTGCCAGACCGGGCTCGCCACGCTGCCGGACATCGTTGCGGAGAGCAGCGTGAACCTGGCCGACACGATCCGGGTCGCCGGCGAGCACAAGGGGCTCATCCACGGCATCAAGGCGCGCATGGTGTCGCCGGCGCTCGAGATCATGGGCATGGAGATGCCGCGGCTGGCCAAGCGGGCGGCGCGCGAGAGCAGGATCAAGCTGATGGTCCACATCGGCGACACCGAGAAGCGCTACGACCCCAAGGTGATCCACCCGCTGCTCTCGCTGCTGGAGCCGGGCGACATCCTCACCCACTACTTCACGCCCAACCCCGGCGGCGTGCTCGACGCCAACGGCAAGCTGGTGCCGGAGGCGCGCGAGGCGAGCGACCGGGGGGTGTGGCTCGACACCGCGCACGGGCGGATGAACTTCAGCTTCGACGTCGGCCGCCGGATCATCGACCAGGGGCTGCTGCCCCACTGCATCAGCACCGACCTCACCGTGCCCGGCCGCCTCAACACCGTGCACAGCATGACCGAGATCATGACGCGCTTCCTCGGCCTCGGCTTCACGCTGCCCCAGGTGGTGACGATGTCCACCGCCAACCCGGCCCGGGCCATCGGCGCCGAGCAGCGGCTGGGCAGCCTGGCGGTCGGCCGCCAGGCCGACGTCTCGGTGCTCGAGCTGCGGGAAGGGGACTGGGTGGTCTACGACATCCTCAACGCGCCGCTGCGCGTGGATCGCGCCTTCGCGCCGCACCTGACGTTGAAGCGCGGCCGGGTCTTCACGCCGGACTTCGGCCCGCGCCCGTGGGGCTGGCTCCCCGACCGCGCAATCGCGGGGGGGTGCTGCTAGGACGAGGGATGGCCGGCGAGCCGGTGAGGCACGAGACGTACACGCACGGGCATGCGCCGGCGACCGTACGGCAGCACGCGCGGCGGACGGCCGACGAGGCGGCGGCCTTTCTCCTTCCCGAGCTGCGGCCCGGGATGCGTCTGCTCGACGTCGGCTGTGGGCCCGGCAGCATCACCCGGGGGCTCGCCGAGCGCGTCGCCCCGGGGCAGGCGATCGGCCTCGACCTCTCCCGCGAGACCCTCGCCGCCGCGCGGGACGACGCGGCGGCCCGAGGTCTTGACAACCTCCGGTACGAAGAGGGCAGCGTGTACGCGCTGCCGTTCGCCGATGCCTCGTTCGACGTCGTCTACGCTCACCAGGTCGTCCAGCATCTTCGAGAGCCCGCCGCCGCCCTCCGCGAGATGCTTCGCGTGCTGCGCCCCGGCGGCCTCATCGCCGTGCGCGACGTCGACTGGGGCACCGCCGCGTACTGGCCCCGGGATCCCTGGATCGACCGCTTCGTGGAGGTCCACCTCGAGACCTGGTATCGGAACGGCGGCGAGCCCCGAACGGGCCGGCAGCTCCGCGCGCTCTTCAACGCCGCCGGCGTGTCCGATCTGCAGATCACGGCCGCCGTGTGGTGCTATGCCACGCCGAGCGAGACGGTGGACTGGGGGGAATCCTACGCCGAGCGCCTCCTGACCTCGCCCATGGGTGAACGCGCCGTCGAGTACGGCTACGCATCCCGTTCGGATCTCGAGGCCATGGCCGCCGCCTTCCGGGCGTGGGCGGTTCATCCCGACGCGTTCTGGGCCTTCCTTCATGTTGCCGCCCTCGCCCGCAAGGCGGGTCACGCGTGATCCTGCGTGCCTACCGGGACCGAGCGTCCGGCACCCTGCGGCCGGTCACCGCGAGCGCGATGCCGCCCAGGATGAGGACGATCGCGGCCCCCAGCGACGGCGTCAGCGCCTCGCCGAGCCAGAGCGTCGCGACGACGACGCTCACGACCGGGGTGGCCAGCAGGCCGAGGGACGTGGTGACGGCCGGCAGCGCGCGGCTGGCCATCGCCGTCGCCCAGTAGGCCAGCGCTGTGCCGGGGATCCCCGCGTAGAGCATCAGCGCGACGCGCCGGCCGTCCCAGTCGGCGGCCGGCGGTCCGTCCGCCACGACCGCCAGCGGCGCGATGATCGCCGTGGCCAGCAGCATTTCCCACGGGACGAGATCGAACGGGGTGGACCGCCACCGGTGCCCGCGGATGTGCAGGATGCTGGCGGCCCACAGGAGCGCCGCCACCAGGATCGCCCCGTTGCCGAGCAGGGCGTCGCGGCTGGTCCAGTCGAACGCGAGGGGATTGAAGAGGACGAGGAGGCCGAGCAGCCCCAGGGTCACGCCGCCCAGCCGCCGTGGCGTGAGCGGCTCGCCCAGGAAGAGCGCGGCGCCCGGCATGACCCAGAGCGGCGTGGTGTAGGCGAGCACGACCGAGCGCCCGGTGGGGACGAGCTGCAGGCCCCAGGCGCCCAGGACGCCGAAGCCGACCATGTGGAGCAGGGCGATGCTGAGCAGCACCGGCAGGTCGGCCCGCGGCGGCCGGGCCAGCCGGCCGCCCGCCAGGGCGATGGCGAACAGCGCGGCGGTGGCGACGGCCGAGCGGATCGCCATCAGCCAGAGCGGCGAGAGGCTCTCCAGCAGCACCTTATTCACGGGCCACACCAGGCCCCAGGCGAGGACGACCGTGATGAGGAAGAGCATTGGGCGGTAGAATCATGCACCATGAGCCAGCGAATCCCCGCCTCCCAGATCCGCGAGCAGCTCGCGTCCGTCCTCCGCGCGTGGGGCATGTCCGACGCCCATGCCGGCACCACCGCCGAGATGATGCTGGAGACCGACCTGCGCGGCGTCGACTCCCACGGCATCTCGATGCTGCCGACCTACGACCGCGAGTTCCGGGCCGGCCGGCTGAACATGCGCCCGAACTTCAAGACCGTGCGCGAGGGGCCGAGCATGGCGCTGATCGACGCCGACGCCTCGCTCGGGCATCCGGTGTCCGTGCACGCGATGAACCTCGCGGTGGACAAGTGCCGGGAGAACGCGGTGGCGGTGGTCTCGGTGGTCAACTCGCACCACTTCGGCGCGGCCGGCTGCTACGCGCGGATCGCCGCCGACCGCGGGGTGATCGGCCTGGTGACCTCGTCGACCCGCGGCGTCTCGCTGGTCCCGACGTTCGCCGCCGAGCCCGTGATGGGCACCAATCCGCTGGCGTTCGCGGCGCCGGCCCGGCGCAATCCGCCCTTCCAGCTCGACATGGCGACCACGACGGTGGCGGCCGGCAAGGTGAAGGTCCACAAGCTCAACCATCGCCCGCTGCCGGCCGGCTGGGTCGTGGACGACAAGGGCCAGCCGGTCACCGATCCCGAGCTGGCGTTCAGTCACGTGTTCGAGCGGCCGGAGGGCGGCATCACGCCGCTCGGCGGGCCGCGCGAGGTGGGCGGCCACAAGGGGTACGGGCTGGCGGTGATGGTGCACATCCTGGGCGGCGCGCTGGCGGGCGCGTCCTTCTCGCCCATCCGTAACCGGACGCAGAAGCCCGCCGACCCGCACAACATCGGCCACTTCTTCCTGGCCATCGACCCGCGGGCATTCCGGGCTCCCGGCGCGTTCGAGGACGACCTCGACCAGGTGATCGACGTCCTCCACGGGGCGAAGCGGGCCGACCCCGCCCAGCCGGTGCTCGTCGCCGGCGACCCCGAGATGGCCACCCGGGCCGAGCGGCTCCGGGACGGCGTGCCGGTTCCTGACGATCTCATGGCCCAGCTCCGGGAGGTGGCGGCGAGCGCCGGCGTGCCGTTCGTCCTGGCGGGGCGCGGGCGATGAACGACAACGCCTATCGCGCCCGCGCCGAGCGCGGCGAGGTCCAGGTCGGCACCTGGATCACGATGATCCGCACGCCGGCGGTGCTCACGCTGCTCCAGGCGGCCGGGCTCGACTTCGTGCGCGTGGACATGGAGCACTCGGCGTTCTCCATGGAGACGGTGGCCGACATGGCCACGCTGGCGCGCGCCCTCGATTTCCCGATGGTCGTCCGCCCGCCCGAGGGCAACCGCGAGTGGATCACGCGCCTGCTCGACGCCGGCGTCTGGAATCTGCACGTGCCCCAGGTCGACACGCCCGAGCAGGCGGCCGCCGTCGTCGCGTGCACCCGCTACGCTCCGCTCGGCGATCGCGGCATGTACGGCTTCGGGCCCCACACGATGTACCGGACGCTGCCGCCGGCCGAGCACATGGCCGCCGCCAACGCCCGGGTGCACGTGACGGCGATGCTGGAGAGCCGGCGGGCCTTCGAGCGGCTGGACGAGATCGCCGCGGTGCCCGGCATCGACGCGCTGACGATCGGGCCCACCGACCTCGCCCAGGACCTCGGCGTGCTCGGCACGCCCGCCCAGCGCGACGTGCTCCACGAGCATCGCCGCCGCCTGGCCGAGGCCGCCCGCAAGCACGGCAAGGCCGTCTCCATGGCCATCGACACCGTGGAGGGCGTGCGCGAGATGATCGCCCTGGGCGCGACCATCGTGAACTATGCCTCCGACACGGCCGTCCTCCGCTCGGGGTTCGCGACGGCCGTCGCCGAGATCCGCCGGGCCCCCGCCGCGCGCGGCTGACGCACATCTTCCAGGTCGCCCTCTTCCGCCTCCGGGACTTCCGGTGTCTCGGCGCGTCGGTGCTGCTGAACTCCGTCGGGATGATGGGCGAGGTCGTCGTGCTCGGCTGGCTCACGCTCGAGCTGACCGACTCGCCGTTCCTGGTCGGCGTGGCCATGGGCATGCGGGCGCTGCCGCTCTTCTTCGTGGGGGCACCGGCCGGGGCGCTGGCCGACCGCTTCCCGCGCCACCGCCTGCTGATGGTGACGAGCGCCGGCCAGGCGCTCACGGCGTCGGCGCTCGGCATGCTGACGCTCCTGGGGTTCGTGAGCCTGGCGCCGGTGCTGGCGCTGACCCTGGCGGCGGGCGTGTTCCGCGGGGTCGAGCACGCGGCGCGACAGAGCTACACCCACGACGTCGTCGGAGGCCCCGCGTTGATGCCCGGCTTCGCCGTGCTCGGCGTCGCCATGCGCGCCGGCTGGCTGCTGGGCTCGCTCGGCGTCGGCGCCGTCATCGCGCGCTTCGGCTCCGGCGTCGCGTACCTCGCGGTGGCCGCCGGCTTCCTGGCCGGCGCGGCCGCCCTGCTGCCGGCCTCGGCGGCGGCGCCGGCGCGCGCCACCTCGCCAGGCTCCGGCTCCCTGTGGCGGAGCGTCGCCGCGTTCTTCACGGCCGTCCGCACGGACCGAGCTCTCCTCGGGCTCATGCTCCTGACCGGCGGGGCCGAGGTCCTCGGGTTCGCGCACCAGGCGCTGCTCCCGAGCATGGCCCGGGACGTCCTGCACGCCGGGCCCGAGGGGCTCGGCGTCCTCAACGGCGCCCGCTCGGTGGGCGGGATCCTCGGGCTGCTCGCGGCCATGGCGCGCGGCTCCACGCTCGGCGGCGGGGCGCTCTTCCTCGTGGTGCTCGCATTCTTCGGAACGAGCCTCGTCGGCCTCGGTGTGGCGCCCCACGTGGTGGGACTGGCCGGCGTGGTGCTGGTGCTGATCGTCGCGAACGCCGCCGGGGCGCTGGCCGACCTGCTGGCCCAGAGCCTGCTGCAGCTCAGCGTGCCGCCGCACCTCCGCGGTCAGGCCGGGGGCGCATGGGTGGTCGCCATCGGGCTCGCGCCGCTCGGGCAGCTGCAGATCGGCGCGCTGGCGTCGCTGTTCGGCGTGAGCGTCGCCCTCGGGGCCAGCGGCCTGGGCCTGGCCGCGCTCGCGGCCGCGGGGGCGCTCTGGCTGCCGCGGGTGCGCCGGCTGTGATGCTCGACGCGATCGACGCGCTGCTCCGTCCGCTGCTGGGCACGCTCGAGCGCGTGGTGTGGGTGCAGCGGCGCCTGCATCCCTCGCTGGCCGGGCGGCTGGCCGAGGCGCTGGCGCCGGGCCTCGAGGCGCTGGCCGGGCCGCTGGACGCGCTGCAGGCGCACGCGCGGCCGCACGACCTCGATTTCGCCCGCGATCGGCTGATCGACGTGGCCCGGCAGACGGCCGACATGGTCGGCGCATTCGTGGAGGCCGCCCGGACGTCCGGCGACCCCTTCGACCTCTACCGGGCGCTGCGCCGCTTCGGGCGCGTGCAGGAGGCGCTCTACCCGCTGGCGCCGGCCTTCGGCGGGGTGAGCCGCTGGTTCCTGGAGCCGGGGCGCCGTGACGACGACGCCCTCGTCGAACGGCTGCGGGTCGGGGCGATGCGCGAGGACGGCCTCCCGGTCGGCGTCCTGCACGGTGACAACGAGCGCACCACGCGGGGCGGGTTCTCGCTCTACGTCCCCGAGTCGGGGGACGGCCGCACGCCCATGCCGCTGATCGTGGCCCTGCACGGCGGCCACGGGCACGGCCGCGACTTCCTGTGGATGTGGCTCCGCGAGGCCCGCGCGCGTGGCATGCTCCTGCTGGCGCCCACCGCGCAGGCCCGGACGTGGTCGATCATGGGCGAGGACGTGGACGCCGGCGGCCTGCGGCGGATGGTCGATGTCGTGGCCGAGCGCTACGCCGCCGACCGCGCGCGCGTTCTGCTGACCGGGATGTCCGACGGCGCGACCTACGGGATTCGCAGCTTCCTGGCGGACGGCCCGCCGTTCACGCACCTGGCGCCGGCCTGCGGCATGCTGCTGCCGTTCCTGCTCGGCGGCGGGGCCGCCCGCGCCCGCGGCCGGCCGATCTACCTGGTCCACGGCGCGCTCGACTGGATGTTCCCCGTCGACACCGCCCGGGCCGCCCGCGACGCGCTGCTCGCCGCCGGCGCCCGGCTCGTCTACCGCGAGCTCGCGGACCTGTCGCACACCTACCCGCGCGACGAGAACCCCGCGATCCTCGACTGGCTGAGTTCATGAAAATGAGGGGCCCCGAGATGGTTACTGATGCTCGGCAAGGGATATCATGCCTCCCGCCGCCTTCGTGTGGTTCGGCGGTCTGCACTTTCCATTCATCACGTCGTGCTACGAATACGCAGGATGCGGGTTTTCCCTGACACGGTTGTCGGCCAGCGCGTGCTAGAACTCTCGCCATGACAAAGACCCAAGCCCCGCGTCCCGTCGTCATGGTCGTCGACGATGACGAAGGTGTTCATGCTGCACTGCGGCTCGTGCTCGACGACGAATTCGAGGTCATCTCGGCCTTCAGCGGCGAGGCGGGCATACGCCAGCTCGCACGCCGGGATGTCGCCATCGTGCTCCTGGACTTGGTGATGCCGGGCGTCGACGGATGAGACGTGTTCGAGGAGGTGCGCCGCATGAATGGCCGCCGCCCCAGGGTCATCTTCGTGACCGGTGTCGACAGCAGCGTGGCGGCTGTCGCCGCTCTCAAGCTCGGCGCGGAAGACTGGGTCGTGAAGCCCTTCGACGACTCGGCGCTTCTCATGCAGCTGCGGGCGCTACTGCTGCAAACTCGACGCATCAGCGTGCGGGGCGGCACGCTCGGCACACGAGCAACCGTCGCGACCATCGCCTCGATACGATGCGGTACGCCCGTCCGGTACGACTGTGACTCGGCGGCGGTGGCTTCAGGGGAGGTCGCCGTCGATCTGGTCGGCACGACGACCGACGTGGGACTGGCCGAGGTGCTTCGCCGCCCACCAATCGACCTCCCGGTACTGCACCGGGCGACGGCCACAGCGCTTCATCACGTGAGTGGACACTATCACCTCGTCACCGTCGCCTCCCTGGCGGAGGCGATCGGCGTGACGGCGAATTACCTGCTCGAGCGGTTCAGGACGGACCTCGGCCTGACGACGCGCGAATATATCGCGCGCGTTCGTATCGAAGTGATGAAGCAGCGTCTGAGCCAAGCGGGCTGTCCGTCACTCGACCGACTCGCCGAGGAAGTCGGGTTCTGTGACGCCGCGCATGTGCACAAGGTGTTCATGAGGTACGCCGAGATGCTATCGAGTCGACCCTGAGCTGATCAGGCCAACGGACCCGATAAAGCTCTTCATGAATCTCGATTCGTGGGATCTGTGGCACGGGACTGAACAATTCGATTCCTGGCTGCTCGAAACCTTCAATGTCGACCGGTCTCGGAAACCAGAGTCGGTGCTGGACCTCCTGATGATCGTCGAAACTACTGGCCATCGGGACCAGGGCCCACGAGCGTGAGGCCGCCGATTTGCTGGGCGCGCCTGAAGCAACTTACCGCGTTTCGGCCTTACTTCACGAGTCGCCACTTGATGGCGCGGGCTTGCGGCACAGGTGAGGTGAAGTGTTCATCTTACTCTACCGCTCTTCGCCCTTCCCCTCGACGTTTCCGCCCGTCTGCCTGTCCAGGGGACTATTTCACGAAGTGTTTGCCGGACTGCGCCATCGTGCCAGGACTCACGACGGCGATCACCACCGCTGGTGACGCCACCGCCACCTACTATCCGGCGAAGGCGTTCGCCTATGCGGCCTCCAAGAACTTGATCTACCCGCTGAAGTCCTCTGTCTTTCGAGGACTCGCCGACATCTCGACGAAGCCCAGTACCAGGGCCTCGTTGCTAGCAGCTGATCATCCTATGCACTTTACATCTGAGGGTCGTGAGCGGCCCCCCGCCCAAACCCGCATCGGGCGTTACTGTCGGGCGCGGTACTGTCACCCCACCTCCAGCGCTTCATCAGCGAGGATCCCATCGGACTGGCCGCTGGCGACGTCAACTTCTGGGCCTGGCGAAAGCCGTGGGCTTCGCGGATGCGGCGCAACCGAGGCCCGAAGGCCACACGATCTCACGGCTTGAGGATCACCCGGGTGGCGGGGGTGCCGGTGTTCTTGCCCTGCCACTCCGCGGTCTCGAACGCCTTGTTGATCTCGGCCAGCGGGAAGCTGTGGGAGACCACCTTCGAGAGCGGGTACCTGTCCTTCGTGCGGACGAGGAAGTCGAGCGCGCTCGGCATGATCCACGGGTTGTAGTGCATCAGGCCCCGCCAGGTGATCTGCTGGGTGATCACCTTCGTGGCCGGCAGCGTGATCGTCTGGGGGACGATGTTGCCGATGTCCACGAAGGTGCCGTTGAAGCGCACCATGTCGAGGCCTTCCAGGGTGGCGGCCGCGATGCCGACGACCTCGACCACGATGTCGGCGCCCCGGCCGTCGGTCAGCTCCTTCACGCGCTTCACGCGCGCCTCCGGGGTCGGGTGCTCGTTCATGTCGACGACGTCGGTGGCCCCGCACTTCCGGGCCAGCTCCAGGCGCAGCGGCTGCCGGTCGATCGAGATGACCTTCGACGCGCCCTTCTCGGCGGCGACCGCGGCCGCGTAGATGCCGAGGCCGCCGGCGCCCTGGATCACCACGACGTCGCCGAACTTCATGCCGGCGTGCTCGAGCCCGTGCAGCACCTGGCACAGCGCGCAGTTCACCGGCGGGATCGCCTCGTCGGGGAGGACGTCGGGCACCGCGAAGACGTAGTGGCCGGGCGGCAGGTAGTAGTACTCGGCGTAGCCGCCGTCGCAGTACGGGTACTCCTTGAGGGTGAACTGCTGGCTCCGGCGGTAGCGCTGCGGGCAGGCGTGGTGCTCGCCCCGCACGCACCAGTAGCACCGGTTGCACGGGGTGAAGAACGGAAAGGCGATCCGGTCGCCCTCCTTCAGCGGCCGCCGCAGCGAGTCGGTGGTGACGCCCCGCCCGAGCGTGTGGACGACCCCGGTGAACTCGTGACCGGGCACGCGGTGCATGTCGGGCCCGGAGTAGTTGCCGTCGTTGCGCCAGTAGTGCAGGTCGGAGCCGCAGATGGCGGCGGCGGTGTTCCGGACCAGGATGCCGCCGGGCTCGACCTCCGGCGTGGGCAGCGTCTGGAGCTCGAGCGGCTTGCCGGGCTGCATGAGAACGGCGGTCAATCCCTTGGGCACGGAACCCTCCTCGCGAGTGGTGAGAGCCGCTTCAGACTATACTCGCGAGCGCCATGCAGCGCAGCGTGGACCGCATCCTCACGACGCACGCCGGCAGCCTGCCCCGGCCGACCGAGCTGCTCGCGATGATGCAGGAGAGGGCGCCGGATCGGGCTGCGGTCGCCGCCCGCGTGCGGCTCGCGGTCGCGGACGTCGTCCGCCGGCAGGTCGAGCACGGGCTCGACGTCGTCGGCGACGGGGAGAGCGGTTCGTCTCGGTCGTCGGCCGCGAGAACGTCATCGCTGGCGCCGACTGCGGCTTCGCGACGTTCGCCGGTTCCACCGAGATCCACCCCACCGTCCCACCGTTGCCTGGGCCAAGCTCGCGTCCCTGGTGGAGGGCGCCCGCCTGGCCAGCCGGCGCCTCTGGCGGGGTTAGCACCGGCGAGGGCCTCCGACTTCAGTGCGGGCGATGACCCTCGCACGACACCTTGGGATTCCAGTCCACGAACATGCCGTGCGGATTGTGCTTCCAGGCCCAGACGTGCAGCGCGTAGAACGCCGGGAGGCCGTAGCGGTTGGGGCTGCCGGTGTAGTGGAACGTCTGCCCCATCAGCGTGGGCGGCGTCTGGTTGGCGGCGTTCCAGGCTTCCGCCATGACGATGTATTCCACGCCGACGAGTCGCAGCTGCCCGTTTCTCGTCTCGTACATCAGCGCCTCGGGACGCTGGGGATCGAGCCGACCGTCGGCGACGAGCTCGCCGTTGACGTAGTGGATGCCCATCGCGCCCTCCTGGGGGCCGCTGACGCAGCCGAGGAAGGGCGCATAGCCGGCGGCGGTCGCCGCCGTCACGCCCTTGAAGCGTTCCGTGGCGCGCCGGACCTCTTCGACGAGGCCCGCCGCCTGAGCCCCGGCGACCCACGACATGAGCGAAGCAGTCGCGACTGCCAGTGCGGTCCGTCCGATCTTCATGTCCGCCCTCCGTGGATGGTGTCGGGGGACGGCCGCGGCCGCCGCCGCTGGGCCTGGCCCACCCTCGTGCGGAGGATGTACGCGGATGCCGTCACGGGACCGTCACCGCGGGCGTCTAATCGCCGTCACCGGGGTGCTATAGTCGTCGCCACGACGAGGGAGTCCTGGATGACCCAGCTCTCGATCGGGCTTCTCGGGGGATTTCGCGTTCAGCTCGGCTCCGGACCGCCCCTGACGATTCGTCGCAAGAAGGCGCGGGCGCTGCTGGCCTACCTTGCCCTCCGCCCCGGCGTTGCGCACTCCCGGGAATCGCTGGCCGGCTTGCTCTGGTCGGAAACCACGGACGAGCACGCGCGGCACAACCTTCGCCAGACCCTGTTCGCCCTGCGGCAAGCCCTCGGGGCCGCGCCGGCGCCCTTCACCCTGGAGGGCGAAACGGTGCGGTTGCACGGCCCGACGGTCGCCGTCGATGCCGCCGCCTTCGAGCGCTGCGTGCACCGGGGCACGCGCGACGCGCTCGACGAAGCGGCCGCCCTGTATCGCGGGGAGCTGCTTGAGGGATTCACGGTCGGCGAGTCGCCCTTCGACGACTGGGTCGCGGCCGAGCGACAGCGCCTCCGGGGCCTTGCGCTGGCGGGGCTGGACAAGCTGCTCGCGCTGGAGGTGGTCGTCGGGGACCCCGAACGGGCCGTGACGACCACGCTGCGCCTGCTCGCCCTCGATCCGGCCCGGGAGAGTGCCCATCGAACGCTCATGGACCTCTACGCGCGGCAGGGACGGCGAACGTCGGCCTTGCGGCAATACCAGCGCTGTGTCGACGCGCTCCGCCGGGAGCTGGGGGTGAGGCCGGAGGCGGCCTGCTGTTCGCGGCGACGTATCCCGAGCGCACCGCCGGGCTCGTCATGATCGGCTCCTACGCCCGGTGGATGTGGAGCCCCGATCATCCGTGGGGACGCGCACTCGAGGAGTACCCGAAGCACCTGGAGAAGATCCGGCGGGAGTGGGGCGGGCCCATCGGGATCGAGCAGCGCGCTCCCAGCGTGATGCACGACGAGGCGTTCGCCCGCTGGTGGGCCCGCTTCCTCCGCATGAGCGCCAGTCCGGGCGCGGCCATCGCCTTCACCGAGATGAACCGGGACATCGACGCCCGGCACGTGCTGGCGGCGGTCCGCGTCCCGACGCTGGTGCTGCACAGCGTGGGGGACCGGGTCATCGACGTCGGGTGCGGGCGCTACATGGCCGCCTGCATCCCGCACGCCCGCTACGTCGAGCTGCCGAGCAGCGATCATCTCCCGTGGCTGAGCGACGCCGACACCATCGTGGAGGAGATCGAGCGCTTCGTCGCCGCGTCCGAACGGCCGGTGGAGCCGGACCGGCTGCTGGTCACCGTGATCCTCACCGAGCTGCTGCCGCCCGACGGTGACGGCGCCACCGAGGATGCGGCGGAGCGTCGCGCCCGCTACCAGGAGCTGGCGCGCCTGGAGACCGTCCGATTCCGCGGGCGACTCCTCGAGGCCGGCCCCATCGTGCTGGCGGCGTTCGACGGGCCGGCCCGGGCGATCCGGTGCGCGACCGCGATCGTGGAGGGCGTCCGGCGGCTGCGGATGACGGCCAGGGCCGGGCTTCACACGGGCGAGTGCGAGATCCGGCCCGATGGGCTGAGCGGCGCCGCCCTCGAGGTGGCCCGGCGGGTCGCGACCGCGGCCAAGGACGGAGAGGTCGTCGTGTCGACGACCGTCAAGGACCTGGTCGCCGGGTCAGGGATCGAGTTCCTGGCGCGCGGCGACGACGCCGAGGCGAGTGCGCTGTTCACCGTCGCGTCGCCGGCGCCGGCGCGCGCGTGAGGCGGGGCCTCAGCGGGGCGCGACGGCTCCGAGGGCCACCGGCGCCGGCGCGGCCGCCGGCAGCCGGCCGGGGAGGAAGGCCACGCACAGCGTGGTGAAGGCCGAGATGCCGGCCATGATCGCCAGCAGCGTGCCGAAGCCGGCGGCCTTCACGGTAGGGCCGAGCAGGTACACCGCCAGCGAGCTGACGCCGAACGAGACCGCCAGCCGGATGCCGGCCACTCGCGAGCGCATCCGGTCGTCGACGTACTGCACGATCATCGCGTCCACGAACGGGATGGCGCCGAACACGAAGATCATGAAGGCGAGGACGGCGGCGTAGAGCGGCCAGCCGCCGACGCCGGAGGCCAGCAGGAACAGCGGCACCTGCATGGCCACGATCGGCAGGTACACATACTTGAGCGGATAGCGGTCGATGAGCTTGCCGACGACGAGCTGGGCCAGCGAGGCGATGGTGTAGACCACGGCGAGGAGCACGCCGAGGGTGGCCGGATCGTCGATCAGCCCCCGCAGCCGCTCGGCCAGCAGCTGGCCGTTGCCGTTGGTCGTGAAGTTGAAGATGAGGCTGCTGGAGATCGCCGCCAGGGTCATCACCAGCAGCACGCGCGCCATCAGCGAGGGGGGCAGGTCGACCGACCTCTTCGGCCGTTTGGCGGGCGGCTCGGTTTCCTTCGGCACCAGCGCCAGGAACAGCAGGCCGCCGAGCAGGGCGAGCGCGCCAGGGACGACGAACGCCGCCCGCCAGCCCGCATACTTCACGAGGAACCCGGTCAGGATCGCGGCCCCCGCGATCCCGAGGTTGCCGAACAGGCCGTTGACGCCGATCGTGAATCCCGGGTTCCTCGCCTGCTGTACGAGCATCGGGATGCCGACCGGGTGATAGATCGACGCGAACACCCCCATCAGGGTCAGCGCCGCCGCCAGTGACCATACGCCGGTGGTCGTGGCGATCAGCATCGCCGAGAGGCCCATGCCCATGAAGAAGACCACCATCATCGCGCGCCGGCCCCAGAGGTCGCCCAGGCGCCCGGCCGGCAGCGAGCCGAGCCCGAACATCACGAAGGCCCCGACGGTGTAGGGCATCAGGTCCTGCCAGATCATCCCCCAGTCGGCCGCGATGGCGCCGACGGCGGTGGCGAAGATCAGCAGGAAGAGGTGATCGAGCGCGTGGCCGGCGTTGAGGAGCAGGGCGGTGGGTCTTTCGCTGGACATGGCGAGATTCTACACGTGCCGGCGAAAACAGAGTCCTAGAGTCGCGCTTCGTCGACCGGCAGGCCCAGCCAGTACCGGCCCACCAGCTCGTAGTGCGCGAGGCGGGCCTGCAGGTGCTGCGTGATGACGTGGACGTCCTGGAAGTGGCGCTGGATCAGGTTGTCCTCGTAGGCCGCCGTCGCGCCGGCGGCATTGTAGACGGCGTCGATGACCTGAGTTGCCAGCCGGATCCCGTGCGTGGTGGCCAGGCGCAGGTTCGCGCGCTGATCCAGCGTGATGGCGCCGCTGCACGCGGCCGCCCAGATCCCGCGGACGGCCTCGAAGAGGAACGCGCGGCCGGTGCGGATGGCGGCCTCCGCCTGGCCGACGGTGACCTGGATCATCGACTGATCGCGGAGCAGCGCCTGCATGGCCCGCGGCGTCTTGGCGCCGGCCAGGTCGAGGAACGCGGTCAGGCAGCTGCGCGCCATTCCCAGCGCCACCGCCGCGTCGCCGGAGGCGAACATCAGCGTGCGCGGGATCTGGTAGAGCGGCCCCCTCTCCACCAGCGGCGCCGTGGCCGAGAGGACCGTGCGCTCGGCGGGGACGAAGACGTCGTTCACCGCGAAATGATGGGTGCCGGTGCCGCGCATGCCGCGCACGTGCCAGGTGTCCTGGATCTCGGCCTCGGTGAACGGCACGAACATGTAGCGCGCCTCCGGCACGGCGCCGTCCATCCGCACCTCGCCGTTGTCGATGACCTGCGCGTGGGCCGCCACCCAGGTGGCGTGGCGACAACCCGTGCTGAACCCCTGGCGGCCGGTCACGCGATACCCACCCGATACCACGATCGCCTTGGCGCTCGGAGCCGGGGTGTTGGCGACGACGGCGCGCGGCGGGTCGATCCAGATCGCGCGGGCGGCCTCGCGCGGCATGCGGGCCGCGTAGGTGGCGAAGATCGCCCCCTGGTTCACGACCCAGCCGGTGCTGGCGTCGGCCTTGCCGATCTCCTCGATCACCTCGACGTAAGTCGGCGCGTCCAGCTCGGCGCCGCCCAGGGCGCGGGGCACGGCCAGGTGGAACATCCCGGCGTCCGCGAGCGCCTCGAACAGCGGGCGGGGCAGCTCTCGCGTGGCATCGATTTCGTCGGCGCAGGAGCGGATCATGGGAGCGAGCTTGCGGGCGGCGTCGAGCGGGGCTGGAGTCATAGGGCGGTAGTGTAACGCGTCCCGGCGGCGCTCCGATGGCTGTCCGACAGCCCGGTCGGCTACTATCGTGGCCATGATCGCGTGACTATGCTGGAGGAGACCATGAAGCGGATGCCCGCGGCAGAGTTCCAGACTCGGTGCCTGGCCGTGATCGACGAAGTGAGCAGGTCTCGAACCGCGGTCGTGATCACGAGGAACGGGCGTGCGGTCGTGAGGATCGTTCCTGCGGCCGCCCCGGCCAGCGACGTGTTCGGCTGCATGGCCGGGACGGCCAGGATCGTTGGCGACGTGGAGGGTCCGGTCGGCGGCGGGGGCGTGTAGAATCCTCGCGTCATGACCATGCGCATCGAGATCATCTGCACGGGCGACGAGGTCCTGACCGGCAAGATCGTCAACACCAACTTCAGCTACATGAGCCAGAAGCT
This sequence comes from Candidatus Methylomirabilota bacterium, assembly GCA_036397135.1. Classification (GTDB taxonomy): domain Bacteria; phylum Methylomirabilota; class Methylomirabilia; order Rokubacteriales; family CSP1-6; genus AR5. The sequence continues at coordinate 25,610 of DASWJN010000145.1, forward strand.
GGAGGACGCCGGGCTGTCGGTCCAGTGGGGGACGACGGTCGGCGACGACCGGGACAGCCTGCTGCGGGCGTTCGTGCAGGCCAGCGAGCGGGCCGACGCCGTCATCGTCAACGGCGGCCTCGGGCCGACGGTGGACGACCTCTCCCAGGAGATCGCCGCCAAGGCCGCCGGCGTCGAGCTGATCCTGTGCCAGGAGTGGCTGACCCGGATGGAGGATTTCTTCCGCCGGCGCAGCCGCGTGATGCCGCCCAACAACACGAAGCAGGCCATGCTGCCGGCCACCGCCGAGCTGATCGACAACCCGGTCGGCACCGCCTGCGGCTTCGCGCTCGACATCGGAGGGGCGCGCTTCTTCTTCACGCCGGGCGTGCCGCGCGAGCTGCGGCGCATGCTGGAGGAGCAGGTCATCCCCCGCCTGCTCGCGCGCAGCGGCCTGCAGACGGCCATCCAGCTCAAGCGATTCCACTCCTACGGCCTCGGCGAGTCGCACGTCGACAGCCTGCTCGCCGGGGTCGAGGCTCTCGTGCCCGACGGCAGCGTGAAGCTCGGCTTCCGGGCCCACTACCCGCAGCTCGAGACCAAGCTGACGGTGCGCGGCAGCGACAGGGACGACATCCGCCGCAAGCTGGCGCCGGTCGAGGCGGAAGTCCGCAAGCGGCTCGGCAATTTCATCCTGGCCGAGGACGACCAGACCCTGGAGAGCGTCGTGCTGGCCGCGCTGGCGGGCCGCCAGGGCTCGCTGTCGATCGTCGAGACGTTCACCGGCGGGCAGATCGCCGCCCGCCTCGCCCACCTGCCCGGCGCCGAGAAGGTCTTCCGGCGGGGCCTCGTGGCCCGCGAGCTCGGTGAGCTGTGCGCGGCGGCCGGCCTCGGGGACACGCCGCCGGCCGGCGAGCTCACCCGCGAGACCGCCGAGGCGGTCGCGCGCGCGGCGCGCCGGCAGACCGGCGCCACCCACGCCCTGGCGGTGCTGATCGACCTCGACGAGGGGCCGGATCGCCTCGAGTTCGGCGGGGCGATCTGCCTGGCCATCGCGGCCGAGGGCGACGTCGCCTCCCGGCGCAGCCGCATCGTCGGCGGCCGCGAGTGGGTGCGCCTGGGGGCGGTGGAGATGGGGCTGGACTGCCTGCGCCGTTACCTGCAAGGGCTGCCCGTGTACGAGCGCATCGACTTCGAGAAAGCCTGACGCCGCGGAGGTGCCCATGGCACGGCTGACGCCCATCACGAGCAAGGACCAGGTGCCCGCCAAGGATCATCCGATCGTCGACGGTATCGTGAAGAGCCGCGGGGGGATCCAGGGGCCGTTCACGATGTTCCTGCACTGCCCGGAGCTGGCCGGTCGCGTGGCCCACCTGGGCGCCTACGTCCGCTTCGAGGGCTCGCTCGACATGCGCGTGCGGGTGCTCGCCGCCATGGTGGTCGCGCGGGAGCTGGACGCGCTCTACGTCTGGGGCGCCCAGACCGGGTCCGCGCGCAAGCAGGGCGTGCCGGAGACGACCATCACCGCCATCCGCGACAAGCACGCCCGCGGCCTGCCGCCCGAGGACGCCCAGATCGTGGAGTTCACCCGGCAGCTCATCCGCACCCATCGCGTGGACGACGCCAGCGTGAAGGCGCTGCGGGCCCGGTTCGGCGACGACGGCTTCCTGCAGCTCACCGGCGCGATCGGCTACTACAGCATGCTGGCGATGACGGTCAACGCCTGCGAGCTGGAGGCCGGCCCGGGCGCCGACGTCCTGCCGGTGTAGCCGTGCGCATCGTCGACGCGCAGGTCCACATCTGGAGCGCGGGCAAGCCGGCGAATCCGAACCACCGGCAGGTCGAGCGCTTCACGAAGGACGACCTGCTGAAGGAGATGGACGCGGCGGGGGTCGACGCCGCGCTGATCCACCCGCCGACGCCGTGGGATGCCAACGCCAACGAGCTGGCGGTGGAGGCCGCCCGCCAGCATCCCGACCGGCTCGCCGTCCTGGGCAACGTCCCGCTCGACCGGCCCGAGAGCCGTGGGCTGCTCGACGGCTGGAAGAAGCGGCCGGGGATGCGCGGGCTGCGCTTCACGTTCCTGCAGCCGCATCAGAAGACCTGGCCGACCGACGGCACGATCGACTGGCTGTGGCCCGCGGCCGAGCAGGCCGGGATCCCGGTGGCGCTGCTCTGCGCCGGGTTCCTGCCCAAGGTGGCGCAGGTCGCCGAGCGGCACCCGGGGCTGAAGCTGATCATCGACCACCTGGGCCGGCCGTCGGGCCGGAAGGGCGACCCGGGCCTCGAGGACGACACGGCCCTGTGGTCGAACCTGCCGCAGGTGCTGGCGCTGGCCAGGCATCCGAACGTCGCGATCAAGGCGACCGGAGCGCCGAGCTACTCCAGCGAGCCCTATCCCTATCGCAACATCCACGATCACCTGAGGCGGATCCACGATGCCTTCGGCCCCGAGCGGATGTTCTGGGGCACCGACATCACGCGGATGCCATGCTCGTGGCGGCAGTGCGTGACGATGTTCACCGAGGAGCTGCCGTGGCTGGCCGGGCGCGACCGCGAGCTGGTCATGGGCGGCGCGGTCTGCGCCTGGCTCGGGTGGACGCCACCGCGATGAAACAGGTGCTGCTGGAGCGGTACGGCCGCCCGGAGGACGGCATTCGCTGCGCGGAGGTGCCGGACGTCGGCGTGCCGGGCGCCGGCGAGGTGGTGTTCGACGTCCTCGCCTTCCCGATCAACCCGGCCGACGTCTCGTTCTGCCGGGGCACCTATCGCCTGAAGCCGGCGCTGCCGGCGACGCCGGGGGCGGAGTGCGTCGGCCGTGTCACGGCGGTCGGCAGCGGCGTGTCCCACGTCAAGCCCGGCGATCTCGTCATCAACCTGCAGCGCGAGAACTGGGCCCAGAAGCGGCGCGTGAAGGCCGACGACGTCGTCACGGTGCCGCCCCGCATCGACCTCCGGCAGGCCGCCATGCTGCGCATCAATCCCCCCACGGCGCTCCTGCTGCTCACCGACGTCGTCGACCTGAAGCCGGGCGGCTGGCTCATCCAGAACGTCGCCAACTCCGCCGTGGGCCGCCTGCTGATCCGCCTGGCCCGGGCGCGCGGCGTGAGAACGGTCAACGTCGTGCGGCGCGAGTCGCTGTTCGCCGAGCTGCAGGAACTCGGCGCCGATGCCTGCGTCGTCGACGGCCCGGACCTCGCCGAGGCCGTGAAGGCGCAGACGGGCGGTGCCCCGATCCGCCTCGGCCTCGATGCCGTGTCCGGCCAGGCGACCGGGCGGCTGGCGTCGTGCGTCGCCGACGGCGGGGTCGTGTGCAACTACGGGTCGATGACCGGCGAGGATCCGGTCATGTCACGCGCGGCCTTGACCTCCGGCGGCCAGACGCTGGTCGGCTTCATCCTCGGGCGCGCGCTCGCCACCCGCTCGCTCGGGCGCGTCCGCGCGCTCTACGCCGACCTCGGCCGGCAGATCCTCGACGGCAAGCTGTCGGCGCCCGTCGAGCAGGTCTACCCCATCGACGAGATCAAGGCCGCCCTGGCCCACGCCCAGCGCGGCGAGCGCAGCGGCAAGATCCTGGTGGCGCCGAACGCGATGGTCTGAGGTAGAATCAGGACGTCTCCGAGGAGCGTTGCAACGGGCGCCGCCCGGCGTTCGCCAGGCTCGGGGACCTCGACACTGGAACGGCGCTCACGAACTTTCTTCTCGTACAGAGGGGAGGGCGTGATGAGCGCCAGATCGCACCGCCAGGGTTCCCAGGACTTTCACGTCGCCGATCTCCTGCTCGCCGAGTGGGGCCGCAAGGAGATCGCCATCGCCGAGGGCGAGATGCCGGCGCTGATGGCCATCCGCGACGAGTACGCCGCCGCCCGTCCGCTGGCGGGCGCCCGCATCGCCGGCTCGCTGCACATGACCATCCAGACGGCCGTGCTCATCGAGACGCTCGAGGCGCTCGGAGCCGAGGTCCGCTGGGCCTCCTGCAACATCTTCTCGACCCAGGACCACGCCGCGGCCGCCATCGCCGCCGCCGGCACCCCGGTGTTCGCCCGCAAGGGCGAGTCGCTGGAGGAGTACTGGGAGTTCACCCACCGGATCTTCGAGTTCGGCGACCGGGGGCCGAACATGATCCTCGACGACGGCGGCGATGCGACGTTGCTCGTCCACCTCGGCCAGCGGGCCGAGAAGGATCTGTCGGTGCTCGCCAGCCCGGCCAGCGAAGAGGAGACCGTGCTCTTCGCCTCGATCAAGAAGCGGCTGGCCGCCCAGCCCGGCTGGTACTCGAAGGTGGGCCGGGAGATCCGCGGCGTCACCGAGGAGACCACGACCGGCGTCCATCGCCTGTACCAGGCGGCCCGGGACGGGCGGCTGCTGTTCCCGGCGATCAACGTCAACGACTCGGTGACGAAGTCGAAGTTCGACAACGTCTACGGCTGCCGGGAGTCGCTGGTCGACGGCATCAAGCGCGCGACCGACGTGATGATCGCCGGCAAGGTCGCCGTCGTGGCCGGCTACGGCGAGGTCGGCAAGGGCTGCGCCCAGGCCCTGCGCGGGCTGCAGGCCCAGGTGTGGGTGACCGAGGTCGACCCGATCTGCGCGCTGCAGGCCGCGATGGAGGGCTACCGGGTGGTGACGATGGACGAGGCTGCCGGGCAGGCCGACATCTTCGTCACCGCCACCGGCAATCTCCGGGTCATCACCCACGAGCACATGAAGCGCATGAAGAACAACGCGATCGTCTGCAACATCGGCCACTTCGACAACGAGATCGACGTGGCCGCGCTCCGCCAGTACAAGTGGGAGAACATCAAGCCGCAGGTCGACCACATCGTGTTCCCCGACGGCAAGCGGATCATCCTGCTGGCCGAGGGGCGGCTGGTGAACCTGGGGTGCGCCACCGGCCACCCGAGCTACGTGATGTCCTCGTCGTTCGCCAACCAGGTGCTGGCCCAGATCGAGCTGTACGGCAACACCGCCCGGTACCCGGTCGGCGTCTACATCCTGCCCAAGCGGCTCGACGAGAAGGTCGCGCGGCTACAGCTCACCAAGCTCGCGGCCTCGCTCACCGAGCTGACCGACGAGCAGGCGCGCTACATTGGCGTCGCGAAGGACGGGCCATACAAGCCCGAGCACTACCGGTACTAGCGCGCGGCTCGCGGGCGGCCGGGCGGTGGCGGGTGGGAGTCTGCGACCACCAGGCCTGCGGCGCAGGTCGGCTATGGCACTTCGATACGATGCGCCCGTCGAGCATGGCG
>DASWJN010000146.1:0-7756 GCA_036397135.1 Candidatus Methylomirabilota bacterium
GCCATTCCCGCGCGACCGCTCGAAGGAGCCGCGTCAACGCAGCGGTGGAATCCGGCCTCGTGGTTCGCAGCCCCTCCCCACGCGTGCCTCCGCCCGGGGATAGCGGGCCGCCCGGTGACAGGTGATTCAGGTGGGGGAATCAGTCCCAGAGGTAGGCGCGCGGGTTGACCGCTCGCCCTTTGGCGTGAATCTCGTAGTGCAGGTGCGGCCCCGACGAGCGCCCGGTGTTGCCCGTGTAGCCGATGATCGCGCCGCGCTGGACCTGCTGGCCCGGCTTCACGTTCAGCTTGGACAGGTGGCCGTAGAGCGTGCGGATCTGCTGGCCGTGGTCGAGGACGATCGTCGTGCCGTAGTCCTGCGCCGCGCCCGCGAGCACGACGCTGCCGGCCGCCGGCGCGTAGACCGGCGTGCCCATTCCGGCGCGGATGTCCATGCCGCTGTGAAACTCACGGTCGCTCGACCACGGCGACTGGCGGGTGCCGTATTCGGAGTTGACCCCGCCGCGCACCGGCCAGCGCGATGGCAGCGCCGTGATCACCCGGCTCGCGCGGGTCATCATCCGCTCGAGGGCGCGCATGCTGTCCGTCTGCTCCTTGACCGACTCGCTCATGCGGTTCAGCTCGTCGGTGGGCGACAGCCGGGGGGGCGTCTGATCGTGTGACGGGGTGCCGCCGCCGATGCCGCGGTCGCGGCCGCCGGGCGCCAGCTCGGGGCCGAACGGCTCCCAGATCTTGGCGTGCTGATCGCGCCAGCCCGACATCTCCCCGCGGATCTCGGCGAGGCGGTGGTTGAACGTGTTGATGGTGGCCCGCTGTTCGCGGATCTGCTCGTGGAAGGTCACGGCCTCGCGGGTCAGCTCGCGCAGGTGCAGCCAGTCTCCGACGAGGGCGGCGGTCACCGACACCACGACCGCGAGCGCGACGCCGGCGGCGACCACGGCGGGACGGGGAAAGTTGAATCGAAGAACCCTCACTCCGTCGCCCCGCACGATGAGCAGGCTGAACTGGCGGCTGTGGCGGTTCAGCGGGCTGCGTTTCCTCCCCGGGCTCGCCCAGGCAATCCTGCCGGCCCCCGGCCCTGCCGGCGGCGCGGGTTTCGGGGTCTCGGGCACCGCTCCGCGACCGGTGTCAATAGAGGATTCCCGGGTCGCGTCGACGGGGGACATGCGCGCGGAATATGGCAAACGCCGTGCCGAACCGGCGCGAAAGGACAATCAATGACTTACCGGTTGTGCGCCGCGGCACTGCGCCAAGGTGCCCAAAGCAGCGTCACGCGCGTGACAAGATTCCAGCGTCGGGCTATGATCCCAGGACAGCATGGACGAGTTCTACCGGATCAAGCGCCTGCCCCCGTACGTCTTCGCGATCGTCAACGATCTCAAGACCAAGGCCCGGGCCCGGGGCGAGGACGTGATCGACCTGGGCATGGGCAATCCGGACATGCCGACGCCCCGGCACATCGTCGACAAGCTCGTGGAGGCGGCCAAGAACCCCCGGAACCACCGCTACTCCGCCTCGCGGGGCATCACGCGGCTGCGCGTCGCGATGGCGAAGTGGTACCGCGACCGCTATCACGTCGAGCTGGATCCCAATGCCGAGGTCATCGCGACGATCGGGGCCAAGGAGGGCATGGCCCACCTGGCGCTGGCGGTGCTGCAGCCCGGCGACGGCGCGCTGGTGCCCAACCCGACCTACCCGATCCACTCCTACTCGGTCGTCATCGCGGACGGCGATCTCCGCTCGGTGCCCCTCGCGCCCGACGGCGATTTCTTCGCGCGCCTTCAAGAGACGGCGCGGCTGGCTTGGCCCAAGGCCAAGCTGCTGATCCTGTCGTTCCCGCACAACCCGACCACCATGTGCGTGGAACGCGATTTCTTCGTGAAGGTGGTCGACTTCGCCCGCGAGCACCGGCTGATGGTCGTCCACGATTTCGCCTACGCCGACTTCACCTTCGACGGCTACCGGCCGCCCTCGTTCCTGGAGGTGCCGGGCGCCAAGGACGTCGGCGTGGAGATCTTCTCGACCTCGAAGTCGTACAACATGGCCGGCTGGCGCCTGGGCTTCGTGTGCGGCAACGCCACGATGATCCACGCCCTGGCCCGCATCAAGTCCTACCTCGACTACGGCGCGTTCCAGCCCATCCAGATCGCCGGCATCGTGGCGCTGGAGGCCGACCAGAAGTGCGTCGCCGACATCGTCGAGGTCCACCGCAAGCGGCGCGACGTCCTCGTCGACGGCCTCAACAAGCTCGGCTGGTCCGTCCCCAAGCCCAAGGGCACGATGTTCGTGTGGGCGCCCATCCCCGAGGCCTTCCGCAAGCTGGGCTCGCTGGAGTTCTCCAAGCTGCTCATCCAGGAAGCCCGGGTGGCGGTGTCGCCGGGCATCGGCTTCGGCGAGTACGGCGAGGGCTACGTCCGCTTCGCGCTGGTGGAGAACGAGCAGCGCATCCGGCAGGCGCTGCGCGGCCTCAAGCACTTGAGTCGCTGAGCCGACGAGCCGGCACCGTGCCTTCCGTCAACGACGTCCGCATCGGCCTGCTGGGCCTGGGCACGGTCGGCGCCGGCGTGGTCAAGATCCTCCAGACCCGGGGCGAGATGCTCCAGGAGCGCGCCGGCGCCCGCCTGAGCCTCACCGCGATTGCCGACAGCGACCTCACCCGCCCGCGCGAGGGCCTGGACCTCCGGGCGCTGCCCATGGTCGGTGACGCCGCCCGGGTGCTCGAGGATCCCTCGATCCACGTCGTGGTCGAGCTGGTCGGTGGGCTGGAGCCGGCCCGCACCTTCATCCTGAAGGCGCTGGCGGCCGGCAAGCACGTGGTGACGGCCAACAAGGCCCTGCTCGCCCATCACGGCGCCGAGCTCTTCGACGAGGCCCGCCGTCGCGGCGTGGCGCTGGGCTTCGAGGCGGCCGTGGCCGGCGGCATCCCTCTCATCCGCGCGGTCAAGGAGGGGCTGGTCGCCAACCGCGTGCTGTCGCTGGCCGGCATCCTGAACGGGACGTGCAACTACATCCTGTCGAAGATGACGGACGAGGGGCTCGACTTCTCGTTCGTGCTCAAGGAGGCGCAGGCCCACGGCTACGCCGAGGCCGATCCCACGCTCGACATCGAGGGGATGGACTCGGCCCACAAGCTGCAGATCCTGGTCGCGCTGGCGTTCCGGACGCTCGTCGACCTCAAGCACATCCACACCGAGGGCATCACCCGGGTGACCGCGTCGGACATCGAGTACGCGCGCGAGCTCGGCTACCGCATCAAGCTGCTCGCCATCGCGAAGGCGGGGGCGGGCGGCGTCGAGGCCCGCGTGCATCCGACGATGATCCCCGCCACCTCGCCCCTGGCCGCGGTCGCGGGGGTCTTCAACGCCGTCTTCCTCACCGGCGACGCCGTCGGCGACCTGATGTTCTACGGCCGCGGCGCCGGCCAGATGCCGACCGCCTCGGCGGTCTGGTCCGACATTCTCGAGATCGCGCGCCGCATCGCCCACGGCGTTCCCGCGCTGGCCCTCGAGCTGCCCACGGTGGGACGGCAGCCCCTGCCGCTCACGCCGATGGAGGCCATCCGCTGCTGCTACTACCTTCGCGTGATGGTGCAGGACCGGCCCGGTGTCCTCTCCCGCGTGGCCGGTATTCTCGGTGACAACGACATCTCCATCGCCAACGTGATCCAGAAGGGGCGCGCCACCCGGGAGGCGGTGCCGGTGGTGATGCTCACCCACGAGGCGCGCGAGCGCGACATGCGGGCGGCGCTGGGCGCCATCGATCGGCTCCCCGACGTGGCCGCCGCCACGATGATGCTCCGGGTCGAAGGGGGCCCAGCATGAACGCACGAACGCGGCTCACCTTCTGGCTTCGCTGAATCCCCTGAAGCGTTTTCGCGTCCTGGCGGGGGTGGTGGTGAGTGGGGGGCTGTTCGTCTGGCTGCTGCGCAGCGTCGACCTGGGGGAGCTGGGGCGGGAGCTGGCGGTCACGCGGTGGGGGTGGGTGGCGGCGGCGGCGACGGTCGGGCCGCTGTGCCTGTGGGCGCGGGCCATCCGCTGGCGTTATCTCTTCCCGCCGGGCTCGGAGCCGCCGGGGCTGGTGGCGGCGAACATGATCGGCTACATGGCCAACAACGTGCTGCCGCTGAGAGCCGGCGAGCTCGTGCGGCTCTACGTGGCCGCCCGCCGGCTCCGCAACACGCGGGGCGGCTCGATCGGCGGCGGCATGTGGCTGGCCGGCGCCACCATCGTGGTCGAGCGGCTGCTCGACAGCCTGACGCTGGTGCTCATCCTCGCCGTGCTCGTCCTTCTGATCCCGGTGCCGCCTGCCTTCCAGTACGCCGCCGTCGTCATCCTGCTCCTCGACGCCGCCGCCGCCGTCGCCCTCGCCGCCCTGGTGGTTGCGCCGGGTGTCGTGCGAGGCGTGATCGCCAGGGTCACCCGGCCCTGGCCGGCCCTGGAGCCGCGAATCGGTCGGGGGCTCGAGGTCGTGCTGCGCGGGCTCGAAGGCATCCGGAGCCCGGCGCACCTGGCCCCCCTCGTCGCCTGGACGGTCGTGGCGTGGACGATCAACGCCATCGGCGCGTGGGTGCTGCTGCGGGCGGTCCATCTCGACCTGCCCTTCGTGGCCGGGTGGACGGTGATGACCTTCGTCGGCTTCGGCATCAGCATCCCGTCGGCGCCCGGCTACCTCGGCGTCTGGCACGCCGCCGCCGCGCTCGCGCTGTCGGTGTTCGGCGTGAGCCAGGCCACCGCGGTCAGCTACGCCGTCCTCTACCACGCCAGCCAGTTCGTGCCGATCACGCTGATCGGCTGGCTGTTCCTGGTCCGCGAGCACGTGAGCCTGGGCGAGGCCGCCCGCGTGCACCCGATGGATCGCGCGGTGGGTTGACCGCGCCGGTCGTGCGGGCTTGCCGCGCCTGACCGGCGTGATAGGATCGTGGGCCATGCCGCTGGTGGTCCAGAAGTATGGGGGGTCGTCGGTCGCCGACGCCGAGAAGATCCGTAACGTCGCGCGCCGGGTCGTCGAGAGCGTGCCGGGCAACCAGATGGTCGTCGTCGTCTCGGCAATGGGCAAGACCACCGACGGCCTCGTCGGACTCGCCCACCAGCTCGCCGCCGAGCCCGAGCCCCGCGAGCTGGACATGCTGCTGGCCACCGGCGAGCAGGTCACCATCGCGCTGCTCGCGATCGCGCTGCACGCGCTCGGCTTCAAGGCGCGCTCGTTCACCGGCCCCCAGGCCGGGCTGTGCACCGACCGCGCCCACACGAAGGCCCGCATCACCCAGATCACCCCCGAGCGCGTGCGGGCCGCCCTCGACGCCGGCGCCATCCCGGTGGTGGCGGGGTTCCAGGGGCGGAGTGACGCCGAGGAGATCACCACGCTCGGCCGCGGCGGCTCCGACCTCACCGCGGTGGCCCTGGCCGCCGCGCTGAAGGCCGACGTCTGCGAGATCTACACCGACGTCGACGGCGTCTACACCGCGGATCCCAACGTCGTGCCGGATGCGCGCAAGCTGTCGCGGGTGACCTACGACGAGATGCTGGAGATGGCCAGCCTCGGCGCCAAGGTGCTGCAGGCGCGCTCGGTCGAGTTCGCCAAGAAGCACGGGGTGACGGTGCACGTGCGCTCGACGTTCAAGCCCGATCCGGGCACGATCGTCACCCGGGAGGAGAGCGCGATGGAAGACGCGGTGGTCACCGGCATCACCCACGACCGCAGCCAGGCGAAGATCTCGCTGCTGCGGGTGCCGGACCGGCCGGGCATCGCGGCCCAGGTCTTCGGCGCGCTCGGCGCCAAGACCATCGTCGTCGACATGATCGTGCAGAACATCAGCCGGGACGGCTACACCGACATCTCGTTCACCGTCCCCCGCGGCGACTCCGCCCCCGCCGCCGCCGCCCTGCAGGAGATCGCCCGGGCCGTCGGCGCCCAGGGCCTGCTGCACGACGAGCGGGTGGCCAAGATCTCGATCGTGGGGGTCGGCATGCGCAGCCACTCCGGGGTGGCGGCCCGGATGTTCGGGGCGCTGTCGCGGGAAGGCATCAACATCCAGATGATCTCGACCTCCGAGATCGCCACCTCGTGCGTCATCGAGGACAAGTACGCCGAGCTGGCCGTGCGCGCGCTGCACGACGCGTTCGAGCTGGGCCAGGCGGGAGCCCGGCGATGATCCGGGGCAAGGCGGCCGTCTTCTTCGGGCCCGGCAAGCCCTTCGAGATCCGCGAGGTGACGCTGCCCGAGGTCGAGCCGGACGCCGTGGTGATCCGCGTCTCGCTGGCCAACGTGTGCGGCTCCGATTTGCATTTCTGGCGCGGGGACGCGCCGCTCCGCCTGCCCGAGGACGGCTGGATCTTCGGCCATGAGATGACGGGCCGGGTGGCCCGGCTCGGCGCGCGCGTGAAGACCGACTCGCTCGGCCGGCCGCTCAGGGAGGGCGACCGCGTCGCCTACACGTACTTCTACCCGTGCGGGCGCTGCTACGTCTGCCTCAACAAGGAGCCCGCCAGCTGTCCGGCCAAGATCGAGCGGCCGCGCGGGCCCGGCGAGTTCCCGCACTTCAACGGCGCCTTCGCCGAGTACTACTATCTGCGCCCGGGCGGCTCGATCTTCCTGGTCCCCGACGCCCTGCCCGACGCCCTCGTGTCGCCCGTGAACTGCGCGCTGTCCCAGGTCATCTTCGGCCTCCACCAGGCCGGGCTGCGCTTCGGCGGCAGCGTGGTCATCCAGGGCGCCGGCGGGCTCGGCATCCAGGCGGCCGCCGTGGCCAAGGACATGGGCGCCGCCACGGTGATCGTGATCGACCAGATCGCCGGCCGGCTGGAGCTGGCGCGGGCGTTCGGAGCGGATCACACCATCAACCTCAAGGACGTCGGCGAGCGGAAGGATCGTGTCGGCCTGGTCCGCACGTACACGGATGGAGTGGGCGCCGACGTCGCCTGCGATTTCGTCGGCTTCCCGCAGGTCATCCCGGAGGGCATCGAGATGCTGCGCGCCGGCGGGACCTATCTGGAGATCGGCACCATCAGCCGCGGCGCCAAGGTGGAGCTGGAGCCGGCGACGCTCGTGTGGGGCGCCAAGAAGATCGTTGGCGTCATCATGTACGATGCCTGGGTGATTCCCCGCGCCCTCGACTTCCTGGTCCGCAATCGCTCCCGGTGGCCGTTCGACAAGCTCGTCTCGCACACGTATCCGCTCGAGCAGATCAACCAGGCGTTCGCCGACTCGGAGTGGCACGGCCGGGAGACGACCACCATCACCCGGGCGGCGCTGGCGCCATGAGGGATCTGCGCAAGCGCCTGGAGCGTGAGCGCCAGCTCGCGGCCTCGCGGCTGCGCCAGCTCGGCGGCTCCATCACGCTGGAGGAGACGGCGAATCCGGCGGACAGCGTCTGGGACGAGGCCGATCACATCCAGGCCAGCGAGCAGCGCGAGATGGGGTTGCTGAGCCGCGAGCGCCTCGTCGAGCGAATCGAGCGCCTCACCGCCGCCCTCAAGCGCATGGACGAGGGCAGCTACGGCACCTGCGTCGAGTGCGGCAAGTCCATCGCGCCCGCCCGCCTGCGGGCGATTCCCGAGGTCGCCACCTGCGTGTCCTGCCAGGAGAAGATCGAGCGCGGCGGAGAGGCATGAGCGATACACCGCCGGGCCGGCCCTGGTGGGGTGGGTGCGTGGGTTCCGGGGGCCGCCGGCCGTTCCGCGCAATTCCGGCCGGTGCGCCTGCCGAGGTTTGGTGAGTTCGGCGCGCGAGACGGTTAGACCATCGAGGCCAACGGAACG
>DASWJN010000147.1:0-18549 GCA_036397135.1 Candidatus Methylomirabilota bacterium
CGTCGATCGCTGGCTCATGGGCCGCACCGACCTTCCCGCGCCCTTGCCGTAGCCGGGACCGGCAGTGCCGAGCGGGCCGGCGTGGAGGCCCCCCGCCGCGCCACCCAGGCTCGCCTGTCGCCGTAACTCGCTCCGCGGGCGACTCGCGCGGGCCCCCCATCCCCCTACAGGGGGCTGGGCTGGCGACCAGTCGCTGCCGTTGTGGCGCGCTCGCCGCCCCCTCCGCTCGAACGGCGACAACGGCTCGCCAGCAAGTGGCGCGGCGGGGGGCCTCCCCGCCGGCCTGCTCGGCACTACCGTCGCGGCCGACATCAAGATCCGGAACGCCGGGAAGATCCGGAACGCCGGGCGCCGGGGGCGACGCAGCGCGCCCGGCCTCGGGCCCGCACTGCGGAAGTCACGGTAATGGGCGCGCGCATCGAGGCGCTGACGGTTGATGAGGCGCGGGCGGCGGCGCCGGCGCTGGTCGCGCTGCTCCGGGACGTGGTCGATGCCGGCGCGTCGGTCGGGTTCGTGCCACCGCTGGGGGCCTCGACGGCGGCCGCGTACTGGGCCACGGTGGTGGCGGCGATCGCGGACGGCTCGCGGGTGCTGCTCGTCGCGCGCCGCGCCGAGGACGGGGCGATCGTGGGCAGCGCCCAGCTCGATCTGTCGACGCGGGAGAACGGCCGCCACCGGGCCGAGGTGGCCAAGGTGATGGTGCTGACCGCGGCTCAGCGGCAGGGCATCGGCCGCGCCCTGATGCTGGCCGCCGAGGAGCAGGCGCGGCGGCTCGGACGCACGACCCTGGTGCTCGACACCCGCAGCGGCGATCCGTCCGAGCGGTTGTACGCCTCGGTCGGCTGGCAGCGGGGGGGCGAGATCCCGCGCTATGCGCAGAGCGCCGGCGGCAAGCTCGACGCGAGCACGTTTTACTACAAGCTACTCCTCACGCCTGAAGGGGAAACATTGTGATTCCCGGTGAGTTTCTGCTCCGTGACGGCGACGTGGTGGCCAACGCCGGCCGCCGGACGGTCGAGCTGACGGTGGCCAACACCGGCGACCGGCCGATCCAGATCGGGTCGCACTTCCACTTCTTCGAGGCGAACCGGGCGCTGCGCTTCGACCGGGCGCGGGCGTTCGGTATGCGCCTGAACATCCCGGCCGGCACCGCCGTCCGCTTCGAGCCAGGCGACGACAAACGCGTGACCCTCGTGGAGCTGGCCGGCGCCCGCCGGATGTTCGGGCTCAACGCGCTCACCCGGGGCGGGACGCTCGAGCAGGCGCTCGCCCGGCTCGACGACTGGCAGCGGTCGTGACCCTGCGCATCCCGCGACGGCAGTACGCCGACCTCTACGGCCCCACCACCGGCGACCGCGTCCGCCTGGCCGACACCGATCTCCTCGTCCGGATCGAACGGGACCTCACGGTGCCGGGCGAGGAAGCGAAGTTCGGCGGAGGCAAGGTCATCCGCGACGGGATGGGCCAGTCGGCCCGGGCGACCCGCGCCGATCAGACGCTCGACACGGTCATCACCAACGCCGTCATCGTCGACCACTGGGGAATCGTCAAGGCCGACATCGGCATCCGCGACGGCCGTATCGTCGCCATCGGAAAATCCGGGAACCCCGACCTGATGGCCGGCGTCACACCCGGCATGACGGTCGGCGCCGGAACCGAAGTGATCGCCGGCGAGGGGAGGATCGTGACCGCCGGGGGGCTCGACACCCACATCCATTTCATCTGCCCGCAGATCGTGACCGAGGCCATCAGCGCCGGGCTCACCACGCTCGTGGGCGGCGGCACCGGGCCGGCCACGGGCACCGCGGCCACCACGTGCACCCCCGGCGAGTGGAACATCCACCGCATGCTGGAGGCCGCCGAGGAGTTCCCGGTCAACCTCGGATTCCTCGCCAAGGGCAATGCCTCGGCGCCCGACCCGCTGCGCGAGCAGATCGCCGCCGGGGCCATCGGCCTCAAGCTGCACGAGGACTGGGGCACGACGCCGGCCGCCATCGACTGCGCGCTGTCGGTGGCCGAGGAGCACGACGTCCAGGTGGCGATCCACACCGACACGCTGAACGAGGCCGGCTTCGTCGAGGACTCCATCAAGGCCTTCAAGGGGCGGACGATCCACACCTACCACACGGAGGGCGCCGGGGGCGGCCACGCGCCGGACATCATCCGCGTCTGCGGCGAGCCCAACTGCCTGCCGTCGTCCACCAATCCCACGATGCCGTTCACCGTCAACACGCTGGACGAACACCTCGACATGCTGATGGTCTGCCACCACCTGAACGCGGCCATCCCCGAGGACCTGGCGTTCGCGGAGTCGCGCATCCGGGCCGAGACGATCGCGGCCGAGGACGTCCTGCACGACCTGGGCGCCATCAGCATGATGTCGTCCGACTCGCAGGCGATGGGGCGGATCGGCGAGGTGATCATCCGCACCTGGCAGACGGCCGACAAGATGAAGCAGCAGCGCGGCGCGCTGCCCGGGGAGACGGCCGGCGACGACAACCGCCGGGTGAAGCGCTACGTGGCCAAGTACACGATCAATCCGGCCATCGCCCACGGGCTGGCCGAGCACGTGGGCTCCGTCGAGGTCGGCAAGCTCGCCGATCTGGTCGTCTGGAAGCCCGCCTTCTTCGGCGTGAAGCCCGAGCTGGTGGTCAAGGGCGGCCTGATCGGCTGGGCGGCGATGGGCGATCCGAACGCCTCGGTCCCGACGCCCCAGCCGGTGCTCTACCGGCCGATGTTCGGCGCGCTGGGCCGCGCGCGCGCCGCCACGACGCTCACGTTCGTCTCCGCCGCCGCCCTGGCGGCCGACGTGCCGCGCCGGCTGGGCCTGTCCCGCCGGGCGGTGGCGGTGCGGCGCTGCCGCGGGATCGGCAAGCGGGACATGATCCACAACGACGCGCTGCCGCGGATCGAGGTCGATCCCGAGACCTACGAGGTGCGCGCGGACGGCGAGCGGCTTACCTGCGACCCCGCCCGCGTCCTCCCCATGGCCCAGCGCTACTTTCTCTTTTGAACGGGCGATGAAAACGGGGCATCTGCGTCGTTGGCGCTACGCTCCTCGCTGCGGCGTACTCGGAGTACGCCTCGCTCCGGTGCTCGCGCCGCCTAGCATCTGACCCCTTTTGATCGGCCCGGGATCAGGGCGACGGTCGTCGAGGGCGCCTCGCCGGGCTCGCTCGCTGCGCTCGCGTTGCCCGGCATCGGTTGACGGCCGGCTCGCTCGCTGCGCTCGCGTTGCCCGACTGTTTACCTGGCGCTGGGTTGCTTGGTCAGCCGGAGATAGGGGGGGAGGGCTTTCCAGCCGTTGGGGAACTTCTGCTTGGCCTCCTCGTCGGTGACGGCGGGGACGATGATGACATCGTCGCCTTGCTTCCAGTTGACGGGGGTGGCGACGCGGTGGGCGTCGGTGAGCTGCAGGGAGTCGATGACGCGGAGGATCTCGTCGAAGTTGCGGCCGGTGGTCTGGGGGTAGGTGATCATCAGGCGGATCTTCTTCTTGGGATCGATCACGAAGACCGTCCGGACCGTGTAGACCTCGTCGTGGGCGGGATGCACCATCCCGTAGAGATCGGCGACCTTGCGGTGGGGGTCGGCGATGATCGGGAAGTTCGGCGCATGGCCCTGGGTGGTGCGGATGTCCTCCGACCACTTCGCGTGCGCGTCCACCGGATCGACGGACAGCCCGATCGCCTTCACGCCCCGCCGATCGAACTCCGGCTTGAGTCGCGCGACGTAGCCCAGCTCCGTGGTGCAGACGGGCGTGAAGTCACGCGGATGAGAGAAGAGGATGGCCCACGAGTCGCCGATCCACTCGGGGAAGCGGACCTTGCCCTGCGTCGTCTCGGCCGCGAAATCGGGAGCGGTATCGCCCAGGCGTAGTGACATGGAACCCTCCTTGGAGACTGGCGTTTGCAGGTAGACCCTCCTACTCTTGACAATATCGATCGACAATGAGTATTTTCGCCGACGGTGGCCCGCCGGTTGGGCGGTGCCCCTGATCGGGGGACCTCATGAGCGAGGCGATCAAGGAGACCAAGGCCCAGCGTGCCGAGCGGCTCAAGCAAGCGCTCAACCCCTGGGAGGCGTACGCGGAGATCCAGCGGTTCGCCCGGGACGGCCACGCCTCGATCCCGGCGGAGTGGGCCACGTACTTCCGGTGGTGGGGGGTCTACAGCCAGGGGGACGGCGTGGGCGCAGTGGGCGGTCGGGGCGGCGAGGGGCGCGCCGTGCCGTACTTCATGGTCCGCATCCGTATTCCGAACGGCGCGCTGGCCGCCCACCAGTTGCGCGCGCTCGCCGACCTCGCCGAGCGCCACGCGCGCGGCGTGGCCGATCTGACCGTCCGGCAGAACGTGCAGCTGCACTGGGTGACGATCGAGGACCTGCCGGTGGTGTTCGAGACGCTGTGGCGCACGGGAATCACCACGCTCGGCGCCTGCGGCGACGTCACCCGCAACGTGACCGGCTGCCCGGTGGCGGGTGTCGACGCCGACGAGCTGCTCGATGCCTCGCCGCTCGTGCACGAGACCACCCGCCTGCTCAACGGCAACCCCGACTTCTACAACCTGCCGCGGAAGTTCAAGGTCACGATCACGGGCTGCCGGTCCTGGTGCGTCTATCCCGAGATCAACGACGTCGGGATGACCGCGGTCCGCCATCCGGCCACGGGCGAGATCGGCTTCGCGGTGCGGGTGGGCGGGGGGCTCTCCACCGCCCCCCACCTGGGCGTGCGCCTCGACGCCTTCGTGCGACCGCGCGAGGTCGTCCCCGTCGTGCGCGCGGTCGCCGAGGTGTTCCGCGACAGCGACGTCCTGCGCCAGAACCGCGAGAAAGCCCGGCTGAAGTTCCTGTTCCTCCACGGGGGCTGGACGCCCGCGCGGTTTCTGGCCGAGGTGGAGCAGCGGCTGGGCACCAGGCTGGCCGCGGGCGTGCCCGACGATCCACCCGACGACGTCTATCGCGACCACGTCGGCATCCATCCGCAGCGGCAGGACGGGCTGTGCTACGTCGGGCTGCCGGTGGTCCGCGGCCGCCTCACGCCCGGGCAGATGCGGGCGGTGGCCGACGTGGCCGAGCGCTTCGGCTCCGGCCAGCTGCGCACGACCACGATGCAGAACCTGCTCGTGCTCGACGTGCCGCGCGAGCGCGCGGGGCGGCTCGCCCGGGAGATGGAGCCGGTCGGCCTGTCGCTCGACGCCTCGCCGTTCCGGCGCGGCACCGTGGCCTGCACCGGCAGCGAGTTCTGCAAGCTCGCCCTGACCGAGACCAAGGGCTTCGCCCGCCGCCTCGTCGACGATCTCGAGTCGAGGCTGCCGGACTTCGACCGACACGTGCGGATCAACGTGACGGGCTGCCCGAACTCGTGCGGCCAGCACTGGATCGCCGACATCGGGATCGAGGGCAAGAAGCTCAAGGCCGACGGCGCCCTCGTCGATGCCTACTACTTCTGCGTCGGCGGTGCCGTCGGCCGCCACCAGACGGTGGCGCGCCCCGTCGGCTACCGCGTGGCCGCCGGCGAGGTGCCGGCGGCGATCGAGCGGCTGCTGCGCCGGTACCTCGACGGCCGGCGCCCCGGCGAGGGCTTCCGCGAGTTCGCGGCGCGGCACACCGACGAGGAGCTGCGCGGGTTCCTGGCGGGCGGGGTCGTCACCGCCGCCGAGCGTGACGTGCCGGCCGGGCGGCCGCCGGCCGGCGTCGAGGGGTGATGGGCTACTACCCCGTCTCGCTCGAGCTGGCCGGCCGGCGCTGTGTCGTCGTGGGCGGCGGCGCCGTCGCCGAGCGCCGCATCGAGGGCCTGCTGGCGGCCGGGGCCGTGGTGACCGTGGTCAGCCCGACGCTCACGCCGGTGCTGGCGGAGATGGCCGCCGGCGGGCGGATCCGGCACCGTGCCCGTCCCTACCGCTGCGGCGACCTCGACGGCGCCGCGCTCGCGCTCACCGCCACCGGCGATCCGGCGGTGACGGCCGCCGTGGCGTTGGAGGCGCGCGAGCGGGCCGTGTCGCTGAACGCCGCCGACGACCCGGCGCATTGCGACGTCATGTTGCCGGCGGTGGTCCGGCGCGGCGTCCTCACGATCGCCGTCGCCTCGGGCGGGGCCAGCCCTGCGCTCACCCGCGCCCTGCGCGAGCATCTCGACGCCACGCTCGGGGCCGAGTGGGCGGCGCTCGGCGAGCTGGCGGCGGAGGCCCGGCGCGAGCTGCGCGCGGCCGGCCGCTCGGCGGCCGGCGACGCCTGGCGGCGGGCGCTGGCCCCCGACGTGCGCGAGCTGCTCGCCACCGGCCGGGTGGACGAGGCACGGAGGCGGATGCGCGGGCGTCTGGCACCGAGCGACGGGCGCGCGGCGGGCGCGGCGGGCACGCCGCGGACGCCGGCGTGAGCGGCAGCGTCGCGCTCGTCGGCGCCGGGCCCGGGGATCCCGGACTGATGACGGTGCGGGGGCTCGCGCTGCTGCGGCGGGCCGAGGTCGTCGTCTACGATCGTCTCGTCGATCCGCAGCTCCTCGACGAGGCTCCGCCGCCCGCGCGCCGGATCTTCGTGGGCAAGGCCCCCGGCTCGCACACGCGGCCCCAGGACGAGATCAACGCGCTCCTGGTGCGCCACGCCCGGCACGGCCGGCGCGTCGTCCGTCTCAAGGGCGGCGACCCGTTCGTGTTCGGCCGTGGTGGCGAGGAGGCGGAGGCGCTCGCCGCCGCCGGCATCCCGTACGAGGTCGTCCCGGGGGTGAGCGCCGCCGTCGCCGTGCCCGCCTATGCGGGGATCCCCGTCACCCACCGCGGGGTGGCGTCGTCGTTCGCCGTCGTGACCGGTCACGAGGACGAATGCAAGGCCGGGGCCTCGGTCGACTGGGCGCGCCTGGCGACCGCGGTCGACACGCTGGTCGTCCTGATGGGCGCGCGCAGCCTGCCGACGATCGCGCGGGCCCTGCTGGCGGGCGGCCGCCCGGCCGGGACGCCGGTGGCGCTGATCCGGTGGGGCACGACCGGCGCGCAGGAGACGGTCGTGGGACGCCTGGGCGAGGTCGCGTCGCTGGCGGCGGCGGTAGGGCTGGCGCCCCCGGTGGTCATCGTGGTCGGCGACGTGGTGGCGCTACGCGAGAGGCTGGCCTGGTTCGGCGATCAGGGGACCGGGGCAGCGCGCCTTCAGCTCTGCGAGCTGTCTTTCCGCCATCGATAGATCAGCAGCGCCGCCGCGGCCGGCACGGTGAACCAGAACACGCCGCCGCCGACTCCCGCGGCGAGGCCGAGGGCGAGTGCCCCCAGCCCGCCGGCCGCCGCGATCCACAGCAGGATGCCGGTGGCCGCGGGCATCGCCCGCCACCATCCCAGCCACGCCGCCCCGACGGCGGCCAGGGCGCCCACCGCGTCGATCAGCACGTCCCCCACGCTGCCGGTGCGGCTCGGCAGGAGGGCCTGGTGCCCCTCGTCGATCATCGCCCAGGCGACGCTGAGGCCGAGCGCCAGCCCGGCGGCCGCGGGCCGGGCCGTTCCGCGGCGCGCGAAGGCGTGGAACCAGAGCGCGCCCAGGATCGCGTACTCGACCAGGTGCGCCGTCTTGCGCACGACGCCGTGGATGATGGCCGTGTGAGCCGGGGTGAGCCACGGCAGCAGCCAGGCCAGCAGCGGATGCAGCACGCTGCCGGTGTTCTCGGCGCTGAACTCCGCGGAGGACATGACGAGGACGACCGCCATCCACACGATCGGCGGCACCCAGGTGGCGAGCCGGCTCACGCTTTCATGATACAGTCGGGCCGATGCTCGGCGAGATCCTGGACGATCTGCTGATCTCCGCCTCGACCGGCCGCTGCATCACCGCCACCCGACACGTCCCCGCGCGCCCGGCCGTGCTGGCGCCGTTTCCCGCCTCGCTCGATCCGCGCATTGCCGAGGCGCTGCGCGCCCGTGGCATCGAGCAGCTGTTCAGCCATCAGGCGCGCGTGTGGGAGCTGGTGGAGGCGGGCCGCAATGTCGTGGTCGTGACGCCGACGGCCTCGGGCAAGACGCTCTGCTACAACCTGCCCGCGCTCCAGTCGCTCGTCGAGCGGCCGGAGGCGCGCGTCCTCTACCTGTTCCCGACCAAGGCGCTGGCCCAGGACCAGCTGGCCGAGCTGGAGGGCATCGCGAGGGCGCTGCCCGAGATGCGGATGTTCACCTACGACGGCGACACCCCGCAGGACGCGCGCCGGGCGGTGCGGGCGCGCGCCAACCTGGTGCTGACCAACCCCGATATGCTGCACTCGGGGGTTCTGCCGCACCACACGAAGTGGGCGGCCTTGTTCCAGAACCTCAGGTACGTGGTGATCGACGAGCTGCACGCGTACCGGGGAGTCTTCGGCTCGCACCTCGCCAACGTCCTTCGACGGTTGAAGCGCATCTGCGCACACCATGGCTCGGCGCCGCAGTTCATCATGGCCTCGGCCACCATCGCGAACCCCGGCGAGCTGGCCGGCCGGATCACCGGCGAGCCGGTCGAGGAGGTCACCGAGAGCGGAGCGCCGACCGGCGACAAGACGTTCGTCTGCTACAACCCGCCGGTGGTGAACCCCGCGCTGGGCATCCGGGCGCCCTACCTCGGCGAGGCGGCCAAGCTGGCCATCCGGCTGCTGCGGGCCGAGGTGCCGACGATCGTCTTCGCGCAGAGCCGGCTGTCGACCGAGGTGCTGCTCACCTCGATCAAGCAGGGGGTGGCCGACCGCGCCACCGGCGACGCCGGCATCGTGCGCGGCTACCGCGGCGGATATCTGCCCACTCGCCGGCGCGCGGTCGAGCGCGAGCTGCGGGCGGGCGAGGCGCTCGGCGTGGTGTCGACCAACGCGCTCGAGCTGGGTGTGGACATCGGCCACCTCGACGCCGCCGTGCTGGCCGGCTACCCCGGCACGATCGCCTCGCTGTGGCAGCAGGCGGGCCGGGCCGGGCGCCGGACCGACCCGTCGGCGGCGATCCTGGTCGCCACCAGCGCCCCCCTCGACCAGTTCATGGTCACGCATCCCGACTATCTCTTCGGCACCCCGCCCGAGCACGCCCGCGTCAATCCCGACAACCCGTTCATCCTCGTGAGCCACCTCAAGTGCGCGGCCTTCGAGCTGCCGATCCCGGAGGACGAGCCCTTCGACGGCGTGGAGGTGCGGCGGGAACTGGCCGCGCTGGAAGACGAGGGCGTGCTGCACCGCGCTGGCCCCCGCTATCACTGGGCGTCCGAGACCTACCCGGCCGACCACGTCTCGCTGCGGACGGTCACCACCGACAACTTCGTGGTGATCGACACGACCTTCCGCGACGACAAGCAGGCCAAGAAGCGGCAGATCATCGCGGAGGTCGACTGGGGCAGCGCCTTCGCGACCGTCCATCCGAAGGCGATCTACCTGGTGGAGAGCGTGCCCTACGAGGTCCAGGAGCTGCGCTTCCGGGAGGACGAGGAGAAGGTGGCGTACGTCAAGCGCGTGGACGTCGACTACTTCACCGACGCCGTCAGCGCCAAGGGCGTGTGGATCCTGCGACGGCTGGAAGGGCGCGAGCACCCCGGCTACCTGGCCGAGCAGGGCGAGGTGCTGGTGGCCGAGAAAGTCGTCGGCTTCAAGAAGATCAAGCTGGGGACGATGGAGAACGTGGGCTCCGGCGAGGTCGAGCTGCCCCAGCAGGAGAAGCAGACCACCAGTGCCTGGATCACGGTACCGCCGCCCACGCTGGAGCGGGTGAGCCGATCGCGCGAGGAGCTGATCGACGGCCTGCGCGCGGTGACGTACCTGCTGCGCCATCTGGCCCCGATCTTCCTGCTCTGCGACATCCGCGACCTCGGCTCCTGGCTCGGCGACACCACGCCGGCCGAGGCGGGCGCGGTGGCCACGCGCGAGTCGGCCAAGCAGCGGCTGATGCAGGCCGAGCGCTTCAACCCGACGATCTATCTCTACGACGCCCACGCCGGCGGCATCGGCCTCGCCGAGCGCGTGTTCGAGGTCCTGCCCGACCTGCTGCGCCACGGGCTCGACACGCTGGAGGCGTGCCCGTGCGCCTCCGGCTGCCCGTCGTGCGTGGGCCCCGTCAACGAGGTCGGCCGCCGCGCCAAGGCGACCGCCGCCCGCCTGCTGGCGGCCCTCACGGCCTGACCTGGATGCCCAGCCTCGACGAGCTGCGGCGCGTGATCCGGCGTATCGAGACGGCGCGACCGCCGCGCCCGGCCGCCGACCCCGTGGAGCGCGTGGTCGGCGGGGAGCTGCTCGACACCGGGCAGGGCAGCCTGGTGGTCGTGCGCCGCGCGTATCCGCTCGTCCACCGTCACGGCGGCCAGCCGCTCGGCGACGTGGTGGCGGCGTCGCTGCCGCTGCTGGCGCGGGTCGCGCGCGTCGAGGGCGGGATCGCCGGCGCCGACGGCCTGCTGTTCCTGGACACGGAGACCACGGGGCTGGCCGGCGGCACCGGCACCTACGCCTTCCTCGTCGGCGCCGCGCTCGTCGAGGGTGACCGGGTGGTCGTCACGCAGTTCTTCATGCGCGACTTCGACGACGAGCCGGCGCTGCTCACCGCCCTGGACCCGCTGCTGGCGCGCGCGGGCGCGGTGGTCACGTTCAACGGGGCTGCCTTCGACCTGCCCCTGCTGGAGACGCGCTTCGTGCTCGCCCGCCGGCGGTGGCCGTCGACGCTGGCGCATCTGGACCTGCTGCGTCCGGCACGCCGCGTGTGGACGGGCTGGCTGGCCGACTGCCGGCTGGCGACGCTGGAGAGCGCCGTGCTGGGCCTGGAGCGGGACGACGACGTGCCGGGCTTCATGATCCCGCTGCTCTACTTCGACTACCTGCGCTCGCGGCGGGCGGCGCCGCTGCGGCGGGTCTTCGAGCACAACCGCCACGACGTCCTCTCGCTCGTGGCGCTCGTGGGCTGGTTCGGCCGGGCGCTGGGAGGCGGCGCCGGCCTGCGGCCCGAGGAGCTGGCCGGGCTCGGCCGCCTCTGGGAGCCGGTCGATCTCGAGCGCGGTCTGGCGTGCTATCGCGCCGCGCTCGGGGCAGGCCTGCCCGAGCCCGTCGCCCGGTGGGCGCGGCTGCGACTGGCCTGGTGGGAGAAGCGGGCCGCCCGCTGGGACGCCGCCTGCGCCCTCTGGGACGCCGCCCGTGCCCACGACGTCTTCGACCCGCGCCCCTGGGAGGAACTGGCGAAGTTCCACGAGCACCGCGCCCGCGACCTCGCCGCCGCGCGCGCCGTCGTGGAGGACGCGCTGGGCCTGGCCCGGGCGGCCGGCGCCGCCTCGCGCGTGCTCGACGCGTTTGCCTACCGCCTGGCCCGGATCGAGCGTCGGCTGTCGACGCGACGGCTCACCTCGGCCACCACGTGAGCGCCATGCCCGCGGACGTACGGCAAGGCTGCCGCCACGCTCAGCTGGTGACCGTCGTGTTCATGGTCGCGGTGGTGATGTACGCGTTCTTCGTGGAGATGATGCGCCAGGCCTTCGCGCCATTCCGCGGGTTCGCGCCGGAGGTCGATCTTGGCGTCTCCCGCGTCGTGCTGGGGGCGCTGGCCATCCTGAGCCTGGCCGTCGGCCGCGTGCTGCGGGACAAGCTCGGCGCCGCCCTCGTCGTTCCGATCACCCCGATGCCCAGAACGTCCCCGGTGACCAGGCGACTCTTCACCGGGAGCCTCCTCACGCTCTTGCTGAGTGAGGCCATCGCGGTCTATGGCCTCGTCCTGTTCCTGCTCGGCGGCCGGCAGCTGGACTTTTACGCCTTCGCCGCGCTCTCGCTCGTCAGCCTGATCGTGCACTTCCCGCGGCGGGCGCAATGGGAGGACCGCGCGCGCAAGCTCAGCCGCTTCGGGGCGTGAGCGTGACGGGGCGACTCCGTCTCGTCACCGCCGCCGGGCGACCCGACCTGCTGCCGGCACGCCGCCGTCTCACCGGCATCCCATGGCCCCCGACGATGGAGTATCTCAACCACGATGCCGTGTGCCTGCGTCACTGGTCGTCGCGCGTGAAGGAGTGCGCCGGTCACGGCCGCGTCGTCGCCCCATCCACGAAGGTCACCACGTGGAGGACATGTGCCTCCGGGCGCACTCGCAAGCCGGTCGCGAAGGCCGCGGACGACGGCTGCGAGGAGTGCACGCGGTGGCCGGAGGGCAGGCCGAGGCAGTAGAGGTTCTCCGAGCCCCGGAAGTAGCGCTGCACCAGCACGGCGGCGCCCGATTCGTCCGGCACGAACGTCACGTCGTCGGGGCGGATCATCACGCGCACCTTCTCACCCGGTTCCCGACCTTCCACGTTCCCGAACACGCCGATCTCGGTGACGATGCCCTGCGAGGTCACCAGGCCGGGCAGGAAGTCGGCAGCGCCGACGAAGGCGGCGACGAACGGCGTGGCCGGGTGGTGATAGATCGTCTCCGGCGTGCCCAGTTGCTCGAGGCGGCCCCGGTTCAGCACGCCCACCTCGTCGGCGATCGTGAAGGCCTCCTCCTGGTCGTGGGTGACGAAGATCGCGGTCGTGCCCGTCGTGCGCAGGAGCTTCTGGACCTCGTCGCGCATCTGGGCCCGCAGGTCGGCGTCGAGGTTCGAGAACGGCTCGTCGAGCAGCAGCAGGGCCGGCGCCGGCGCCAGCGCCCGGGCGGTGGCGACGCGCTGCTGCTGGCCTCCGGACAGCTCGTGCGGGTAGCGCCCGGCGAACTCGGCAAGCCCGACCAGCTCCAGCATCCGGGCGACGCGGCCCTGCCGCTCGGCCCGCGGCCGGCGTGACACTCCGAAGGCCACGTTGGCCTCGACGGTGAGGTGGGGGAAGAGCGCGTAGTCCTGGAACACGACCCCGACGCTGCGCTCCTCGGGCGGCACGCCGGCCTGCCCGGCCCGCGCCACGACGCGGCCGCCGATGGCGATCTGGCCGGCGTCCGGCGCCTCGAAGCCGGCGATCAGGCGCAGCGTCGTCGTCTTGCCGCAGCCGGACGGCCCCAGCAGGGCGAGGATGCGTCCGGCGTCGAGGCCGAAGGTGAGGTCGTCGACCGCGGGCGGCCGGTCGGCGCCGAAGCGCTTGCCGACCCGCGCGAGCTCCAGCAGCGCCACTCATTCACCTCGCGGACGCTACGCCCGACCCTCGGGCGCCGGAGCCCTGCGAAGGCGCCCCGATGGCGAACATTATGACACCGGCGTGATCGCGGGCTTACCGTCCAGGACGGCCAGGCAGTTGCGCACGGCCAGCGCCGCCATGGCGATCCGGGTGTCGCGCGAGGCGCTGGCGACGTGGGGGGCGAGCGTGACGTTGGCCAGCGGCACCAGGCCGGGATGGATCGTGGGCTCCGCCTCGAACACGTCCAGCCCGGCCCCGGCGATCCAGCCCTCGGAGAGCGCCGTGACCAGGGCCCCCTCGTCCACGACCGGCCCGCGGGCGGCGTTGACCAGGATGGCGGTCTTCTTCATGAGCCGCAGGGTGCGCTGGTTGATCAGGTGGCGGGTCTCGGGGCTCAGCGGCGTGTGGAGCGACACGAAGTCGGCCTCGCGCAGCAGCGTGTCCAGGTCGGTCGCCGTGGCCTTCAGCTCGCGCTCGACGGCGGCGTCGGCGCGGACGCTGTCCTGGTAGAGCACGCGCATCCCGAAGCCGAGCGCCCGCCGGGCCACGGCCCGCCCGATCCGTCCGAAGCCCACCACGCCGAGCGTCTTGCCGTGGATGTCGGCGCCCCACAGCAGGCCCCACTGCCACCTCGTCCACTGTCCCGACCGGGCGTAGCGGTCGGCCTCGACCACCCGACGGGCCGCCGCCATGAGCAGGGTCCAGGCGAAATCCGCGGTGGTCTCGGTGAGGACGTCGGGGGTGTTGGTGACGACGACGCCGCGCCGGCGGGCGGCGGCGACGTCGACGTTATCGTAGCCCACCGCCACGTTGCAGACGACCTTCAACCCGGGACAGGCCCCGAGTAGCTCGTCGTCGATGGACGAGAGGATATGGCAGACCAATCCGTCCTTGCCCTCGAGGCGCGTGAGCAGCTCCTCCCGGGGCAGGGGTTCGTCAGAGTCGTTGTAATCGACGGCGATGTCCCGGGGGATCATCTGCCGGGCTTCCGAGGGCAAACTATTTGAAATCAAGATGCTTTTGGCCATCTCTGACCCCTGTGATTTTTCCCTTGCCGACTCTCGGCGGATGGCTATACTAGCACTCGATTCAGAGGAGTGCTAATAGGTTATCGAGCGGGACGCTGGAGCCAGCGGCCGGCTCCGGCGCAGCCGAAACCAGTGTCCACCCCAACCCAAGGAGGCAGGGCGTTTATGAAGAAGATTCGTCCGCTGCACGACCGCATCCTCGTCAAGCGCGAGGAAGAGGGCGAGGAGAAGATCGGCGGGATCATCATCCCCGACACCGCCAAGGAGAAGCCGCAGCGCGGCACCGTCGAGGCCGCCGGCGCCGGCAAGATCGCCGAGGACGGCAAGCGCATCCCGCTGGACGTCAAGAAGGGCGACCGCATCCTCTTCGGCAAGTATTCCGGCAACGAGGTCAAGATCGACGGCGACGACTACCTGATCCTGCGCGAGGAGGACGTCCTCGCCATTCTCGAGTAACGGGTTCCATCGACTTCCAAGGAGGAAAGCGATTTATGCCGAAGCAGCTGAAGTTCGACGAGGAGGCTCGGGCCGCCTTGCTCAAGGGCATCAACGTCATGGCAGCCGCCGTGGCCGCGACGCTCGGGCCCAAGGGCCGCAACGTGGTCATCGACAAGAAGTTCGGCAGCCCCACGATCACCAAGGACGGCGTGACCGTCGCCAAGGAGATCGAGCTGAAGGACCCCTACGAGAACATGGGCGCCCAGATGCTCAAGGAGGTCGCCTCCAAGACCTCCGACATCGCGGGTGACGGCACCACCACCGCCACCGTGCTGGCCCAGGCCATCTTCCGCGAGGGCCTGCGCAACGTGACCGCCGGCGCCAACCCCATGGGTCTCAAGCGAGGCATGGAAGCCGCGGTCGAGGCGGTGACCGAGGACCTCAAGAAGCTGTCGAAATCGACCAAGGACAAGAAGGAGATCGCCCAGGTCGCCACCATCGCCAGCAACAACGACAAGACGATCGGCAACCTGATCGCCGAGGCGATGGAGAAGGTCGGCAAGGACGGCGTCATCACCGTCGAGGAGTCGAAGTCGGCCGACACCGTGCTGGACGTGGTCGAGGGCATGCAGTTCGACCGCGGCTACCTGAGCCCGTACTTCGTGACCGACCCCGAGCGCATGGAAGTCGTGCTGGAGGACGCGCTCGTCCTGATCCACGAGAAGAAGATCAGCGTGATGAAGGACATGCTGCCCCTGCTCGAGCAGGTGGCGCGGTCCGGCAAGCCGTTCCTGATCATCGCCGAGGACGTCGAGGGCGAGGCGCTGGCCACCCTGGTCGTCAACAAGCTGCGCGGCACGCTGCACACCTGCGCCGTCAAGGCGCCGGGCTTCGGCGACCGCCGCAAGGCCATGCTGGAGGACATCGCCACCCTGACCGGCGGCAAGGCCATCACCGAGGATCTCGGCATCAAGCTCGAGAACATCAAGCTGGAGGACCTCGGCAAGGCGAAGAAGATCGTGATCGACAAGGACAACACCACGCTCGTCGAGGGCGCCGGCAAGTCGTCGGCGATCGAGGGCCGCATCAAGCAGATCCGGGCCCAGATCGACGAGACGACCTCCGACTACGACCGCGAGAAGCTGCAGGAGCGGCTGGCCAAGCTGGCCGGCGGCGTGGCGGTGATCAAGGTCGGGGCGGCCACCGAGACGGCCATGAAGGAGAAGAAGGCCCGCGTCGAGGACGCGCTCAACGCGACCCGGGCCGCCGTCGAGGAAGGCATCGTGCCGGGCGGTGGGGTGGCGCTGCTGCGCGCTTCCAGGGCCATCGACGGGATGAAGAAGCTGGAGGGCGACGAGAAGGTCGGCGCCATGATCATCAAGCGGGCGCTCGAGGAGCCCATT
Organism: Candidatus Methylomirabilota bacterium; assembly: GCA_036397135.1. Taxonomy (GTDB): domain Bacteria; phylum Methylomirabilota; class Methylomirabilia; order Rokubacteriales; family CSP1-6; genus AR5. Next base: position 15,900 of record DASWJN010000147.1, read on the forward strand.
CGCCAGATCGTCGAGAACGCCGGCCTCGAGGGCAGCGTGATCATCGAGAAGGTGAAGGCCGAGACGGTGGTGACCCGCGGCTACGACGCCGAGAGCATGGAGTACGTCGACATGCTGCAGGCCGGCATCATCGATCCCGCCAAGGTCGAGCGGGTGGCGCTGCAGAACGCGGCGTCGATCGCCTCGCTGCTGCTCACCACCGAGGCGCTCATCGCCGACCTCCCGGAGGACAAGCCCGCGGCGGCCCCGGCCATGCCGCACGGCGATATGTATTAGAACTCGGAGGGGGGCTTCGCCCCCCTTCCGACGGGCGGCGCGGGCCTGACGGCCCGCGCTCGCCCTGCCTCCCCCCGAGGAGGATTGCGCCGGCAAAGCCGGCGCTCGAACGAGGGAAGGTCAAAGGGTTCAGTCCCCGCGATGCGGGGGCGTGCGGCCCGGGTCGGGAGACCGGCCCGGGCCGTATCTGTTTTCGGGCATTGACGTTGCGGGCAGTGGGGATGTTTGATACCGTTAGGCGCTTCGATCCGGACATGTCGAGGTCGATCGTGAACATCCCGGGGAGGTGAGTGCACTGCGGCCCTATGAAGTCCTGGTCATCGTCGATCCGCGTCCCACCGACGAGGAGGTGGCCGCCCTGCTCACGCAGCTGGGCGAGCAGATCACCTCGCTGGGCGGCGAGGTCGTGAAGATGGAGAACTGGGGGAAGCGCCGGCTGGCGTACGACATCCGCAAGCAGCGGGAAGGCACGTACGCGGTCTTCGAGGTTTCAGCCGAGCCGGCCATGGTTCGCGAGCTCGAGCGGCAGCTCCGCCTCAACGAGAACGTGCTGCGCTTCCTCTCGACCCGGGTCCCGATCCGCAAGAAGGCTCGGCCGGCGAAAACTCAAGAGGTCCTTGAGGAGGTCGTTGGATGATGAGCCTGAACAAGGTGCTCCTGATCGGCAACCTGACGCGCCCCCCCGAGCTGCGCTACACGCCGAGCGGCACCGCCGTGGCCGACCTGCGCATGGCGGTCAATCGCTACTACAGCACGCAGAGCGGGGAGAAGCGCGAGGAGACGTGCTTCCTCACCGTGGTGGTGTGGGGCAAGCAGGCGGAATCGTGTGGCGAGTACCTCGACAAGGGCAGCCAGATCTTCGTCGAGGGCCGTCTGCAAACGCGGGACTGGGAGGGCAAGGACGGCCAGAAGCGCACCGCCACCGAGGTGGTGGCCGAGCGCGTCCAGTTCATGAGCCGGACCAAGGGCGCCGGCGCCGCGTCCCCGGCCCCGGTCCCCGCCGCCGCTCCGGCGTTTGCCGAGGACAGCGGCGGCGGCGAGGACGACGTTCCGTTTTGACCCTCGGAGGGGGGCTTCGCCCCCCTCCGGAAACCTCCCCCCGGGAGGGATCGCGCGGGCAAAGCCCGCGCTCGAAGCGCGAAGAATAAGGAGGGCTCGGCCATTCCAGTTGCGCAAAAGCCCGTTAAACGACGGCGGTTCGGGCGACGGAAGGTCTGTAAGTTCTGCGCCGACAAGGTCGACCTCGTCGACTACAAGGACGTCCGCCGCCTGCGCAGCTTCGTCACCGAGCGCGGCAAGATCATCCCCCGCCGGATCTCCGGCAGCTGCGCCCGTCATCAGCGCCAGCTCACCCATGCCATCAAGCGCGCCCGCACGGTGGCCCTGCTGCCGTACGTGGCGACCGAGTAGGGGGGCCGCGCATGAAAGTCATCCTGCTCGACGACGTGGCCAAGGTGGGCCGCCGCGGCGAGGTGCGCGACGTCTCCGACGGCTACGCCCGCAATTTCCTGATCCCCAAGAAGCTGGCCCTCAGCGCGAGCGCGGGGAACCTCAAGAACCTCGAGCACATCAAGCAGCAGACCGACGCCAAGGCCCAGCGCATCAAGACCGACGCCCACGGGCTGCAGCAGCGGATCGAGGCGCTGACCTACGAGGAGCGGCGCCAGGCCTCCGAGGAGGGCAAGCTCTTCGGCTCGGTCACCTCCCAGGACATCGCCGACTTCCTGGGCCGCCAGGGCGTCAAGGTCGAGCGGCGCCGGATCCAGCTCGACGAGCCGATCAAGACGCTCGGCGAGACGACGGTCGCCGTGCGGCTGCACGCCGACGTCACCGCGCAGCTGCGGGTCACCATCGCCCGCGAATAGCGCGCGCTCCGCGCCACGTTTGATCGACGGCCCCCGAGTCGTTCTCTCGGGGGCCGTGCTTTTCCACCCGCCGTGTTTTCCACCTGCCGTCCACCGCGAACCGTGACTTGTCGACCGCTTTCCACCAGCGATCCACCGATGTATCCACACGAGGACGTCCACGACAGGATTTTCTTGACCGTGCCCCACGTCGCCGCCCAAGATCAGCCCGCATGCTTGTCACGAGGGAGGGGCGGCGGTGAGCGCGCTGGAACTGCCCTCCCGCATCCCGCCGCACAACCTCGACGCCGAGCGCGCCGTGCTCGGCGCCGTCCTGCTCGAGGGCCGCGAGGCGCTCCCGCGCGTCGTCGAGGCTCTGCGTCCCTCGGATCTCTACACCGAGGCCCACCGCGCGATCTACCAGGCGATGCTGAGCCTGTTCGACCGCGGCGAGCCGGTCGACCTGCTCACGCTCCAGGAGGAGCTGCGCCGGACGGATCAGCTGCCGCTCGTCGGCGGCCCCGCCGCCC
>DASWJN010000148.1:0-4672 GCA_036397135.1 Candidatus Methylomirabilota bacterium
CGGCCGCGGCGCGAAGCGCGCGAGGTCGACGCCGTTGGGCACGACCGTCAGCCTGGCGGCGGCCGCCGGCACGCGACGCAGGCGGGCCGCGGTGGCGGCCGAGTTCACCACGATGGCCGAGGCCAGGCGGGCCAGCCACGGATCGAGCCGCGGGTCGGGATCGGCGATCCGCACGTGCCAGACGAGCGGCACGCCGCGGCCGCGCACGGCGAGGCCGGCGTAGAGGGCGCCGCGGCTGCCGTGGGCGTGGACCAGCGCCACGCCCTCGCGCGCGAGCAGCGCGCGCAGGCGGCGCAGCGCCGCGACCACCGGCGGCAGCGTCCACAGCCGCAGGGGCGGCAGCGGCAGCACGGTCACCGGCACCCCGAGGGCGCGCAGCCGCGCGGCGACCTCGCCCTCGGCCGGCACGGCGGCGAGCAGGCGCAGGCGCCCGCGGTCCAGCGCGCCGGCCAGGCCGAGCAGGCTCTCCTCGCCGCCGCCTACCACGCCGGCGAAGTTGGCCAGCAGAAGGACGGTGGGCGGCTCGGCGTCGGCGTCGGTGCCGGCCCCGGCCGGCGGGCGGCCGAGCCAGCCGGTCAGCTCGGCCAGGCGGACGGCGTTGACGAGGACCACGAGCGCGCTCATCGCGCTCAGCACCAGGCCGTGCCAGCCCTCCCGGAAGCCGCCTTGAACGATCAGCTTGCGGAACAGGACCACCATCGGCTTCACGACGAGCCGCCACGGCGCGGACAGCGGCCCCAGCCGTGCGCCGCGCCGGCGCAGCATGCGCGCGTCGTAGGCCGTGTAGACGAGCAGCTTGCGCACGTGATCGGCGAGCGAGTCGTAGCTGTAGTGCAGCAGGTCCTCGCCGAGATCGCCCACCGGGCCGTCGACGACAATCTCCTCGTGGACGAGCGCGCCGGTGACGCGGCCGGCGCCGCGGCGGAACAGGCGGAGGACCGGGCTCGGGTACCAGCCGCAGTGCCGGATGAAGCGGCCGAGGTAGGACGTCAGCCGCGGCACGCGGAACCCGGCGTACCCGCCCGGCGCCGCCACCGCCGCCTCGATCGCGCGCCGGAGCGCCGGCGTGACGACCTCGTCGGCGTCGAGGCTCAGGATCCACGGCCGGCTGGCCTGGGCGATCGCGAAGTTCTTCTGCTCGCCGAACCCGGCCCGCATCTCGCGCTCGATCACGCGGGCGCCGTACTCGCGACAGATCGCCGCGGTGCCGTCGCGGCTGTGCTGGTCGACGACGACGATCTCGTCCGCCCACCGGACGCTGTCCAGGCAGCGGCGGATGCGCGCGGCCTCGTCGCGGGTGATCAGCACCACGGAGATCTCCGGCCGCTCAGCCACGGGGCCACCCGCCCGCCCGCCACGCGCGCAGGGCCCGCGGCAGCTCGCGCAAGCGGCCGGCCTCGGCGCCGGCGTCGGCCACGAGCTTGACCACCGGCACCAGCCACCATCCCGCGCGGTGCGTCGGGTAGCGGCGGGCGAACGAGAACCGCGCGAGCATCGCCGCGTAGTAGCCGCCCAGCACCGCCGGCGCGGTGATCCACGCCGGCCACGGCAGCCACGCGAGCAGCCCGGCGACGGCCAGGACGCGCAGCAGCGTGGAGCCGCGCACGAGGGAGCGCACGACCGCCGCCGGCCGCGCCTTGGCCGGCAGGATGCGCATCTCGGCCCGCCCCCGGCGCACGAACCAGCGGAAGATGGCGGGCAGGCGCTGGCGCGGCCTGTGGTACACGACGGCGCCCGGCGCGTACCGGCACGCCCAGCGGGCGCTCACCCGCTCGGCCAGCAGGCTGTCCTCGCCGCCCAGGGCGGCCAGGGGCGAGAACCCGCCGGCGGCCTCCAGGGCCGCGCGGCGGTAGGCGCAGTTGCACGTCGACAGGAACGCGGTCGGCACCACGCGCCCGCCGGCGGCGTCGAGATAGCGCAGGCCGCCGCCGGGGAAGCCGAGGATGCTCTCGGCGTAGCCGATGGCGTTGCAGTCGCGCACCAGTACGGCGCCGGCAGCGCCGCCGACGGCGGGATCGGCCAGCAGCGGGGCCAGCAGCGCGTCGAGCCAGCCGCGCTCCACCTCGCAGTCGTCGTCGACGAACACGAGCACGCTGCCCTTGGCCTCGGCGACGGCGCGGTTGCGCACGTGGGCGAACCCGCGGCCCTCGGACGGCAGCGGCACGTAGCGGACGCCGGGAATCGGCGCCGGGCTGGCCGTCTCCTCCACCACGACGATCTCCACGCCCTCGCGCTCGACGCCGTCGGCCCGCAGCGAGGCCAGCGCGCGCGCCACGTCCTGGCGGCGGTCCTTGGTGCAGATCAGCACCGACACGGTCGGCGTCTCAGAGGCAGGCACGGCCATACCGGAGCGAGCCCCACCAGCGCCCGCCCGTCAGCGCGGCCGCCTTGCCGAGCAGGCAGCCGATCAGCTCCCCGCGCTCGCGCCAGGACAGCGCGAGCCCCCGCGCGCGACCCCGCCGCGTCACGTCCCGCCACAACCAGGCCGCGTAGAGCGGCAGCAGCACAACCGCCGGCGGCCAGGCCAGCGCGAGCGCCACCAGGGCGGCCACCTTCTTGTCCGGCGACCCCGCGTCGATCCAGATCGGCAGCGGGAACTCCTCGCGCACGAACGACCGGCGCGGCAGGTCGAGCCACAGCCCGCGCGTCACGTGGCGCCGCATCAGCCAGGCGTGGCTGCGCCCGAAACCGAACGCCTGGCGCGCCATCGCGCGCAGCGCGACGCGGTGCTGGTGCTCGACGACCGCCTCGGGGGTGTAGGCGATGGCCGCCCCGGCGGCGTAGATGCGCGCGCACAGGTCGTAGTCCTCGCCGTAGATCGCCACCGACTCGTCGAACCCGCCCAGCCGGCCGAACAGCCCGCGGCGCACCGCCAGGTTGGCCGTGGGGAAGCCGCCGGCCCACGGCGTCCAGCGCGTGTGGCGGGCCGGTGCCCCCGGCGACTGCAGCGTGAAGAGGCTGCCGAACGCCTCGACGGCGCCGCGCGGGGGCGTCGAGGACAGCCGCCCGGCGACGGCGCCCACGCTCGCATCCGCGAGCGGCGCGCACAGGGGACCGAGCCAGTCCGCCCGCGGGCAGCAGTCGGCGTCGGTGAACGCGAGCACCTCCCCCGTCGCCGCCCGGGCGCCGGTGTTGCGCGCGACCGAGGCGCCGCGCCGCGGCTCGCGCAGCACGATCACCTTGGCGCCGCCGGGCGCCGCCGCGAAGGCCTCCAGCCGCGCGGGGGTGTCGTCGCTCGACGCGTTGTCGACGAGCACGATCTCGTCCGCCGGCGGCTCGAGCGAGGCCAGCGCCGCCAGCGTGCGGGGCAGCGTGCGGGCGGCATCGCGCGCGGGCACGACGATCGACACGCGCGGCGTCACGCCGTCGCCTCCTGCGGCTCGAGCGAGGCGTAGAGCCGCTCGAGCGGGGCCAGGCACGCCTCCCAGCGGTAGCGCGCCTCGACGAGCGCCCGCGCCGCCTGCCCGAGCCGGGCGGCGCGGGCCGGGTCGGCCAGCAGCGCGCGGACGGCGGCGGCGAACTCGGGCGCCCCGTCGGCCACGACGACGTCGCGCCCCGGCGTGAGCGCCAGCCCCTCGGCGCCGATCGTGGTGGAGACGACCGCCTTGCCGGCCGCCATCGCCTCCAGCATCTTCAGCCGCGTGCCGCCGCCGCCGCGCATGGGGTTGACGAACACGCCGGCGCGCGCGTACAGCGGCCCGAGGTCGGGGACGAAGCCGAGCAGCCGCAGCGCCGGCGCAGCCGCCGCGAGCGCCTCCAGCTCAGGCCCGGGATCGCGGCCGGCCACCAGCACCTCGGGGCCGGGGGCGCCCAGGCGCGGCAGGACCTCGTGCGCGAACCAGGTCATGGCGTCGCGGTTCGGCGCGTAGCTGAGCAGCCCGACGAACAGCGCCGCGTCGCCGGGCGGCGTGGGCGTGACCGCGTCGGCGTCCACGCCGTTGGGCGCGACGACGACGTGGGTGCCCGGCGCCATCCCGCGCACCAGGGCCGCCTCGTCCTCGGACACCGCCACCACCGCGTGAGCCCGCCGGGCCAGGACGGACTCGAAGCGCCGCAGCCGCCAGGCGCGCACGACGCCGCGCGCGCGCCCGACCGCGGTGGGCGCGGCGTCCGCGGCCCGCCGGTAGCTCAGGTGATAAACGCACCCCTCGTCGATGACCACCGGCAGGGCCGGGCGGCGGCGATGCAGCCGGGCCGCGGCGGCGCAGAACGTGCCCTGCAGGTGCACCGCGTCCGCGCGCCAGTCGCCCACGCTCCGCCACAGCGCGGCCGTCGTCTCGGGCGCGACCGCCACCGGAGCCAGCTCCCGCCGCGTGCGCGCCGGATGCACCGCGACCGGCACGCCCAGCGCGGTCGACGCCGCGCCCGCGTCGCCCCCCTCCAGCGACAGCACCGTCACGTCGTGCTTCCGCCGCAACGCGCGCACGATCCGCGCCACGCGGATCCGCGTACCGGAGTCGGCCGGATACGGCATGACATGAGTCACGACGGCAATGCGCACGGTCAATGAATCTCGTGAACCGCGGTGCCGCCGGGGGCTGGCCGCGGGGGTCGCGGGCGCGCCATCATGGCGAGCCGTCGTCGCCGTTCGAGCGCAGGGCCCGGCGCGCGAGCCCCCGGCGATTCGACTGGTCCGCGCGCGAGCCCCCTCGGGGGGATGGGGGGACCGAGC
>DASWJN010000149.1:0-2859 GCA_036397135.1 Candidatus Methylomirabilota bacterium
CCGCGTCGCCGGCGCCGGCGTTCGAGGTCGCCCGGCCGCCGTCGCGCCCGCACTGGACGCTGAGGACGGCGGCGCGCACGTGGCGGTTCTGGGTGACGGGCGCCGTGTTCTTCGCGGGGAGCGCGGCGACGCAGATGCTGCTCGTTCACCAGGTCGCCTACCTCGTCGACCACGGCGTGTCGGCCCTCGCCGGCGCGACGGTCGTCGGGGTCGTCGGCGTCTCCAGCGTCGCCGGCAAGGCGGGGTGGGGCATGCTCTCCGACCGGATCGGCCGCGAGCCGACGTACAGCCTCGCGTTCGGCTGCGTGGCGGCCAGCGTCGGCCTGCTCGCGCTGGCGGGCGCCCATCCGGGGACGCTGCTGCCGTACGGGTACGCCGTCCTCATCGGCGTCGGCTACGCGGTGACGGCGCCGCTGACACCGGCGATCGCCAGCGACCTCTTCGGGGGGCCGCGCTTCGCGCGCATCTTCGGGACGCTGCACTTCACCAACTCGCTCGGGGGGGCGCTGGGCGCCTGGGTCGCCGGCGGCATCTTCGACGCGACGGGCAGCTACGCGCTGGCGCTGCCGATCGCCGCCGCGATGGCCGTGCTGGCGCCGGCGCTGCTGTGGCTCGCGGCGCCGCGCCGGCCCAACCCGCCGCCCTCCGCGTGACGGGTTGCGCGGGGGGCCCCTCATGGCCTCACGCCTCCTCGATCCGGCGCGTCACCGGACGCGAGCCCATCTCGCCGCCGATCCAGCCGGGGACGACGGCCGAGAACCGGCCGGCCGTGCCGCCGGCGACGATGATGGCGATCTCCTCGGGTGAGGGGAACTTGGCGATCGCGTCGTCGGGCGCCCGGCCCTCGGCCAGGTTCTCGAGGCGGCCCGTCTCGGCGCCGTCGGGCCCCGGCACGAGCTCGCGCGCGGGGCGCCGGATCGTCTCGTAGAGGAACCGCCGGACGTCGTGCTTGGACCACCGCTCGTCCCCGATCGTCCGGGCGTGCTCGGGCCCGATCACGAAGAGCGTGTGACCGTAGAGCGGGAAGCTCTTGTGGTTCCAGACGCCGGCGGCCGACCAGCCCAGCGACGCGACGAGCTGGGCCGCCGAGCGGCTGAGGTGATCGTTCACCATGAAGGGGCTCTCGCCGGACAGGAGCGTCACCGTGCTGTCGGCGGCCGTGAATCCTCGCTCGACGTGCAGGGGCTCCCACGGCGAGACCTCCTCGTGCTCGCCGATGCAGTAGGTGTAGCGGCCGGGATGGCCCATGGTGGACATCGCGATCCCACCCGCGCGAGTGCCGCCCAGGTTGATCATCACCAGCCGCAGCGCGCGCCCGATCGTGGCGTTGGCGCGATAGCCGGGGCCGAAGACGCCGGCTGCGCAGTTGACCCCCAGCCGCTGCCGCACGGGGCCGTTCACGATGATCAGCGGCGAGGCCGCATTCGTCGTGCCCGACTGGCCGTGCAGGTTGAACACGGGATCGCAGGCGGCCTCGACGGCGGCCAGCACCACGGGAAAATACTCCGGCCGGCAGCCGGCCATGACGGCGTTGACGGCCAGTTTCTCCACGGTCGCCCGGCCGAAGTTCGGCGGCACCTCGGCCACCAGCTCGCCGCGGCCACGCCGGGTGGCGGCGAGCATCGCGTCCACGCGCGCGCGGGAGGGGGGCACGACCGGCAGGCCGTCGGTGACGCCGCGCTCGAACCACGCCTCCAGGTCGTCGGCCACGGCGGCTATGCTACCGTCGACGCCGTCCGGAACGCGCTTTTCTCCCGGGCCGGGAGCGGCTAGGATCGGCGGCGTGTCGGGACCGCTGGCCGGGGTGCGCGTGGTCGACTGCACGACCGTGGTGCTGGGGCCGTGGGCCGCCCAGCAGCTGGGCGACCTCGGCGCCGACGTCGTCAAGGTGGAGCCGCCCGAGGGCGATACCACCCGGCAGCTGGGGCCCATGCGCAACCCCGGCATGGGCGCCTTCTACCTCGCCGTCAATCGCAACAAGCGCTCGGTCGTGCTCGACCTCAAGCAGGAGTCGGCGCGGCGGGCGCTGCTCCGGCTGGCCGCGGGGGCCGACGTGCTCCTGCACAACTACCGGCCGCAGGCGGCGCGGCGGCTGGGGATGGCGTACGAGACGTTCCGCGCGGTCAACCCGGGGCTCGTCTACGTCGGCACCTACGGCTTCCGGGCCGCCGGCCCCTACGGCGACAAGCCGGCCTACGACGACATCATCCAGGCCGCTTCCGGGATGGCGTCGCTGCAGGCCGCGCTCGTCGGCGAGCCGCGCTACGTGCCGACCATCGTCGCCGACAAGACCAGCTCGATGACGGTGCTGGTGGCGGTGCTGGCCGCGCTCCATCACAAGGCGCGCACCGGCGAGGGCCAGGAGGTCGAGGTGCCCATGTTCGAGAGCATGGCCGCCTGGGTCATGCTCGAGCATCTCTACGGCGAGACGTTCGTGCCCGCCACGGAGAGTGTCGGCTACAAGCGCATCCTCAACCGCTACCGGCGCCCGTTCAAGACCCGCGACGGCTACCTGGCGATCCTGCCCTACACCGACCAGAACTGGCGCGACTTCTTCGAGCTGGCGGGGCGGCCGGACCTGCGCGACGATCCGCGCTACCGGACGCTCGGCTCGCGCCTCAAGCACATCGAGACCCTCTACGAGGAACTGGGCAAGATCGCCGCCACCCGCACCAGCGCCGAGTGGCTGGCCGAGCTGGACCATCGCAACATCCCCGGCATGATCGTGAACTCGCTGGAGTCGCTGCTGCGCGATCCGCACCTGGAGGCGACCGGATTCTGGCAGGTGGTCGAGCACCCCACCGAGGGCACGCTGCGCCTGCCCGGCATCCCGGCGACCTACAGCAGGACGCCGGCCTC
>DASWJN010000150.1:0-1698 GCA_036397135.1 Candidatus Methylomirabilota bacterium
TCATGGGCGCGGTGATGACCCAGGCCGACGTTACCGCGACGGCGATGCTGACGCACCTGGTCAACCGCCAAAGCCATCTGTTCGCCGACGGCGCGTACCCGATGCTCAAGCGCTTGCGCGAGCGCGCCGAGGCGCTGCCTCCGTTCCAGGCGGCGCCGTTTATGGACGGGTAACTCCCCGCCAACAAGGTTCCTGCTTCGAATCACGTCCCCCGCCGCCACAATCGTCATCGCCCGGCTCCGCCCGGGCGATCCAGAGTATTTTCCTGGATGCCCCGGACTTCGCCGGGGCATGACGGATAGGGGTTAACCGATCTTCCCCTTCAGCCCCAGCGAACGCGCCAGCGTACGCAGCCGCCGCTCGACGGTTTCGGACTGGAACATCTCGCCCTCGGCCGGAATCTTGAGCAGCAGCTTCTTGCCCTTCACCGCCAGCCAGGTGCGGCCCAACAGCCCCGGCGCCGAGCCGGTGAGCGTGTGGGCGAGGCGGAGCGCCAGCCCGATCGAGCGCGCCCGAACCCGCCGGTCGTCGTCGAGCAGCCGCTTCACCGGCGTCACCAGCGGGTTCGCGGGCTCGCCGTTGTAGCGGACGAAGATGGCGAGCGCGATGAACACCCTGTCGGCGTGGCTGAGCCCCGCGAACGGCAGGCGCAGCGCCCGCAGATACGCGTGCTCGGCGCGGTAGTCAGGGTGCTCGTCCCAGCCGATGTCGCTGAGCAGCGTCGCCGCCAGCGCCAGGCGCCTATCGTCATCGCCGCGGCCCCCCTCGTCGGCGTCGCGCAGCACCGGCTCCAGCCACGCCATGATGCCGTCGGCGTCGACCGGAAATCGCCCGGTGCGCTCGGCCATGCCGGTGGCGCCGGCGATCAGCGGGTCCTGGCGGCGCACCGCCTCGGGCAGTGCCTCCAAAAGCCTGCCTTCGCGCATGCCGAACGACGAGAACACCAACTCCTTCGCCCGCGACGCGGCGAGCAGGTATTCCAGCACCAGCGCCGCGTAGGGCAGCGTCGCGGCGCGCGCCCTCGGCACGCCCGTAATGCGCTTCAGGCTGGCGGCGCCGAGATGGCCGACCAGATGCGCCAGCCGCCACGCCTCGTCGGCGCCGAGCGTGAAGCCGTCGACCACGTGCAGCGGGTACTTGGTCTGGTCGATGAAGACGCGGGCCAGGGTCCGCCACGCGCCGCCGACGCCGTAGAAGGTGCGGCCCTTGACCGCACCCAGCCACGGCACGCTGGAAAGCCGCTCGGCGACCACCTCGGCGGCCTCGTCGCGGCGGCCGTGGGCGGCCTCCGACAAGCGCAGATGGCCGAGCGGCACGGTGGCGAAGTCGGCGAACTTTCCCCGCTCCAGCCTGGCCAGGTCCAGGCTGCCGCCGCCGAGATCGGCGAGCATGCCGTCGGCGTCGGGAACGCCCGAGAGCAGCCCCAGCGCCGCCATGCGCGCCTCTTCGGGGCCGCTGAGCACGGTCACCGGCATGGCGAACGTGCTCTCGATCCGCTTGACGAAGTCTTGGCCGTCGCTGGCGTCACGCACCGCCGCCGTCGCCACCAGCTCCAGGCGCTCGACGCCCATGGCGTCGGCCAGCCGCGTGAAGCGGGCGAGGCTGCGCATCGCCTCGTCGGCGCCGTCGGCGTTCAGCCGGCCGCTGGCTTCCAGGCCCTTGGCCAGCCGGCACGAGGTCTTCTCGTTGTAGATCGGC
>DASWJN010000151.1:0-25426 GCA_036397135.1 Candidatus Methylomirabilota bacterium
GATCTGATCCCGAGACCGGCGCCGTCACGATCGCCGCGTGGACCGTGGTCGACGACTCCGGCCGCTCGGTCAACCCGTTGATCGTGCACGGCCAGATGCACGGCGCCGCGGTCCAGGGCATCGGCCAGGCGCTGACCGAACAGTGTGTCTACGACCCGAAGAGCGGCCAGCTGCTGTCAGGGTCGTTCCTGGACTACGCCATCCCGCGCGCCGACGATCTGCCGGCGATCTTCGTCACCAGCCGCGACGTGCCGAGCCCGACGAACCCGCTCGGCGTCAAGGGCGCCGGCGAGGGCGCCACCGTCGGCGCACCGGGCGCCGTCATACACGCCATCCTGGATGCGCTCGCGCCGCTCGGGGTGACGCACATCGACATGCCGGCCACCCCGGCCCGCGTGTGGCAGGCGATCCAGAGCGCGCGCCGACGAGACGCGCGCGAATCGAGTAACTGAAAGGGGTAGCAACTACCTGATTTCGTGGTGCGCCTGGCAGGAGTCGAACCTGCGACCCTCGGATTAGAAGTCCGACGCTCTGGTCCAGCTGAGCTACAGGCGCGTGCTGTGATTCTCGCTGGTTGCGACTCGCCGGTCAACCGCGGCGACGCCCAGCGTGCCCTGAGACGTGCCCGTGAGCCTCGACGTCTCGGCGATCACCGGCAAGACGGCCTCTCGCATCCTGTTCGGGCTCGCCCGGGAGAACCCCGCTGTCCCGGCCCCCGAGGGCCAGCACAGAGCGGCGCGCCTCACATCGGATCTTGACGATGCACCACCGCAAGCCGACACTCGCGCCGACGCCGTGAGAAGCGACGACCGTACGAAAAGCTGGTGGCACACTCTCCCCGGTGTACTGACCGCGATCGCCGGGGTCGTCACGGCAGTGGCCGGCTTGGTGGTGGCCCTCGGCCAGGTCGGGTTGCTGGGCGGAGGCGACGACGCCCGGAAGCCGCCAGCGTCTGCCCGTGAAGGGCCGACGAGCGCGGCGACGACACCCCCGGCCGACGCGCCGAGGCCCGTCACCCGACAGACGGTCCGGGTCTTCAAGGGCGACAAGGGGAAGCCCGTCCCGACGGGCCTGCGCGTGGGTGACGGCGATCGGTTCATCATCTCGGCGTCGGGGAGCATCTGGTCGGGCGTGGTGCTCACGTCGGAGAACGGTCCCCAGGGCTGGTTCGACGCGGTCATCCCCCGCGACCGGGTCGCCGGCCGCGAGTTTCCTGTGCCTGGCCGGCCTCCCTTCTCCCTGATCGCCGGCTACGATAACCGTGACTGGTTCTACGTGGGCAGCGCATACGACCACACGTATCGGGGCCCCGAGCGCGACCTCTGGCTGTCCATCAACGACACGAACCTGTCGCGGGGCAAGGGGTTCTTCGAGGTGAGGGTCGAGATCAGACGCCGGGCCAGGTGAGCTACGCACCGGGCTCCCGGCGGATGACGGTGTGGCCCATGGTCAGCAGCTCGTAGGCGGCGTCGATGTTCCGGCGCCGGTCGGCCCGGCGCCGATCGTTCTCCACGGGGCCGGGCGCCGCCGGCTGCCGGCGCTGAGTGATTCGCCGGTCGAGCAGCACCGTGACGTCGGGTTCGTCGCCGAACTGCTGGACGAGGTACTCGTGGAGGTCGGGCTGGCGGCGCGACACGACGAAGAGCAGCGGCGGCATCCCACGCCTTCTATAGATGATTCTGGCGGCGTTCGTCAATTCTCCCCGCCCCTTCCCGATGGCCGGCGGCCGGGCCGGGTTGTGTCATGCTGGCGGCCATGCCGGCCGTCCCCGTACGCTGTGCCCTCATCGGGGCCGCCGGGCAGCTCGGGTTCGATCTCGCGCGGACCTTCGAGCTGTCCGGTGAGCTCACCCGGCTCACGCGCGCGGACCTCGATCTCACGGACGACGCCGCGGTCGCGCGCACCCTGCGCGCCCTGCGGCCGACCCACGTGCTCAACGCGGCCGCCTACAACCTGGTGGACCGGGCCGAGGACGAGCGCGAGCTGGCCTTCGCGGTCAACGCGCGTGCCGTCGGCACGCTGGCGGCCGCGTGCCGGTCCGTCGGGGCCACGCTCGTCCACTTCTCCACCGACTACGTCTTCGACGGGCGGAAGACGACGCCGTACCGGGAGGACGATCCGCCCAACCCGCTGAGCGTGTACGCCGCCTCGAAGCTGGCCGGCGAGCGCCTCGCGCTCGAGGGCGGCGACGGCGCGTTCGTCATCCGCGTCTGCGGCTTGTTCGGCGTCGGCCGCAGCGCCGGCGCCGGCCGGACGAATTTCGTGGAGACGATGCTGAAGCTGGCGGGCGAGGGCCGGCCGATCCGGGTGGTGCGCGACCAGGTGCTGGCGCCCTCGTACACGCGCGACATCGCGCCGAAGGTCTGGCGCCTGCTCTCCCGCGGGGCGCCGGGCCTCTATCACCTCACCAGCGCCGGTCAGACGAGCTTCTTCGACTTCGCCCGCGAGATCTTCCGCCTGAGCGGCCTGAGGCCCGACCTCACCGCCGTCACCGCGGCCGAGTTCGGCGCCCGCGCCCGCCGCCCCGCCTACTCCGTGCTCGCGCGCGGGCGCCTCGCCGCGCTCGGGGAGGACGACCTGCGCCCGTGGGATGCGGCGCTGGCCGCCTACCTGCGCGAGCGCGCGGGGGTCAGCGCCGCGCCGGCTCCGCCCGGCTCCTGACGCGGAACGCGCGGAGGGCCGCCGCCACCAGCCACGGCGCGTGGCGCTGGAGGAACACGGCGACCTTGCCGTGGCCGGTGACCACGACCTCGCGCCGCCGGCGGGCCACCGCGCGCACGATCGTCCGCGCCGCCCGCTCGGCCGGAACGACGAGCCAGCCCGGCATCGGCTCCGGCAGCTCCGCGTGAAGGGCCCCCCGGTTGTCCACCCGGCGCAGCTCCGACGCGACGAGGCCGGGGCTGATCAGCGTCACCGCCACCCCGGCCGGGGCCAGCTCGTGGCCGAGCGCCTCGGCCAGCGCGCGCACCGCGAACTTGCTCATCGCGTAGGGCGAGGAGCCTGGCGTGGCGAGGTGGCCCGCGACGCTGCCGATGATCACCAGCCGGCCGCGGGAGGCCTTCAGGTCGGCCAGCGTGGCGTGGACGGTGCGCAGCACGCCGAAGACGTTGGTCTCGAACTGCCGCCGGTAGTCCGCCAGGGCCAGACGCTCCACGGGCCCGACCACGCCGAAGCCGGCGTTGGCCACCACGACGTCGAGCCGGCCGTACGCGGCCCGGGCCGCCGCCGCGGCGCGCTCGAGGTCGCCGTCGATCGTCACGTCCCCGGCCAGCGCGAGGGCGCGCTGTCCCGCGCTCTCCAGCTCGGCGGCGAGCGCGCGCAGCCGGTCGGCGCGGCGGGCGACCAGGGCGAGGTTGGCGCCCTCGCGGGCGAACGCGCGGGCCAGGGCCGCGCCGATGCCGGACGAGGCGCCGGTGATGAGAACGGTGGCGCGGTCGAACCTCCCCAGGCGGGCGCCTCAGGGCTGCTGCAAGACGATCGCTTCTTCGGCGAACGCGGCGGCGACCTTCGCCTTGCGGACGGCGTCGGCGTGGTCCCGCTTGCCCTTGGCCTTGTCGTGGTGCGCCCGGGCCTCGGCGAGCTGCTTCCTGGCCTCCTCGATCAGGGGCTTCGTGTCGTTCGTGACCTTGCCGCCCTCGGCCTTCTTGATGAGGTCCTCGGCCTGCTTGATGACGACCGGACAGGTGAACGCGAGCGCCGAGGGCGCGACCACGACCAGCAGAGCCAGCGCCAGGACGATGCCCTTCATGCTGAAGCGGCCTCCCGGGAGAGGGATTGGAACGACGCGGGGGAGTGTAGCACGCGTCGTGACGCCGCCGCGGGGGCGACGGCGTCTGGAATCGCCGTCGCCCGCCGGCGCGAATGTGCTTGACTTGATCGGTCCGCGCACCAGAATAAGCGCTCCTGGACGGGATGGCGCAAGCCAGGCGACGGACGCGGGCGACCTCCAGGACCGAAAAGGAGGCGTCATGGCCAAGAAGAAGCCTGCCGCGCGAGCCCGGGCGACGGCCAAGAAGGGGACGCGGGGCGCGGGCGCCCGGAAGCCAGGCATGAAGGACCTCGAGCCGCGCGCAGCCAGGGCGCGGATGGTGGTCGGCGGCCTGCGCCGGATGATCAGCGACACGTAGCCGACGGGGCGCGGGACCTCCGGTTGCTCGCGGCCGTGACGCGCATCTCCCTGTGCATCGTCGCCCGCGACGAGGCCCGGTTCCTGCCCGGCTGTATCGCCAGCGCGCGCGCCGTCGTCGACGAGGTGATCGTCGTCGACACGGGCTCCACCGACGGCACGTGCGCCGTGGCGCGCGAGGCCGGCGCCCGCGTGTTCGTGGCCGAGTGGCCCGGCGATCTCGGCGCTGCCCATGACCTTCCCGTGGCGCGCGCGTCCGGAGACTGGATCCTCAGCCTGGACGCCGACGAGGTCCTGGAGCCGGCCTCGCAGGCCCACGTCCGGCGGCTCGTCGATGCGAACCGGGGCGCCGACGGCTTCCGTGTCTCCATCCGCAACTACGAGTACGGGATCGTCGAGAAGATGCGGCCGGCGGATCCCGCCGATCCCCTCACGCACGGCGCGGCCGCCTATCGGCCGACGACGCCGGTCCGGCTGTTCAGGCGACGGCCCGGGGTCGGGTTCGCCGGGCGCCTGCACCAGAGCATGGCCGTCGCCATCGAGCGGCACGGGGGCCGGATCGCGGACTCGCCCATCGTCATCCACCACTACGGCCACCTCCGGACCGACCGCGCGAAGACGTCGTTCTACCGCGCCCTGGCGCGCCGCCAGGCGGCGGCGGAGCCGACGAATCCGGCCGCCTGGCTCGGGCTCGGGGCGGCGTTCGTCGACCACGAGGATCTGCCGGCCGCGCTCGACGCGTTCCGGCGGTCGCGACGTCTCGGGCGCCGGCCGGCGGCCGCCTACCTGATCGGCGCCACCCTCCTCGCCCTCGGGCAGCCGGACGCGAGCGTTCGCTGGCTCCGCCAGGCGCTCCGCGAAAACGACCGCGACCAGTCGCCGTACTTCGACCGCGCCGACGCGCTGGAGCTCCTCGGCGAGGCCCACGAGACGCTCGAGCGACCCCGGCTGGCGGAGCGGGCGTACCGCCGGGCCCTGGCGCTGCGCCCGGAGAGTCGGGCCGCCGCCAACAACCTCGCCGGTCTTCTCGGCGAGCGGGGCCGGTATCGCGAGGCGGAGGCTCTGCTCGCCGCGTTGATCCGCCGCCACCCGGGCGCCGATGGGCCCCGCGCCACGCTCGGCGCGCTCCGGTTGCGCCGCCGTGATCTCGACGGGGCACGCCGATCGCTCGAGACGGCGCTCGAGATCAATGCCGAGAATGCGAGCGCACGGGTCAACCTCGGCCTGGCTCACGCCCGCGCGGGCCACCCGCGCAGAGCCGCCCGCGCGTTCGCCGCGGCCTGGGACCTTCGTGCCGGCGACGTCGTCCACCGGCTCGGCTTCGCCCCCCTGCTGCCGCCGCCCCCACGCCGCCCGGCGCTCCGGCCGATGGCGCCCGGCGGCGTCGTGAGCGTCATCGCGCGCCTGTACGGCGGCAGCGCGCGCGTGCTCGTCGATTACGTCCAGGCCCTGCCGGGGCGGCCGCACCTCGTGCTCTGCGGCGACGCCGGCGCCTTCACGCGGCAGGGATTGCGCGCCGAGCTCGAAGCCTCCGGCGCCGAGGTGCGGACCGTCGCGTCGGCTGCCGACGTGCGGCGCGCGCTGGGCGTGGCCCGCCCGGGGTTCGTCATCCATCACTGGTGGGAGAACGATCTCCTTCCCGCCGCCGTCCGGGTCGCCGACGAGCGCTGGATCGCGGTCGGCCATGCGTCGCTGCCGATGCCCCGCGGGTACGACGCCTATGCCGTCCTCTCGGACCATCATGCGCGGTTTCAGGCCCACCTGCCGGCGGAGCGCCAGCGCCGCATCCCGAACGGCGTGAGCCTCGCGCGCATCCCGAGGCCGCGCTCGGCGGACCGGCCCGTCACCATCGTGATGCTGTCGCGGCTGGAGCCGTCGAAGTTCACTCGCCGGCTGCTCGCCTTCCTGCCGCCGCTCCGCGACCTGGGCGCGCGACTGCTGATCGCGGGCAGGGGCGGGCGTCGTTTCGAGATCGAGCAGGACCTCCACCGCCGCCGGCTCGGCGACTCGGTGCGGTTCGTCGGCGCCCTCCCGTCCCAACGCGTGCCGGCGTTCCTCGCGGCCGCGGACATCGGCCTGCACCTCACCGAGATGCACGAGGAGATCTGCTCGATGAGCATCCTCGAGATGCTCGCGGCCGGACTGCCGATCGTCGCCGAGCCGAAAGGGTGCCTGCCGGAGCTCGTCGTCACGGGGCGCAACGGGTTCCTGGCCGAGCGGGAGGACGAGATCGCCGGCGCCTTGACGCGCCTGATCCAGCAACCCGCGCTTCGCCGCCGGCTGGGCGCGGCCAGCCGCGAGGCGGCGCGCCGGTACAGTCTGGACCGGTTCCGCGCCTCGGTCGCCGCGCTCATCTCGGCGACGGGCGATCGAGCGCAGGCGCGGGCCGCCGCCGTCGCGCGGCCGACCCGCGTGAGGCGGGCCGAGCGGAGCGTCGAGGCCTGGAAGCCGGATGCCTCGATCCTCGTGTGCGCCACGCCGCGCTCCGGTGGCGGCGCGTGGTGCCGGGCGTTGTGGCGGACGGGGATCGCGGGGCGACCACGGGACTTCCTCGACCCGCGAACCGTGCGGGCCCAGCTCGCCTTTCTGAACGGCGCGGGATTCGGCGGCTACCTGGCGCAGGCGCTCGAGGAGGGCTCCTCCCCGAACGGGGTCTTCTCGGGACGGCTCCTGGTCTCACACGCGATCGCCCTGCACCGTCGCCTCGACGCCGCGGCCGCGCGCCGTTCGGCTGGAGCGCACGACCGGCTGCAGCGATGGTTTCCGGGCGTACGTCTCGTCTGGGTGAGACGGCGCAACACGCTGGACCAGGCGGCGGCGTGGCTGCGGACGGAGTGCGACAGCGAGGACGAACGCCTCGACCGCTCGGCCGTGAACCGCCGGCGGCGCGCCATCGAGGCCCAGGAAGCGCGCTGGCAGCGGCTCTTCGCCTCGTGGAAGGCCGCGCCCCTGGTCGTCTGGTACGAGGACCTCGTGCGGGAGCCGGGCCCCGCCCTGCGCGCGCTCCTGACGCGCCTTGGAATCGCCGTGCCGCGCCCGACGCCATGACGCTCTCCCGCCTGCGCCCGCCGCCGGCGGTGCCAGGCCTCGCGCCGATCTGCTGGGAGGCGCCGCTGCTCGATCGGTCAGGCTACGCTGCGGAGGCGCGCGAGTTCGTGCTCGGCCTGAGCGCGCTGGGCCTGCCCGTGCGGGCCACGCCGGCGCCGTGGGGATCGTGCCGGCGCGCGGTCGACGCCCCCACGCGCACCCGGCTCCGACGGCTGATGCGCGCCCGCATCGGCGCTCCCGTCGCCCACGTCCATCACCTGTTTCCCCCGATGTGGCGGATCCGCCATCGCTCCGCCCTCCAGATCGGCCGGACGATGTTCGAGACCGATCGGATCCCGCCGGCGTGGGTCCGGCTGTGCAATGCGATGGACGAGGTCTGGACGCCGGGCCGCTTCACCGTCGAGTCCTTCGCCGCGTCAGGCGTCCGCCGGGAGAAGCTGGTCGCCGTCCCGAGCCCGATCTGCATGGCCGATTACGATCCGGCGACGCCGCCGCTCGACATCCCCGGCCTCCGCGGCTTCGTCTTCCTCTCCGTCTTCGACTGGAGCGTGCGCAAGGGCTGGGATCTGCTCCTGCACGCCTTCGCCACCGAATTTGCGCGGGACCACGACGACGTGACGCTCCTGCTGCACGTGCACTCCTCCCACGGGGTCACCGGGCGCGAGCTGGGCGAGCTCGTGGACCGCTTCCTCCGCCGGCGGCTCGGGCGGTCCCTCCGGCGCGTGCCGCCGATCAAGCTCCTGACGCGGGCGCTCGCCCCCGAGGACCTGCGCCGGCTCTACGCGGCGGCCGACTGCTTCGTGCTGCCCACGCGCGGCGAAGGCTGGGGGCGTCCCCTGATGGAGGCCATGGCCATGCGGCGGCCGGCGATCGCCACGCGCTGGAGCGGCCAGCTCGAGTACATGACCGACCGCAACGCCTACCTCTGCGCGGTGGAGCGTCTCGTTCGCGTCCCCCCGCACGCCCTTCGCGAGGCGCCGGCGTTTCGCGGCCACTACTGGGCCGAGCCGTCGATCGACGATCTGCGACGCCTCATGCGGCGCGTCGTGCAGCGCCCGGCCGAGGCGCGGGCGAAGGGCGAGCGGGCGCGGGTGGACGTGGCCCGGACCTGCGACGTCGAGGTCGTGTGCCGGCAGATCCTCGCGCGCCTGGGGGCGGCATGACGGCGGGGGGACGCCGCGCGCGGCCGTCCCGGCTGGGCGTGATCTGGGAGGGCTCGTTCTTCGTCCACCACAGCCTCGCGAACGTCAATCGCGAGGTGGCGCTGCTGCTCGCCCGGCGCCCGATCGACCTGGGCCTCGTCCCGTACGAGCCGCACCAGTTCGACGAGCGCGCCCATCCCAGCTACCGGCTCATCGCCGACCGCCTGCACCACCGGCCGGCGGCGGTGCACTGCCACGTCCGCCATCGATGGCCGCCCGCCTTCGCGCGGCCAGCGCGCGGGGCCTTCGTGCTGATCCAGCCCTGGGAGTTCGGCTGGCTGCCGCGCGCCTGGGTGCGTCCGATCTCCCGCGCGGTGGACGAAGCCTGGGTCCACACGCGCTACGTCCGCGACATCTACGTGCGCAGCGGCGTGGACCCCCGGAAGGTGAGGGTGATTCCGCTCGGCGTGAACCCGCTCCTGTTCAACCCGCGGCGCCGGCCCGCACGGCTTCCCACGTCGAAGTCGTACCGGTTTCTCTTCGTCGGCGGGGCGGTCCTTCGCAAGGGGTTCGATGTCCTGCTGCGGGCCTACACCGAAGAGTTCACCAGCGACGACGACGTGAGCCTGGTGGTGAAGGATTTCTTCTACGGCGGCGAGGCCGGGCGCGACGTGCGGGCGGCGCGGCGGCGGAAGGGGGCGCCGGAGATCCTCTACTCCTACGGGCACACCCACTTCCACGACCTGGGCGGGCTGTACACCGCCTGCGACTGCTACGTGCATCCCTATCGCAGCGAGGGCTTCGGCCTGCCCATCGTCGAGGCGATGGCCTGCGGGCTGCCGGTCATCGTCACCGGCTGGGGGGCCTCACGCGATTTCTGCAACGACGCGGTCGCCTATCTCATTCCGGCCGAGGAGACCCGGGTCCCGCCGGCGCTCTGGGGCCGCGGGCTGCCGACGGTGGGGCCGCCGACCTGGTCCGAACCCGACGTGACCGCGCTCCGGCGGACCATGCGCCGTGTCTTCGAGAATCGAGACGAGGCGAGCCGGAAGGGTGCGCGGGCGAGCGCGCACGTGCTCGGACGCTTCACCTGGACCCGGACCGTGGACCAGATGATGCGGCGGCTGGAGCACTGGCGTGGGTAGCCCGCGCCGGCGCCTGCACGTGCCCCGCACCGTGTCCGGCGATCTCGACCTGGCCGTGTGCCTCCTGGCCTTCGATCGGCCGGGTTACCTCCGCCAGGTCGTCGCCTCGGTTCGCCGCCAGCCGGACCTGGCGGGCGTCCGGGTCTACTGCTTCCTGGACGGCGCGGTCAACGCCAGGTCCGGCGTCCGGCACGCGCCCTCCCCGCGGGTCCACCGGTGCGGCTCGATCTTCCGGCGCGCGTTCCCGGACGGCGAGCTGCACGCCTCGCCGGTCAACCTGGGCGTGGCGCTCAACTACGACCGCGCCGAGCGCCACGTGTTCGTCACGCGGCGCCACGACTACGCCCTCTTTCTCGAGGACGACTTCGTGCTGGCGCCCCACTACGTGCAAACGATCCGCGCGATGGTCCGCGCCTTCGGCCGCCACCCGCGGATCGGCGCCTTCAGCGCGTTCGGCGACCACGACGCCTCCCTCCCCGACCAGCGGGCGCACCGGCGCGCGATCACGTTCATGGGCCACATGTGGGCGGCCTGCACGCCACGCACCCGCTGGCTGGAGCGCCGGGCGTACTTTGCCGCCTATCTGCGCTACGCGCGCCGCATCGACTACCGCCTGCGATCCCACGAGTGGATCTGGACGCGGCTGTACCGTCGCTGGGGCGCCCGGCGCGTGGCGACGAGCCAGGACGCCGCCAAGCGCATCGCGATGCTGAGGGCGGGACAGATCCAGATCAGCACCTACACGAACAACGGGCGCTACATCGGCCGGCACGGCGTCCATTTCACGCCGTCGATCTTCGCCCGGCTCGGCTACCGCGAGCGGGCGGCGCTGGTGTACTCCGAACCGCCGGACCGGTTCGAGTGGACCGAGGCCGACCTCGACCGGATCGAAGCGGACGAGCGCGCCTACTTTCTCCAGTGAGCCGCCGCCCCGCGACGCCCGCGCCCCGGCGTCTCCCGCCCGGCTGCACCACCGGCACGATCCGCCGGACGGGCGGCGTGCGCTACGACCTCGTCGTCGACCTGGGGGCCCACGTCGGCGTGTTCGCGCTGGCCGCCGCCGCAGCCGGCTGCCGCGTGCTGGCGGTGGAGGCCTCGCAGGCCAACGCCCGGCTCCTCGAAGCCAGCGCGGCGCGCAACGGCTTCGAGCACCTGCGCATCGTCCAGGCGGCGGCTTCGGATCAACGCCGCCGCCTCGCGTTCTGCCCCGAGGGAGCGTGAAGGAAGGTTGGTCGGGGTGGCCGGATTTGAACCGGCGGCCCCCTGCTCCCAAAGCAGGTGCGCTACCAGGCTGCGCCACACCCCGGGCCCAGTCCCGCATTCTACCGTAGCCCGCTGGCAGTGAGCAGGGCGCGGGCGGCCCGGACGGCGGCGCCGCGATGGTCCACGCGCCGCTTCTCCGCCGGCTCGAGCTCGCCGAACGTCCGCCCGAGCGGCGGGTAGACGAAGACGGGATCGTAGCCGAAGCCGCCCGCGCCGCGGGGCCCCTCGGCGATGACGCCCTCGACGGCGCCCTCGACCACCCGCTCGCCCCCGCCGGGCTCGACCAGCGCGATCACGCAGCGGAAGCGCGCGGTGCGCCGCGCGGGCGGCATGCCGCGGAGGCGCTCGAGCAGCCGGGCGTTGCGCGCGGCGTCGTCGAGCGCGGGACCGCCCCAGCGCGCCGAGTGGCGGCCGGGGCCGCCGTCGAGCGCATCCACTTCGATGCCGGAGTCGTCCGCCAGCGCGAGGGCGCCGGTCATCGCGGCGGCCACCCGCGCCTTGATCAGGGCGTTCTCCCGGTAACTGCTCCCGGTCTCCTCGGGCAGCGTCGCGCCGGGCACGTCGGCCAGCAGGACGACCTCGTACGGGACGTCGCCGAGCAGGGCGACCAGCTCACGCCCCTTGGCGCGGTTGAGCGTGGCGACGACGAGGGGCGGCTTGGAACTTATCGCGAGATCGAGGAGCGCCACGGGTCCCCCGGGGCGCTCCGAGCCGTGTGGGGGGTGTGGGGGGCCATGTCGGGGCCCCCCACTTATAGCCGGAAGACGCGGGCGTCACGCGCCTGGAGCGCCTCGCGCTGCAGCCCGATGAGCCGGCGGATGCCGCGCTCGGCGAGGCCCAGCATCTCGTCCAGGCGCGCGCGGCCGAACGGCACCTGCTCGGCGGTGCCCTGGACCTCGACGAACTCGCCGCCGCCGGTCATCACGACGTTCATGTCGACCTCGGCGGCGGAGTCCTCGGCGTAGTTGAGGTCGAGGAGCGCCTGGCCGCCGACGATCCCCACGCTGATGGCGGCCACGCAGTCGCGCAGCACGGCGGTGGGGCTCACGCCGGGGATCCGCCCCAGCGCGTCGGCCAGCGCGACGAACCCGCCGGTGATGGCGGCCGTCCGGGTGCCGCCGTCGGCCTGGATCACGTCGCAGTCGATCCACACCGTGCGCTCGCCCATCTTGCCGCGGGTGGCCACGGCGCGCAGCGCCCGGCCCACGAGGCGCTGGATCTCCTGCGAGCGGCCGCTGGGCCCGCGGTTCTCGCGCGTCATGCGCGTGTTGGTCGAGCGGGGCAGCATCCCGTACTCGGCGGTGATCCAGCCGAGCCCCTGCCCCTTGAGGAAGGACGGGACCTTGTCCTCGACGGTGGCGGTACAGATGACCTTGGTATCGCCGAACTCCACCAGCACCGAGCCCTCCGGATGCCGGAGGAAATCGCGCGTCACCGTGGTGGGGCGGAGCTGATCGGCGGCGCGGCCGTCGGGACGCGGCATCGGGCGGCTCAGCGCGACGCGCCCGGCGCGCGCTCGTCCCACGTGCGCTTGTACTCGACGAGCCCGGTGAAGATCGCGCGGGCGATCTCGTCACGGTAGCGCGGATTCTTCAATCGCCGCTCCTCGCGCGGGTTCGTCACGAAGCCGATCTCGATCAGGATGGCCGGCATGGCCGCGCCCCCCAGCACGTGGAAGCCCGCCTGCTTGACGCCGCGGTTGGGAATGCGCAGCGCCGCCGTCATCGCGTCGAGCACGGTCTCGGCCACCCGCGAGGACTCGGTCAGGAACTCCGACTGGGCGAGGTCCCACAGGATCGTCCGCACGATCTCGCTGCGGCCGGCGCCACGGCCGGGCGCCGGCTTCTCGAGCTGCACCACGCTGTTCTCGGCCGCGGCCAGCTGGCGGGCGGCGTGGTCGGTCGCCTCCGAGGACAGGAAGTAGACCTCCATGCCCTCGGAGGCGGCCACCCGATGGGCGTTGGCGTGGATCGACACGAACAGGTCGGCCCGCTCGCGGTTGGCGAAGCTCGTGCGGTCGCGCAGCGGAATGAACTGGTCGCCGTCCCGCGAGAGCAGCACCTTGACGCCGAGGCGGTCTCCGAGCAGGCGCGCCACGCGCCTGGTGACGTCGAGCACCAGCTCTTTTTCCATGAGCCCGCCGGGGCCGACGGCGCCGGAATCGTGGCCGCCGTGCCCGGCGTCGAGCACGATCGTGCGCAACGGGGCGACCGTCTGGCCCGCCCGTGCCGCCGGCTCGGCCGGCCTCGCGAAGTCGAGGACGAGACGGGGCGGGTCGGCCAGGGTGGAGACGCGTAACTCGCCGGCCGCCCCCTCGAACGTCACGCGCAGCAGGCCGTCGGCGCCTGCCCGCTCCAGCCGGGCCTCGTCGATGAAGCCGTCGGCGATCGACTCGACCTGCGGCGCGCCGGCCATCCCCGGCAGCCGGATGCGCACCTCCTTGCCGGCCCCCGGCTCCACGCGATGCGTCAGCGGGGCCGACGTCTCGACCACGATCCGCGTGAACGAGGGATAGGAGCGGGTGCGCAGCTCCTCGAGCGTGATCGCCGCCGCGGCCGGCGCCGGGGGGGCCGGGGGCGTCGGCGGCAGGGCCGGCGCGGCGGCCGCCGTGGCGACGCCGGAAAGCCGGGGCACGACCTGCTCGACGAACGTCTCGGGGACGAGCCAGACGCCCTTGCGCACGCGCACCGGCGCGTCGAGCACGACCGGCGCGCCGTCGACGAGGATGCGCGCCCAGTTACGCGTGAACGTCACCACGTGGGTGCTGGTGCGCAGCCGCGCCTGGGTGCTCTCCGCGCTGGCCTCCAGGCGGCTCTTGAGGCTCTCGGCCACGCGGAACAGCTCGACGTAGTTGCGCCCCTCGTGCGGGACGGTCGGCAGGCCCGCGCCGGCCCTGCCGGCGCACAGCAGGAGGAGAAGGAGACAGGCCGCCAAGCGCGCCCGGGTCATCGGTACCCGGGATTGTAGCAACGCGCCCCGCGCCCGTGAAACTTCGGCGGCCCACCGGGCCCGCGATCAGGCCGCGCCGCAAACGTCCACCGTCACGCGCTCCGGCGCCGGCGCCGTGGCGAAGGTAGCGCCGCGTCACCGTCCGGCAGCAGCGCCTGGCGCGCGACGAAGTACTTCTTGGGCCGGCGGGCGGCGTCCCGCCGGCGCCCGCGCTCGCGCTCCAGCTCGCGCTCCAGGGCCTCCAGCGCCGTGTCGAAGGCGAGCCGGTGGCTGACGGCGTCGGCGCCGGCGTGCAGCGGGGGCCGGCGCGGCACGTCCACGGTCACCGCGCAGCGGATGTCGGCCCCGCCCTTGGGGCCGTTCTCATCGGTGAAGCCGACGCGGACGGCGGTGGGTCCCCGCCGCACGCGCTTCGTCACCATGCTCACCTTCTCCTCGACGTGCGCCCGCAGCGGGTCGTCGAGGGAGAGACCTTCGATCACCAGGCCCATGTCGGATTCCTCCAGTTGTCCAACGCCTCGGCATCGGGAGGAGCCAGTTCGATGCCAGCGGCTCCCGAGCATCCGCTGGCGCCCTCATTGCGCGTGGGGGGTCAGGCTGGTCGTCGCAAGGGCGTGGCGGACACGATCGCGACGTCGTCCATGAAGTCGCCGATGGCGGGATCCGAGTAGGCGCCGAACGCGTCGGCGAGCGTCCCCCGCAGGCCCGTGCGCGTCTCGATCGCGTAGAGGATGGCCATGTCGTCGGGGTCGGAGACGCCCTCGAAGCGGTAGTACTCCGTCACGACGAGCTGCTCGGCGCCGAACGCTTTGCCGCTGTCGAGGCCCCGCAGCCGTCCGCCGCTCAGCTTGAAATGCTCCGTGAACCCCCGCCGCTCGAGGTCATCCATCGTGCCGGCCAGGGTCAGGAGCTCGCCGGGCGAGTCCATGGGTCAGGCGGTGGGTGCAAAGGGGACGCCGCCGAGCGCGCCCGTGCCGGCCCTCATCGCGGGGAGATGGGGGCGATGACTGACCCCTCGGGAGTCGACAGCGGCTCGAGCCCCCGGCAAGGGCCGAGCACCGTGATCAGCACGATCCCCCGCCGAGCATCCCGGTGGCCACGCAGCAAGCGCCGGCGCGCTCGGCGAGGCCGCGCCGCCGGCGCGACGAGGCTCCGTCGAGGTTCCGCGGCGGGCCGCCGAAGCCGGGGCACCTCGGGATGCTCCGGCACCGGTGGCGTGATCATGACGCGTGGCCGCGGGAGGACGACGCGCGGCGGCGCCTCGGCCGGCTCTTCGCCGCGCGGCTCCTCGCCGGGCGGCGCGCCACCGGCGGCGTCGCCATCGCGCCGCCGCTGATTGCGCGCCCGGCGGAGGAAGTTGAAGATGGCGATCGCCACGAATATCGCGACGAAGAACAGTTGCTCGATGGACATCGCGGTCCCTAGGACCTCGGTGACGACGGCTCGTCCGGATCCCGGGCGATCGACGAGCGCATGTCGGTATCGGCCTGGACGTTGCGCATCCGGTAATAGTCGAGGATCCCCAGGTTGCCCTGGCGGAAGGCCTCGGCCATCGCGCGCGGCACCTCGGCCTCGGCCTCCACGACGCGCGCGCGCATCTCCTGCTCCTGGGCCACCGCCATGGCGCGGCGCTCCTCGGCCTTGGCCTGGGCGATCTGCTTGTCGGCGTTGGCCTGGTCGATCTGGAGCTTGGCGCCGATGTTCTCGCCGACGTCGACGTCGGCGATGTCGATCGACAGGATCTCGTACGCGGTCCCGGCGTCGAGGCCCCGGCTGAGGATGTGCTTGGAGATGTGGTCGGGGTTCTCGAGCACGTCCTTGTGCGTCGGCGACGACCCGATCGTGCTCACCATGCCCTCGCCGACGCGGGCGATGATCGTCTCCTCGCCGGCGCCGCCGACCAGCCGGTCGAGATTCGTCCGTACCGTCACCCGGGAGACGGCGATGAGCTGGATGCCGTCCTTGGCGACGGCGGCGATGCGCGGCGTCTCGATCACCTTGGGAATGACCGACATCTTCACGGCCTCCAGCACGTCGCGGCCGGCCAAGTCGATGGCGGCCGCTCGCTTGAAGGGCATCTCGATGTTGGCCTTGTCGGCCGAGATCAGGGAGTTCACCACGCGGACGACGTTGCCGCCGGCCAGGTAGTGGGCCTCGAGGTCATCGATCGTGATGGTGGTGAGCCCCGCCTTGACCGCGCTGATCCGCGCGGTGACGATCGTCGCGGGGGGCACGCGCCGCAGCCGCATTCCGATGAGCGTGAGCAGGCCGACGTACGCCCCCGCGGCCCAGGCGGCGATCCAGAGCCGGATCGGAATGAAGTACAGCACGATCACCACGGCGACGAGGACCACGAGGAGCAGCACGAACCCGCCGGCCAGTCCCGTCTCGATACCAGTCATGACTCACGCCCCTTCTTTGGGTTTGCGAACGTGCCGGACGACGACCCGGTTGCCGTCGACGCGGAGGACCTCGATCGGTTCGTCGGCGTCGATGTAGTCGCCCTCGGTGACGACGTCGATGCGCGCGCCCCCGATGTCCGCGATGCCCGCCGGGCGCAGCGGCGAGACCGCCGTGCCGCGGGCCCCGGCCGCCGGCCGATGGCTCACGACGTCCGGCTCCCAGCCGGCGCCGGCCGGCAACCCCGTGCCGAGGACGACGCGGCGGGTGGCCGGCAGCCACGGCAGCAGGCGGAAGAGGGCCAGCGACACCACCAGGGCCGCCAGCAGCGAGAACACGACGCGCACGGCCGCGAGCAGCAACACTTCCCGGGTGGCGCCGGCGCCCACGAGGCTGAGCCCGAGCCCGGCCAGCAGCGCCACCGCCCCCAGGATCCCCGCCACGCCGAAGCCCGGAAGCACGAAGAACTCAAGCGCCAGCAGCACCACGCCGAGCGCGACGAGCAGCAGTTCCTCCCAGCCGGCCAGCCGGACCAGCCAGTGCCCCCAGAAGAACGCCGCCAGGCTGGCGACGCCGACCGCCCCCGGCACTCCGAAACCCGGGGTCCGGAGCTCGACGATGATCCCGATGATGCCGATCGTCATCAGCACCGAGCTGAGCACCGGATGGGTGAGGACGCGCACGATGCGCTCGGCCCAGTTCGGGGCCGGCCGGCGGATCTCGGCGCCGGCCAGGTCGAGGCGGCGCAGGACCTCCTCCAGCGTGTCGGCACGGAAGTCGGCGATCTTGTGCTGGAGCGCTTCCGTCATCGTCAGGGTCAGCAGCTTGCCCTTGGCGACCAGATCCGGGATCTCGACGTCGGCATCGACCATCGCCTCGGCCACCACCGGCGGGCGCCCCCGCGCCTCGGCCGTCGCCCGGAACTCCTTGCGCACGTAGGACACGCTCTTCTCGCTCGTGGCCTGCGTGTCGCCGCCCTGGCCCATCTGCACCGGGGTCGCGGCCCCGATGGTGGCGCCGTCGCCCATGGCGATGGTGCGGGCGGCCAGGCTGATGAGCGCCCCGGCCGAGATCGCCCGCTTGTTCACGAAGGCGACCGTGTGCAACGGGCTGTTCAGCAACGCGTCGCGGATGATGACGGCGGCGTCCACGCGCCCCCCGAACGTGTTGACGTCGAGGACGACGGCCGCGGCCTTCGCCGCGGCGGCCTCCTTCAGAACGCGCTCGACGAACGGGGCCAGGCCGAGGTCGATGATGCCGTCGATCGGCACGACGTAGACGATCGGCGCCGGCGCGGCCGCCGTCGCCGGGGGCCCGAACCCGACGCCGAGCCCGAGCAAGGCCAGCAACGCGGCGCCCAGAGGTCGCCGCGCCCGCGAGGCGGTGGCGCCCCGGCCCGGCCCCTCGCTCTCGGCCCGTACCCTCGATCGCCCCCTCCAGACCGTTCCTTGCACCTGCGACCCCTCCGTGTCCTCTGCGCCCCCGCAGAACGGACGTCCGACGACGTGCCGGGCCGACCGGGATCCTCGGGAAGGGACGCTATCGCTCTTCGAGATCGGATATGGTCGCCGGCGCCGCCTGCAGCTCCCGCCGAGCCGATCGCACGCTCCCGCCGTGCCGTGCGGGCGTCACTCGGGTCGGGGTCCCCGCCGGATCCGTGTCCATGATGCGCTCCTCGGGGGCGGTGTGGTGCGGGAACGCCACCGCGAGCCGTGCCGGACCGGTGTGCTCGTGACCGCCGGTGCAGTCGTTCAGGCGCGTGACGGCCTGCTGGAAGAGCTCCTCGCGCTCGAGAGAGAACACGCCCGGCGTGCCGGGATCGGACAGATCCGCACCGACGGGGAGGAGCAACAGCAGCGTGCACACCTGTAGCAGCCTCATGGGCCCGCCCATTTTACTACGGGCGAGCGAGGCCCGCCGGGCGATGGCAAACGGCCCGCCGGCGGCCAGGGTTCACATGGCCGGGCGGCCGCCGTCGGTGATATAAGCGACTCACACCCGGCAGCTCGAATCCCCGATCGCAGGAGGGAGACCATGAGTCGACTCGCCGTCGTGACCGCGATTGCCGCCATCCTGGTCGGTGTCCTGGTGGGATTCCTCTGGTGGGGGCTCCCCACCAGCCGCCTGCAGGCGGACCTGCGCGGCGCGCAGACCAACACCGACCGGATGGGACAGCAGCTGGACGAGCTGCGCGTCCAGCGCGACCGGCTGGAGGCCGAGCTCAAGACCGAAAAGGCGCAACGCGAGGAGGCGGAGGGTGACCTGCGCCGCGAGCAGGCGAAGAGCTCCCGGCTGCAGGGGCTCATCAGCCAGGGGAAGAAGTAGACCCGCGGTCAGCGGAGGTACGCCGGACATGGCGTATCAGCCCATCGAGAACTACGGCATCATCGGCGACCTCCACACGGTGGCCCTGGTCGGCATGAACGGGTCGATCGACTGGCTCTGCTTCCCGCGCTTCGACTCCCCGAGCGTGTTCGCCGCGATCCTCGACGCCGGCCGGGGCGGCCACTTCCGGATCGCGCCGGTGGACGGAGAGGCGCGGCCCAAGCAGCTCTACTGGCCGGACACCAACGTCCTCATCACGCGCTTCCTCTCGCCGGCCGGCGTGGCGCAGGTCACCGACTACATGCCGGTCGGCCAGGCGCCCGGCGCGGACGGCCTGCACCGCGTCGTGCGTCAGGTGACCGCGGTCAAGGGCCACATCGCCTTGCGGATGGAGTGCCACCCCGCCTTCAACTACGCGCGCGACCCCCACCGGACGGACCTGACGCCCGGCGGCGCCGTGTTCCGCTCGGCCAGCCTCAGTCTCGGCCTCGCCACCCGCTTGCCGTTGAAGCTCGACGGCACCGGGGTGAGCGCGGACTTCAGCCTCAACGAGACCGAGAGCATCACGTTCGTGCTCCAGCAGGTGCCGGACGGCGCCGGCGCCGGGTTCAGCCCGTCCGAGCCCGAATCGGGATCGCTCTTCCAGGCGACGGTGGAGTACTGGCGGCACTGGCTCGCCAAGTGCACCTACACCGGGCGCTGGCGCGAGATGGTGCACCGCTCGGCCCTGGCCCTGAAGCTCCTCACGTACGAGCCGACCGGCGCCATCGTGGCCGCCGCGACCTGCAGCCTGCCCGAAGGCGTGGGGGGCCAGCGGAACTGGGACTACCGCTATACCTGGATCCGCGACGCCGCGTTCACCATCTACGGGCTGCTCCGCCTCGGCTTCACCGACGAGGCGGCGCGCTTCATGGAGTGGATCGAGGCCCGCTGCGGCGAGCTGGGGCCCGACGGCTCGCTGAACATCATGTACGGCATCGACGGGCGCCACACGCTCACCGAGGAGACGCTCGACCACCTCGAGGGGTACCGCGGCTCCCGGCCCGTGCGCATCGGCAACGGCGCCTACAACCAGCTCCAGCTCGACATCTACGGCGAGCTGATGGACGCCGTCTACCTCTACAACAAGTACCGCAGTCCCATCTCGTACGACTTCTGGGTGCACCTGCGCCGGCTCACCAACTGGGTGTGCGACAACTGGGAGCGCCAGGACGAGGGCGTGTGGGAGGTCCGGGGCGGCCGCCAGCACTTCGTCTACTCCAAGCTCATGTGCTGGGTGGCGGTCGACCGGGCGCTGCGCCTGGCCGACAAGCGCTCGTTCCCGGCCGACCGGGCGCGGTGGGCGACGGTCCGCGACGCGATCTACGAGGAGATCATGCGCAAGGGGTGGAGCACCCGGCGCCAGGCCTTCGTGCAGCACTACGGCAGCGAGTGCCTGGATGCCGCCAATCTGATGATGCCCCTGGTCTTCTTCCTGTCGCCCTCCGACGGGCGCATGCTCAAGACCCTGGAGGCGACCCTCCAGCCCCCCGAGCGCGGGGGCCTCGTCTCCAACAGCCTCGTCTATCGCTACAACGTGACCGAGGCGGCCGACGGCCTCGCCGGCGAGGAAGGCACCTTCAACATCTGCACCTTCTGGCTCGTGGAAGCCATGGCGCGCGCCGGCCGGCACGACCGCGCGCGCCTGGACCAGGCGCGGCTCATGTTCGAGCAGATGCTGGGATACGCCAATCACCTGGGGCTCTATGCCGAGGAGACCGGCCCCACCGGTGAGGGGCTGGGGAATTTCCCGCAGGCGTTCACCCACCTGGCGCTGATCAGCGCGGCCTACAACCTGGACCGCGAGCTGGGCCGGCGCCGGTAGGTCGAGGAGAACCAGGGCGGGACCGGCAATGCCGCGGCTACGCGGCCCGGCGACGACCGCCGCGCACCCGCTCCCACGCGTACCGGATGGAGTCCACGACCTGTTCCCAGGTCCCGGGCTCCGCTCCTCCCAGCGCCGGCGCGCCTCCGGCTCGATCGCCGACCAGTCGCGACCGTCGTCGCGGCCATCGCCGGCGAGCTCATGGCCGAACCCGTAGGCTGGGCCGGATTGCTCGTATGACAGGCCCCTCGTCCGGCCCGTCTCCGTCCAGTGCCGGCGGAAGTCGGCATCCTCGCCCTGAGGGGCGCCTCCTTGGCCACGACGACCTCCTCGGCGGTCTCCTCGACCTCGATGACATCCTCGCGGAACGCCGCCGCCGGGTCGCCGATCGGACGATCGGCGGGGCGCCGCTCCACCCGGACGTGCTCTTCGCGCAGCGGCACCCACTCCTCCACCGGGCGCTCGGTGACCCGGCTGTAGACGCGCACCGCGCCGGAAGCCACCGGCCGCTTCCCGGTCCGCAGGCGCTCCTCGACGACGGGGAGCACCTCCTCCGGGCCCGGTTGACCGGCGGCCGTCGCTCGCGGTGCGGAGGCCTGGCGGGCCGTCCGGGTGGGCGCCGCATCCGACTGCTCGCTCGGCTCCACGTCGCCGCCTTCGGCCTCCATGAGACGCCGCGCACGTTCGGCGCCCTCCTCGTCGGTCGTCACCGCGAGGATGGCGCCGCCACGGTTCATGCGTTCGCTGTAATAGCTGCGATCCTCGCTCTCGCCGAACAGCCAGTCCCACCAGCTCGTGCTCTCGGGCGGCGACGTGGTGGTTCCGGTCGTCGCCCCCGTCGCCCGAACGGCGATGTCGCTCCGGTCGAACCCGTGCTCGATCAGCAGCACGGCCACCTGCTCGGCCTCTTCTCCCGAGTCGAACGTTCCTACAACGGTCTTACGCATTACTACCTCCGTCCCGCCGGCTCGGCCGGCGGGACTCGCGGGGATTCTGTTCCGGGAGCGGCGCGCGCGGCGCACGCTCCCGCTCGATGATCGGCTCTTCGCGACGCACCGTCACGCGCTGTCGCCGTCTCACCACCTGCCGGCGTCGCTCGATATGCAGCTCCTCGACCACGCGTAGTCGCCGGACGATGACCGGCACTTCCTCCAGGATCGACACGATGAGGCGTCCGTTGACGTACCGGTCCGGCCCCGGCCCGTCGACGAATCGACCGGCCGGCACACGGCGGACCCGCACGTCCTCGTGTGCGCCGGGTTCGTCGACGACCACGTCTCGATATCTCGTCTTCTTCCTGATCCGCACCGTCCCGACCGTCACCCGACGTCGATCCACTCGCAGGCGCTCGGCGACGATCGGCAAGACCTGACGTGGCTGGCGGCTGGGCCGTTGATTTTCCATCGAGGCACTTCCTACACCCGGAGGCGTGTGAGCGGTCGATCGTCCGATCCCGGTCAACGAGCAACGACACGCAACGACGATGCCACCGCGCTCTTCACTCTACGGCCGTGTGCTTGCACCCACGTCTCGTTCGAAATCTACGTAGAGGGAGAGATCATGGCAGTCCCGCAGGAACGTCTTCGGGTCGCCGAACGCGCGCACGTGGCGCCGCTCGAAACCGCCGTCATCTCGTGGGCCGGCGTGTGGAGTGGGTTCCTCATCGGCCTCGGGGTGCTGATGCTCTTGTCGACCTTCGGTCTTGCCGTCGGTATCAGCGCGGCCGATATCGGTCCCGGTCAGGGCAGTGACGTCAGAGCGTTCGGCATCGGCGCCGGCATCTGGGCCGGGCTGAGCCTCCTCATCGCCCTGTTTGTCAGCGGCATGATCGCCTCGCGCGTCTCGATGGTGGTCGACCGGACCGTCGCCATGACGCACGGAGCGCTCGTCTGGGTGCTGACGATGCTCGGCATCCTCTATCTGGCCGGGACCGGCATCAGCCTCGGCATGACCGGCGTGCTGGGCGTCGTGCGGGGGGCGGGCTCCGCGGTGAGCGGCGCCGCCGGCGGCCTGACCGACCTGACCAGCGGCGACGTCGACCAGATCCTGGCGCGGCTGAACGACCCCAAGACCGCCGGGGTGGTCGCCGGGGCGACCGGAATGTCTCAGGAGGAGGCGCGGGGCGCGCTGGCCGACATCCGCGCCCGAGTCGAGGCCGCGCGAAACAATCCCGAGCAGGCCGCCGCGGAGGCTCGCAACGGCATCCAGCAGCTCACCGCCCGAGCGACGGAGCGCGCGGCGAGCGTTGCCCAGCAGGCGCAGCCCTATGCCTCCAGAACGGCGTGGACCGCCCTCGGGGTGATGATCATCTCGCTCGCGGCCGCCGTCGGTGGCGCTGTCTGGGGCGCCCGGCAGGCCGAGCAGCAGCTGGTCGTGCCGAGACCGTAGCGTGTTCCACGGACGAGAAAGAAAGGAGACGGCCCTTGGCGATCAACCTCTTGCGAGACACCGGCACGCCCCTGGAGCAGCAGCGCTTCACCTGGCGCGATCTGGTCCAGGCCCCGTACAGCAAGCTCAGAGACGACGCGTTCACCAGGGTCCGGGTCATCCTCATGAACGGCATCGAGTCCGAGGCGCTCCGCTTCTCTCACGCCTGCGCCCGCATGAATGGCCCGTGGCAGGCCGCCCTGGCTCAGGTGCGACGGGTGGAGCAGCATCAGCAGACCATGGTGAACTGGCTCAACCCCGCCGACCAGGACCCCCTGGAGACGACGATCGGGTTCGAGCAGGTCGCCATCGAGGTGACCGCCAGCGTGGCGGAGAAGGAACCCGATCCGTACCTGGCGCAGGTCTTTCGCTTCGGGCTGCTCGAGGACTTCGACCACCTCTACCGGTACTCGGCGCTCATGGACCGGCTCATGGGCAAAGATGCCAGCACGCTGGTGCAGAGCTACTCGGACATCGTTCCCGGCCGGCCCACGGTGGTCGAGCACCGGCATCCTCTGGATGATCTCCGCAAGCCCTACGACCGGCGCCGGGCCGCCCCGCTGACCAAGCTCCATGCGTTGACGATCATGGCGGGCGAACACCAGACTCACGACTACTACATGACCATCGGCCCTCTCTTCGCCGACCCGGTGGCCCGCCAGCTCTACGCCGAGATCGCCTCCATCGAGGAGCAGCACGTCACGCAGTACGAATCCATCATCGACCCCGGCGAGACCTGGCTGGAGAAATGGCTGCTGCACGAGGCGGGGGAAGTCTACAACTACTGGAGCTGCGTGGAGTCCGAGGAGAACCCCCGCATCCGGGCGGTCTGGGAGCGTTTCCTGGATTACGAGCTGGGCCACGTGCGCGTCGTCGCCCGCCTCTTCGAAGAGACGGAAGGCCGTGACGCTGCCGAGATCCTCCCCGAGCGCCTGCCCGAGCCCATCCGCTACGCGAGCCATCGCGATTTCGTGCGCGAGGTTCTGCGGCGCGAGCTCACCCTGAGCGCGGTTGGGGCCGAGTTCGTGGATCGCGAGCAGGAGTCCGAGGCCACCCGGACCTACCGGGATCACATGAACTCCGAGGGCTCGCCCTCGGAGACGGTCGCAGCCGGCTACACCTGGCGACCGGGCACGGAATTGACCGATCCGGCGACGCGGGTACGCAGCCTGCCGCCGGAGGCGGAGAGGAGGGCCGCCTGATGAACCAGTCACCGCAGCAGGGCAGCAACCGGACGGGAATCACAGCGGCCGGCGGCCTCGCCGAGGCGATGATCGCGGCCACCCGGCAGTTCCCCCCGTCGTCGCCGGGCAGCGCCCTGGCCATCGCCGACGTGCGAATCGCGTACGCCCGCGAAGGCGAGTCGTTCGGCGAGGCGCCCCCTCCGAGCGCGCTCCTGCTCGACAAGCTGGGCGAGCGACTGGCTTTCGAACGCACGGGTGCGCGCCTGTACGAGGCGCTGCTGTCCAAGCACCGGGCATACGGAGCGTTCCCCGGCGGCCCCCGCGCCGACGACGTGCTCCATATTCTTCACGAGGAGTACGAGCACGCAGACATGCTCGAGCGCACGATCAAGGACCTCGGCGGCGACCCGACCACGGTGACGCCCTCCGCCAACCTCGCGGCCAGCGTGGCGGCGGGACTGCCCCAGGTGCTGACGGATCCGCGGACCAACCTGCTGCAATCGCTCGAGGCCATCGTCGTCGCCGAACTCGCGGACAACGAGTGCTGGACGGCCCTGGCCCAGCTCGCACGGCAGGCCGGGCAGGAGGCGCTCACGGAGGGCTGTCTCGAGGCGATCGGGCACGAGCGCGACCACCTGCGCAAGGTCCGGCTGTGGATCGCCGCCGGCCAAGGACGGACGGCCGAGGGCGGCGAAGGGGCGGCGGACGAGTTCACCTTCGCCGAGAACAGCCCGGTCGACCGTGAGGGTTACGTCGTCAGTGAGGAGGAGCGGGCCGAGGCTCGCGAGGCCGGCGGAGGGTCCCAGGCGGGGAAATCGGGCAAAGGCCGCTCCAAGCGGCGCGGTGGGTAACCGGCGCGCCGAGAGACGGGAGAGGAACCATGGCAACGGGAGATCCAGTTCGAGGGGTCGGGCAGAGCGGGCAGCGCGGGCAGCGCGAGGACACCGTGACGAAGACGATCGAGTCCGGGACGGCGGCCATCCCCTCCGTCGCCTTCCTGGGGCTCGCGGTGGGCTCGATGGCCCTTTCGCTGGCATTCATGGCCGCGGGTCGGCGTGACGCCGCGAACTTCATCGGCCAGTGGGCACCGACGATCTTGATCATGGGCCTCTACAACAAGCTGGTGAAGCAGCGCGGCAGCGACCGGGACGACCGCGGGGAGTAGCGGCGCGCGACCGCCCTGCAGGTCCTGGAGCTGATCCAGGACCCGGAGGGCGGTTCGAATTCATTGAGTTGGTGGAGGCGGTGGGAATTGAACCCACGTCCGGAAACCCTCAGCCGCAGGCGTCTACGTCGATAGCCGGTTTATCTTACGACTTTCTCGTCCTTCGGATCTCCAGCCGGCAGGAGGTCCGCGGGACCAGCCTCAAAGTTCTCGCCCCTTCCCTGAGGCCAGGTTCGGGGCCAGCCACCAGAATATGACGCCCGTTCCCGGGTCCTGATGGCTCGGCCCGGCGGACGCCGGCGGGTGTTAAGCCGCCAGAGCTAGCTGGTTATTGGCAGCTATACCGTTTCTCTCTTTTTAACGAGGGGAGAGAAACCTCGAGACGCAG
>DASWJN010000152.1:0-12484 GCA_036397135.1 Candidatus Methylomirabilota bacterium
GTTCGAGCCGATCTCGGTGAAGATGGCCAAGACGCAGGACATGCCGCTCACCGACAGCCGCCTGCTCGGCAACTGCGGCCGGCTGAAGTGCTGCCTGCTCTACGAGTTCTCGACCTACCAGGAGCTGCGCAGCCGCCTGCCCCGCGTGAACACGCCCTGCCAGGCCTCGTGCGGGGGCGGAGGCTGCATGACGGGCAAGGTGCGCTCGATCCGCGTGCTCGCCCAGTCGGTGGTGGTGGCCTTTCCCGACGGCAGCGAGGCGGAAGTGCCGCTCGACCAGGTGACGTGGGAGGGGCGCGCCCACATCGAGTCCCAGCTCGAGCCGTCGTGAACGGCCCGCGACGCGCGCCCTAACGCCGGCGCGAGCCGCCGAGGATTCCACCCAGCGCGCCACGGAGGATCTGCCGGCCGATCTGGCTGCCGACGGTACGCGCGGCTTGCTTGGCCATCGCCTCCACCATCCCCTGGCGGCGCTTGGTCCCCCACAGCAGATCGCCTAGCCCTCCCCCCGGCTCCGCCGGCGCCGCGCGGCGGCTCAGAATCTCGTAGGCCGACTCGCGATTGACGGCGGTGTCGTATTTGGCGCCGATGGGGCTGCGCCCTCGCACCGCGGCACGCTCGTCCGGTGTGATCGCGCCCATCCGGCAGCGCGGCGGACAGACGAGCGCGCGCTCCACCGGCATCGGCACGCCCGTGTCCTGCAGCGTGGACACCAGCGCCTCGCCGATCGCCAGCTGGGAGATCACCGCGGCCACGTCGAGCCGCGGGTTGGCCATGAAGGTCTCGGCTGCAGTCCGCACCGCCTTCTGGTCGCGCGGCGTGTAGGCGCGCAGGGCGTGCTGGATGCGGTTGCCGAACTGGCCCAGGATCTCGT
This sequence comes from Candidatus Methylomirabilota bacterium, assembly GCA_036397135.1. GTDB lineage: Bacteria > Methylomirabilota > Methylomirabilia > Rokubacteriales > CSP1-6 > AR5. Next base: position 875 of record DASWJN010000152.1, read on the forward strand.
TGGGCACGACGCTGAGGTCACCCGCCTGCGGTGGGCGCGTGCCTTCAGCCTCGCATTCCCAGAGCAGTGACGCCGTCGCGGTCTTCTCGCCCCGCCGGACGAGATCGGCGAGCGAGGTGGCCAGCGCTTCGCTGTCCCCGAAGTGGAAGACTTCGTAGAGCGGGGTGGCGCGCGGCCGTCCGGTGGTCGTCAGGAACGCCGACCAGAACGGCTCGATGCGCTCGGGAATTTCCACGCCTCACCCGTGCTCGGTCGCCTGCATGCGCAGCACCAGGAGCATCGGCCAGCCGACGTACTTCTCCACGCGGGGATAGCGGACGGCGAACTGCGCGTCGGGCGCGCACTCGTCGACGCCCTCCAGGCGAAACCCGGCGCCCAGCGCCGCCATGACGAAGGTGCCGAGCTGGTGGGGGAAGCTGCCCGGCTGCACGACCTGGCCCGAGTCCGGATCGGTGAACCGCGCCTGGCTGCCCCGCAGGAACATGGCAGGGTGCATGGCGGACATCACGGCGCGGCCTTCGGGCCTCAAGACCCGGTGAGCCTCGCCGAAGAACCGCGTCAGATCGCGCAGGTGCTCCAGGACCAGACCGCTGACGACCAGGTCGAACGCTTCGTCCGGGAACGGGAGCGGCTCGTGGAGGTCATGCGCGAGGAACCGGACGGCCGCGGCATCCGGCTTGCGGTGCGCCTCGGCCAGCATGCCCGCGGAGAAATCGACCGCGGTGACGGTGGCTCCGGCGGCGGCCAGCCACAAGGCGTGGCGGCCGGTGCCGCACCCGAGATCCAGCACGGCCCGTCCGCGGACGTCCCCGATCGCCCGGCGCACGAGCGGCTCCTCGAGGGCCGGCAGCGGATTGGCGTCATGATCGTAGACGAGCGCCCAGCGGTCGTATCCGGCGCGGATCGGCAGGGGAGCAGTCCCGGCATCCACGGTGCGCGCATCATAGGGACGGGCCGTCCGCGTCGCAAGGCGTCGGCGAACCGGTCCCGCCCCATCCGGTCCATCTCCGCCATGCTAGAGTGAGGCCGTGAGCGGGACCTTTTATCTCACCACGCCCATTTACTACGTCAACGACGCGCCGCATCTCGGCCACGCGTACACGACGATTCTCGCCGACGCCATGACCCGCTACCGCCGGCTGGCCGGCGACCAGACGTACTTCCTCACCGGCACCGACGAGCACGGCGACAAGATCGCCCAGGCGGCAGCGAAGGCCGGGATCAGCGCGCAGGCGATGGCCGATCAGAACTCGGCCCAGTTCCGCCGCGCCTGGGACGCCCTCGGGCTGGGCTACGACGACTACATCCGCACGACCGAGGACCGGCACCGGAAGGTCGTGCAGGCGATCCTCCAGAAGCTGTGGGACGCCGGCGAGATCTACCTCGGCAAGTACGGCGGCCACTACTGCTTCGGCTGCGAGCGGTTCTACACCGACAAGGAGATCGTCGACGGCAAGTGTCCCGATCACCTCACGGCCCTCACCTGGATCGAGGAGGAGAACTACTTCTTCAAGATGTCGAAGTACCAGGGGTGGCTGATCGAGACGATCCAGGGCCGGCCCGACCTCGTCCGGCCCGAGCGGTACCGTAACGAGGTGCTGGGCTTCCTGCGTGATCCGCTGCTCGACCTCTCCATCAGCCGGCCGCGCACGCGCCTGGAGTGGGGCATCCCGCTGCCGTTCGACGACCGGTTCGTCACCTACGTCTGGTTCGACGCGCTGCTCAACTACGTGTCGGCGCTGGGCGGGCCGGGCGATCCGCGCTTCGAGCGGTTCTGGCCGCACGCCCACCACCTGATCGCCAAGGACATCCTCAAGCCGCACGCGATCTACTGGCCGTGCATGCTGAAGGCGGCCGGCCTCGACCTCTACCAGCACCTCAACGTCCACGGCTACTGGACGATCGAGGGGCAGAAGATGTCGAAGTCCCTGGGCAACGTCTTCCCGGCGACGGCGCCGGCCGAGAAGTACGGCACCGACGCCTACCGCTACTTCGTGCTGCGGGAGATGACGTTCGGCCTCGACGCCGACTTCTCGGAGGCGGCGTTCGTGACGCGGCTGAACGCCGACCTCGCCAACGACCTCGGCAACCTGGTCGCGCGCGCGACGACGCTGATCGCCAACTACGCGCGCGAGGCGGGCACGCCGGGACCGGTCACCGCCGACGAGGAGACGGTGCGGGCGGCGGCCGCCGAGGCGCGGCGGCTGCTGGACGAGACGATGGCCGAGTTCGCGTTCCAGCGGGCGCTGGCCGCGATCTGGGAGTTCATCGGCGCCGTCAACCGCTACGTCGACACGACGCAGCCGTGGTCGCTGGCCAGGAAGCCGGCCGAGCGCCCCCGGCTCGACCGGGTGCTGGTGACGCTGGCCGACGCGCTCGGCTATCTCGGGATCGTGCTCGAGCCGTTCGTGCCCGGCGCCGCGGGCAAGATCCGCGCGGCGCTCGGCATGACCGCCCCGCCCCGGCTGGCCGACGCGACGGTCGGACGCCTCGATCGGCTGCCGCCGGTGCAGAAGCTCTCCGGCCTCTTCCCGCGGGTCGAGGACCGGAAGCCGACCGTGGCCGAGCCGGCCGCCGCGGCGCCGGCGGCCGCGGCCGGGACGCTCAGCATCGCCGACTTCGGCAAGGTCGAGCTGCGGGTGGCCGAGGTCCTCGCCGCCGAGCCGGTGCCGAAGTCCAGGAAGCTGCTGAAGCTGACCGTCTCGCTCGGCAGCGAGCAGCGCACGGTGGTGGCGGGCATCGCCGGGCACTACGCGCCGGCCGATCTCGTGGGCAAGAAGGTCGTCGTGGTGGCGAACCTCCAGCCGGCCACGCTGATGGGCATCCCCTCACAGGGCATGGTGCTGGCGGGCTCCACCGAGGGCGACGGCGCGCTCGCCGTGCTGACGCTCGACCGGGACCTGCCCGCCGGGGCCAGGGTCCGGTGATCGGCCAGGACTACGTCGAGGCGATCATCCAGGCGGCCGAGCACGACGCCTCGATCGCCCGGGTGCTGCGCGAGATCTGCGCGCTCGACGGCGCCGTCCGGGCGGACGCGCTGGAGCTGGTGGGCGCCCACCTGCGCACCCAGGCCGCCGCCGGCGACGTGCTGGAATGCGTGCGCGCCCTGCGCGACGACGCGGTGGCGCGCCGCATCGCCGAGCGACTCGGCCCGCCGGGGTGAGGTCGCTCGCGACCTGGCTGCGGCGGTGGGGGATCTCGATCGCCTCGCTCGTCGGCGGCCTGCTCACGCTCTTCGTCTTCCGCAGAGGCCTGCCGCACGTCGGGTGGATCGTCGGCTACCTGCTGCTCCTGTGGCTGCTGGTGGCCGTGCTCGTGCAGGTCCGGGGCACGCTCGAGGCGTCCGACAAGCGCCGGCACCGTCTGGTGCTCACGGCGACCGAGTACACGATCCAGACGCTCTACCACGGCCTGCTGCTGTTCCTGCTGCCGGCCTACTGGGGGGCCACGACGCTGACCTCGGTGAACGCCGGCTTCCTCGCCCTGCTGGTGCTGCTGGCGCTGCTGGCGACGTTCGATCCCTGGTACCGGGCGCTGGTGCGGCCGTGGCCGTGGTTCGGCTACGTCTTCTTCGTGGTGTCGACGTTCGGCGCGCTCAACCTGGCGCTGCCGCTGGTGGGCGTGCCTCCGTTCGTTGCGCTGCTCGCCGCCGCCGGCCTCGCGGTGGTCGCCCTGACGCCGGCGGTGCGCCGGGCGCGCGGATGGCGGTGGTCGACGGCGCTGGCCGGCACCACGCTGGCCGGGCTGACGGTCGGCGCCTTCGCCGGCTACTGGTGCGCCGCGATCCCGCCGGCCCCGCTGTTCCTGGCCCGGGCCGAGCTGGGCTGGGCGGTGGCGACGCTGGAGTCGCTGGAGCCGGCCGCGGGCGCCATCCCCGCCCCCCAGCTGCATCAGCGCGGCCTGGTCGCCTACACCGCGGTCTACGCGCCGGCCGGCCTGCGCCAGCGGGTGGAGCACCTCTGGCGCCATGAGGGCCGCGTCGTCGACGTCGTGCGGCTCACCCCGGTGGAGGGCGGGCGGCGCGAGGGCTTCCGGACGGTCTCGCGCAAGAGCGCGTTTCCCGCCGATGCGGTCGGCCGCTGGAGCGTGGACGTCGCGACCGCCTCCGGCCAGCTCATCGGCCGGCTGCCCTTCCGGGTGGTGCCGTGAGCGCGCCCGAGCTGTTCGACACCCACGCGCACCTGCACTTCCCGGAGTTCGCCGAGGATCTGCCGGCGGTGCTCGAGCGCGCGCGGGCGGCGGGCGTGCGGCGCGTCGTGACGATCGGGACCGACGTCGAGACGACGGCGGCGGCGGTCGCGCTGGCCGGGCGCGAGGACGGCGTGTGGGCGGCGGCCGGCATCCATCCCCACGACGCGGCGGCGGCCGGCGAGGATGCCTTCGCGGAGATCGAGCGGCTGGCCGGCGCGCCCCGCGTCGTCGCGGTCGGCGAGATCGGCCTGGACTTCTTCCGCAACCTCTCGCCGCCCGACGTGCAGGCGCGGACGTTCCGCCGCCTGCTCGACCTGGCCCGCCGGCTGGGCAAGCCGGCGCTCGTGCACTGCCGCGACGCTCACGACGAGACGCTGGCCATCCTGGAGGACGCGCGGGTGGGCGAGGTCGGCGGCATCATGCACTGCTTCTCGGGCGACGTCGCGATCGCCCGGCGGTGCCTGGACCTCGGCCTGACGATCTCGCTGGCAGGGCCGGTGACGTATCCCAACGCGCGCGCGCTCCCCGAGGTCGCGCGCTTCGTCCCCGCCGACCGCCTGGTGGTCGAGACCGATTGCCCGTTCCTGCCCCCGCAAGGTCACCGCGGCCGGCGCAACGAGCCGGCCTATCTGGCGCTCACGGCCGCCCGGGTCGCCGAGCTGCGCGGCGAGCCGCTCGCCACGCTCGGCCCCCGGCTCAGCGCCAACGCGCGACGGCTCTTCGGGGTGGACTGAGCACGGTGGACTGGCGCGACGTCGGCTTCTACGCGCGGGCTCGCCTGAGCCGCGGCGTCGGTCGCTGGCTCAACCGGGGCGCCCCGCCCCCGGCGCCGCCGGCGCCGCTCGACGACGCGCTGCGCGGGGCCGTCACCCCGCTCGGGCTGACCCGCCTGCTGGAGGGGCGCACCAATCCGGAGCGGGAGGCGGCGGTGGCGCGCTGGCTGGGGGCGCGCGGCGTGCCGTTCGCGCGCGAGCGCTTCGCGACGTTCGAGGGGAGCGGCGAGAACTTCTGCGTGGAGGTCGGCCGGGGCGATCGGGCGCTGGTGCTGATCGCCCATCACGACGCGGTGCCGGGCAGCCCCGGGGCCAACGACAATGCCGCCTCCGTTGCGGTCCTCCTGAGCCTGCTGGAGCGCTGGGCGGCGCGCGAGCCGCGCGGGCGCGTGCGGCTGCTGTTCCCGGCCTGCGAGGAGGTGGGCTACCTCGGCAGCCGCCTGTGGGTGCGCGCCCACGGCGTGAGCGACGTGCGCGGCGTGCTGAGCCTCGAGCTGCCGGGCGTGGGGGACAGCCTCGCGGTGTGGGACGCGGAGGCCGCCACGCCGTTCCTGACGGCGGTCCGTGGCGCGTTCGAGGGGCTCGGCCTGCGCGCCGACGAGTCGTACCACGTCATCGGGCGCATCCCCGTCTTCGGCAGCGACCATCGCGCGTTCGCGGCGGCCGGCGTGCCCGCCTACGGGCTCACCACGGTGCCGGCGGCCGAGGCGGACGCGCTCCGCCAGTTCGTCTTCCGGCCGGTGCGGTCGGCGCTGCGCAGCGCCGTCCGCCGGCCGCCGCCCTTCGACACCTATCACACGCCGCGCGACACCAGCGCGACCCTCGACCCCACCGCCCTCGAGCGCCTGGCCGCCGCCCTCGACGCCGTCGTCGCGGAACTCGGATCCGGCTCGTGACTCTCGTGGAATCCGGTGACGCCGGGGGCGGGGCACGGGGGCCCTGCGCGCGCCACGGATGGCTCGCCGGTCGCCGTACGCTCGCTCCGGGCTCGGCGAGCGCGAGCCCCCCATCCCCCTGGAGGGGGCTGGCCCGGAGTGAGTCGAATCACCGATCGCGCGCTCGCCGAGCCCTGCGCTGGCAACGGCGACGACGGCTCGCCATCGACGTGGCGCGCGCAGGGCCCCCGTGCCCCGCCCCCGGCGTCACCACGTTTCACGAGATTCATTCGCTGCAGAGGTCGGGCTGACGAGTCGTCAGTCAGTCCGCCAGGAGCCGGCGGCTGCGGAGAATCTCGCTGCGGGGAACCAGCACGGTGACCTCGCCCTGGGCGCCCACCGTGAAGGGGTGGACCGAGTGGGCGATGCGGGAGCGGAGCAGGGTGGGGATGCCCTCGCTCTCGAGCAGGCTTTTCACCACCACCGCCTCGGCCTGGTCGCAGCGGCGCAGCTCGACGAGGTCGTGCTCGTCGGCGGGCGGCTCGGGAGCGGGAACCCGGCCCGGGAAGGGGATGACCTTGCCTCGGCGCGCCATGCCTCCAATGATACCGTGGCTACGCGCCGGCCGCCGCCGGAGGCACCTGCGCCAGGGCGGCGCGGACGTCGCGCAGCGCGAACGGCTTCTGGAGGCTGGGGGCGCCCGTGCGCTCCAGGAACTGCGCGGTCGCGCTGCCGAGCGTGTCTCCCGTGAAGAACACGAAGCGCTCGGCCAGCGCCGGATCGATCTCCCGGACCGCGGCGTACAGGCCGGGGCCATCGAGTCGCGGCATCCTGATGTCGCTGATCACCGCGTCGTAGGACCAGGTCCGGATGCGGGCGAGCGCGTCGACGCCGTTGAGGGAGGTGTCCACCTCGTGGCCGTCCTGTCGCAGCAGCTCGGACACGATGCGGGTGACCTCGATCTCGTCGTCCACCACGAGCACCCGGCGCCGCGGCCCGATCGGCCCCTCGTCCTCCGGTGAGGGAGGCGCCGGCGCCGGACCACCGAGCGGCAGCTCGACGCGGAACGTGGCCCCGCGGCCCGGCCCGGCCTCCACGCCGAGGCGGCCGCCGTGACCCTCGACGATGCCCTTGCAGATCGACAAGCCCAGGCCGGTGCCCTGGCCGACGGGCTTGGTGGTGAAGAACGGCTCGAACAGCCGCGCCTCCACGTCGGGCGGGATGCCGAGGCCGGTGTCGCCGACCTCCAGCCACACCGGCTCGGCGGCGGCACTGGCACCGGTGCGGATCGTAAGGCGCCGGGAGCCGCTCACGTTCCGCATTGCCTGGTGCGCGTTCGTCACGAGGTTGACCAGGACCTGCTGGAGCTGGTGGGCGTCGGCCGCCAGCGCCGGCAGATCGGGGGCCAGCTCGGTGACGACCTCGACGTCGTCCACCCGGAGCGGATAGGCGACCACCTCGAGGGCGTCCCGGACGATCTGGTTGAGGCTCACCGCCGTCCGCTCGGGCGGATATTGTCGGGCCAGCGCCAGGAAGTTCTTGACGATGCGCCCGCACCGCTCGGCGGCCCGGCCGATCTTCTCGGCGCGGGCGGTCACGGCCGGATCGGCGGCGCGGGCGAGCAGGGTGGTATGGCCGATGACGACCGAGAGCGGGTTGTTCAGCTCGTGGGCGACCCCGGCCAGCAGCTCGCTCATGGCCGCCAGCTTCTCGGACTGGCGCAGGTGCGCGCGCAGGCGCTCCTGGGTGGCCTCGTCCTCCTTGCGTTCGGTGACGTCGCGGGCGTTGACGATGATGCCGGCCACCGCCGGGTGATCGAGCAGGTTACGCCCCACGCCCTCGAGGTGCCGCCAGGAGCCGTCCCGATGGCGGAAGCGGTACTCGGCAGCGGCCGTGAAGCCGGGGGTTTGCTGGCCGCCGAAGAACAGGGCGTCGACGCCCGGCAGGTCGTCGGGATGCAGCCGGGGCAGCGCGTTGGTGCCCACGAGGTCCAGGGGCCGCTCGCCGAGCACCTGCTCGACCGAGGGGCTCGCGTAGCGGATCACCCCCTCGGCGTCGAGGACGATGGTGAGGTCGAGGGCGTTGTCGAGGAGCGCGCGGTGGTACTCCTCGCTGCGCCGGAGCGCCTCTTCCGCGCGCTTGCGCTCGCTGATGTCCTGCTTGACCGCCACGAAGTGGCTGATGGCGCCCGCCCGTCCGCCGTTCGCCCGGACCGGCGTGATGCTCTGCTCCTCGAAGTAGACCGTGCCGTCCTTGCGGCGGTTCACCATCTCGCCGCGCCACACGCGCCCGGCCCGGATGGTCGACCACAGGCACGCGTAGAACGTGTCGTCGTGCTCTCCCGACTTGAGCATTCGCGGCGTCTGGCCGCGAAGCTCTTCGAGGGTGTAGCCGGTCATGCGCGTGAACTCCGGATTCACCCACTCGATCCGTCCCTCGGCGTCCGTGATCACGATGCCGTTGGCGGCGGCCGCCAGGGCGGCGGAGCGCACCCGCCGCTCGGCGCCGGCCCGCTTGCGCGCCGTCACGTCGCGCAGCAACGTCAGGTGGCGGCCGGGGAGGACGTTCGCGGTGATCGAGGATTCCACGTCGCGGAGGCTGCCGTCCGGCCGCAGGAGGCGCCACTCGGCGGTCCGCAGGCGGCCCGAGCGCAGCCCATCCCAGATGCCCTCGACGTCGGTGCCCGGCGCGGCGAAATCGCCGGCGCGGTGCTTCAGCAGGGCGTCGGCGGGGAGCCCGATCAGGTTGGCCGCCGCCGCGTTCACGGCCACATAGCGGCCCGTGTCGTCGAGCACGATCATGGCGTCGAGCGTGGTATCGAAGACGGCGTGAAAGGGCCGCTCGCTGGCCTCGGCCTCCGCCTCCTTGCGAGCGGTGATGTCCAGCGCCACGCCCTGGAGTGCCAGCGGGCGGCCCTCGCCGTCCCGCACGACGACCGCCTCGTCGAGCAACCAGACGACGCGGCCGTCGTCGCGGACCAGCCGGTACTCGGCGCGAAACGGGGTGCCGGACGCGCGGCTGTCGGCCATCGCCGCCAGGACGCGCTCCCGGTCCTCGGGATGCAGCCGGCGCTTCCACATCTCCGGGTCGCGCTTCCACTCGTCGGCCGGGATGCCGAAGATGCGCTCGACGTGCGGACTGACGTACGTGGTCTGGTTGTCGAGGGTCCCCGTCCACAGGATCGCGGGAAGGTGCTCAACCAGCGCGCAGAATCTTGCCTCGGCCGACTCGACTGCCTCGCTGGCCCGAGCTTCGACCGGGCTCTGGCTCATGGTCACGCGCCCCTTTCGGGTGGCCTGGGAAGGCAATGCTCATACCAATGACGCACTCCTGTGAATTCAGGAGCTTGTCGCCCGGCCATGGCGGCCGGTGGGGCGATTACACCCCATGCGCTGGTCCCTCTGCCCTGCGGGTCGCTCCTCGGGCCTCGCGGATCTGGCAGTACAATCCAGACGGGAGGACGCGGCCGTGGAGAAATACGAGTACTTCAGCGCCGTTCCCGAGGTCGGCATCGTTCCGCGGGCCCCGCACGCGGGCCCCCTGCTCCGGCACGTCTACGAGCAGGAGCACGGGCGCGGGGGCTTCGCCGGCAAGGTGAGCCACACCTATCACCTGTACCCGCCGACCAACTGGCTGCCGGACCAGAGCCGCCATCTCCCCGGCTGGGCCCCGGTATGGGAGTCGCCACTGCGGCCGATCGGCGGCCTGCACCACGTGCTGGGGGTGGCGCCGGCCGAGCCGGCCCGCGACGTGTACCGCGGCATGGCCCGCATCGTGGCCAACGCGACGGCGGCGATGAACGTCACCGCGCCGCGCGCCCCGATGGACTACTTCTTCGAGCACCACTCGGCCACGATGGTGTTCTTCGTCCACGAGGGGCGGGGCACGCTGGAGACGACCTTCGGGCCGATCGAGTACGGCAGAGGCGACTTCCTGATCGTCCCCAAGGGCGTCACTCACCGCTTCGAGCTGGGCGCCGGCCCGCAGTACTACTGGATGTACGAGTCGTTCGCCGGCGATCCGGAGAAGTCGGAGGCGCCGACCACCGGCCAGTTCATCCCCCACAGCCGCAGCGACTACCGCTTCCCCCGCTCGCTCGACACCCGCAACGAGAGCGGGCGCTTCGAGATCGTCTCCAAGGTCGACGCGGTGTACTCGCGCCGCGTGCACCCCACCCATCCGTTCGACGTGATCGGCTGGCGAGGCGAGTACCTGCCCTACAAGTTCGCGGTCGAGGACGTGCGCCCGCTCGTGGCCGACCGCTCCCACGTGCCGCCCTCGGGCCACACGATCTTCAAGCTGCCGGGCTGCTATCTGTGCGTGTTCACCGTGCGCTCCGTCGAGAAGGACGCCATGTGGGTGCCCTTCTTCCACAGGAACCTGGATTACCTGGAGACGCTCGGCTACCACTTCGGCGAGTTCTTCAGCGCCGGCGGGCTGGCCGGCCCCGGCCTGGTGACGCTGCACCCGGTCGGGCTGCCGCACGGGCCCAAGCCGAAGGCGCTGGAGGCGTTCATGGACGGCGCCAACCGCGGCGTGCACAACGAGGTGGCCGTGATGGCCGACTTCGCCAACCCCGCCCAGGTGTCGGAGTGGGCGCTCGGGCTCAGCCGGCCCGACTACATGGCCGCGTGGGCGCCGTACGCGACCGCCCCGCGCTTCGCCTACCGCGCCGACCGGCTCGCCGAGGTGCGGGCGCTGGGCGAGCGCCTGGCCGACGCCCGCGACACGCTGCGGCCGCTGGAGGGCGAGGGGCGCGCGTGAATTCGGAGCGGGCGGCCGCGCTCGCCTTCGACCTGCGCGCGCTGCCCGACGAGTTCTACGAGGACCCGTTCCCGTACTACGCACGGCTGCGCCGGTGGGACCCGGTGCACCACGAGCCCGACGGCTCCTACTTCCTCACGCGCTACGACGACGTGGTGGCCGTCTACCAGGACCACCACCGCTTCTCGTCGGACAAGCGCGTGGAGTTCGCGCCCAAGTTCGGCGACTCGCCGCTCTACGAGCACCACACGACCAGCGTCGTGTTCCGCGACCCGCCCGACCACACGCGCATCCGCAAGCTGTTCGCCCCGGCCTTCACGCCGAAGGCGCTGGCGGCGCTGGAGCCGCGCGTGGAGCGCCTGGTGGACGCCCTGCTCGACCGGGCCGCCGCCCGGGGCGGCTTCGACGTGGTCGAGGACTTCGCGGCGGCGCTGCCGGTGGCGCTCATCGGCGACATGCTCGGCGTGCCGGGCGACGAGCGCGGCCCGCTGCGCGGCTGGTCGCTGGCCATCCTGGGCGCGCTGGAGCCGGCCCCGGGCGCCGAGCGCCTGGAGGCCGGCAACCGGGCGGTCGAGGAGTTCAAGGCCTATCTGCGGCGGCTGATCGCCGACCGCCGCCGCCGGCCGAGCACCGACCCGGGAGAGATCCTGAGCGCCCTCCTCGCGGCCGAGGATGCCGGGGATCGCCTGACGGAGATCGAGCTGCTGCACCAGTGCATCTTCCTGCTGAACGCCGGCCACGAGACGACGACCAACCTGATCGCCAACGCGGTCGTCTCGCTGCTCGAGCACCCGGCCGAGCACGCCCGGCTGCGCGCCGAGCCCGGCCTGCTGGCGAGCGCGGTCGAGGAGTGCCTGCGCTACCAGAGCCCCAACCAGCTCGGCAACCGGGCGGTCGTGGCCGAGGCCACGGTCGGTGGCGTGACGATGCCGCCCGGGACCCTGGTGACGCTCGGCATCGGCGCCGCCAACCGCGATCCCGCCCAGTTCCCCGACCCCGACCGCTTC
>DASWJN010000153.1:0-6724 GCA_036397135.1 Candidatus Methylomirabilota bacterium
CAACGCTCGGCCCGGCCCGGCACAGCCGTGCCGGGCCTCGATTATCCGCGTCGCTTTGATTGGGGGCCCCGACATGGCCCCCCCACTCAGTCAGCGCGTCAGATCCCGGTCAGCCGCTCGACGACCGGGGCGAAGACGTCCACGACGTCATCGAAGACGACGTAGTAGGAGATCCCCCACCGCACGCGATTGGCGAGCAGCTGGGCGACGATCTCGTCCAGCGAGCCCAGCAGCGCGAAGGGGCTGGCGAGGATGTCGTCGGCGGTGACGGCCGTCCAGCGCTGCGCCAGCTCCTCGGCGGCGCCACGACGGTCCTCCGTGAGGATCACCCGCTGCACCAGGGCGTTCAGCTCGAGCGTGTCGAAGCGCGGGCCGGCGGCCTTGCGCACGAGCTGGACCCGCTCGTCGACCGCGGAGGCCCGGAATCCCGACAGCTCCGGCACGGTGCCCCCCCGCGCGAAGGTGATGCCCGAGAGGCCGACGATGTCGGCCTCGGTCGCCGCCAGCGTGAGCAGGCGCGGGCCGTTGCCCCCGACGAGGATCGGGGGACGCGGGCGCTGCACCGGGCGGGGGTGGATCGTGTGCTTCCTCACCCGGTAGTGGCGGCCGGCGAACGTGACCGGCTCGCCCCCGAACAAGCGCGCGACGATGACGACCGCCTCGGCCAGGCGCTCCACCCGCACGCCACCGGGCTCGAAGCGCAGGCCCGCCTCGTCGTACTCGGCCTTCATGTACCCGGCGCCCAGCCCCAGCTCGAAGCGGCCCTCGCTCAGCAGGTCGAGCGTGGCGGCCTCGCGTGCGACCAGCACGGGATGGCGGAAGTCGTTGTTGAGGACCAGGGTGCCGACGCGCAGCCGTGTCGTCGCCGCGGCCGCGCAGGCGAGGGCCGGCATCGGCGCCGGCCGCGTGGTGAGGTGATCGGGCAGGTTGAGCGTGGAGTACCCGAGAGCCTCGACCCGGCGGGCCAGGCTCAGCCAGTCGCCGGCCGATCCAGCAGTCCGGACGTTCACGCCGAACCGGAAGGGCTTCATCGAGGTTAGGCTGACACCAGGGTCAACCCTTGCAAGGAACCTGTCCGGGTGTCGTCCCCGCGGTGGTGCTGGACACGAATGTCCTCGTCGCGGCCGGCTTCAATCCCCGGAGCGCGTCGGCGGCGCTCGTGGCAGCCGCGCGGCAGGGGCAGGTGCAGATGGTGTGGAACGAGGCCACCCGCCGCGAGATCGAACGCATCGTGCAGCAGATCCCGCGGCTGCGGGCCCATGACGTCGCCGCGCTGTTTCGTCCCGCCGATCGCTTCGCCGCGGCGACCCATCCGGAACGGTTCGCGGACATCCCCGACCCCGACGATCGCAAGTTCGCGGCACTGGCCCACGCGGCCGGCGCCGTCCTCGTCTCCAGCGACGAGCATCTGCTGGGCTACCGAGGCCCCCTGGAGCTGACCGTGCAGACACCCGGGGCGTTCTGGCGAGGCCGGCGGGCCGACGGAAGGACGGAGTGACAGGGCGTGGTCGCCGAGGCGCCGCCCCACCTACACCGCGCGCTCGAAGTGGTACTCGCGCGTCTGATTGACGTCGTCGGGCAGCACGCGCTCGCCCCCCTGCCGGAAGCCCTTGCGGAGATAGAGCCGGTGCGCGTGCTGGAAACGCGTGTCCGACCACAGCACGAGCCGCGGGATGCCGTGCTGCCGGCACCACTCGACAATCGTGTCGACGAGTCCGTCCCCGAGCCCCCGCCCTCGCACGCCCGGGTCGAGGTAGAGCCGGTGCAGTTCCGCCGTGGCGGCGTCCACGCGGTCGACGCCCGCCGAGCCGACGATGCGATCGGCCGCGCGGACGACCCAGAATGCGCCGTGCGGTGGCTCGTAGTGCGGGCTCCAGCGGAGCAGGTCCGGGACCTCGATGGCCTGGTCCCAGACCCAGCCGTACTCCACGAACACGCGACGGATGAGGTCGATGACCCCCGCGGCGTCGGCCCGGGTCGCCGGGACGATCGTCATTGCAGCTCCCGCGCCGCCGCCGCGCGCTCGCGCGGCCGCCAGCGCAGCACGTAGCGCTCCAGCCGGTTCAGCACCCCGTTGAACAGCATCACGCACACCATGAGCACGAGGATCCCGGCGGCGGCGCCGGTGGTGTCGAACTGGTTGGTGCTGAACTGGATCGGGACCCGCTCGCGGTGCGCCGACGGGATCACGCCGGCGATGATAGCCCAGGAACTCGTGCTTGACATGGCCGGGCCGGCCCCGTACGGTGCGCCGTTAGACGGTACCGCGATTGACCTAGAAAGTCCCTTTCCATGATCCCGGGGTCGGCGCCATGCCGAAGCGGGAGGGACGATGAGTGGCGGACGCTCCGACCCGCTTCGTCCGGGCCCTCAGCGCGGCGGAAGAGGCCGAGCTCGAGCGCTTGCGGCAACGGACCCCGAGCCTGCTCGCCGTCCGCGCCGAGGCGGTCCTTCTCTCCGCCCGGCACGTATCGATCCCCGAGATCATGCGGCGCCTCGGGCTCTCGCGCCCGACCGTGGCCGGCTGGCTCACCCGCTTCGAGCGCGCCGGCATCCCCGGACTCTTGCCGCGGCCCCGCTCCGGCCGCCCGCGGAAGCTCACCCCCGACGTCCTGCGACATCTCGCGACCGCCGCCAGGGCCCGCCCCCGGGCCCTCGGCATCGACCGGCCGGCGTGGACGCTGTCCACGCTGCGCGCGCACCTCGTGCGGGCCGGCCACGTCGCCGCGATCTCCGAGGAGTCGCTCCGGCTGGCGCTCCGGAAGGCCGGGCTCACGCTCGAGACTGCCCGAACCAGATTGGTCCAGAAGGGGAACACCACCATGATTCCGGCCGCGTTTGAGTACCACACCCCCGGCTCGATCGGCGAGGCGACGGCGCTCCTGGCGCGGCTCGGCGAGGACGCCAAGGTCCTCTCCGGAGGGCAGAGCCTCATCCCGCTCATGAAGCTGCGCCTGGCCAGTCCCCGCCACGTCGTGGACATCAACGGGATCCAGGGGCTCGACGGCATCCGGGAGGCCGACGGCGTCCTCCGGATCGGCGCGCTCACCCGCGAGGCGGATCTCGAGGAGTCGGAACTCGTCCGCACTCGCTATCCCCTGCTCCACGACACCTGCACGGTGATCGCCGACCCGCTGGTGCGCAACCTCGCGACGCTGGGCGGCAACCTCGCCCACGGCGATCCCGCCAACGACCACCCGGCCACGATGCTGGCGCTGAACGCCGAGGTCGTCGCGGTGGGGACGAAGGGCGAGCGGCGCATCGCCATCGCGGCGTTCTTCACCGGCCCCTTCGCGACGGCCCTCCGGCCCGACGAGATCCTCGTCGAGATCCGGATCCCGGTCCCGCCGGCCCGCAGCGGCGGCGCCTACCTCAAGCTCGAGCGCAAGGTCGGCGATTTCGCCACCGCGGCGGTCGCGGCCCAGCTCGCGCTCGGGACCGGCGGCACCTGCGAGCAGGTCGGGATCGGCCTCACCAACGTCGGCCTGACGCCGATCAAGGCGACGCGGGCCGAGGCCGCGCTGGCGGGCAAGCGGCCCGACGCGGCAGCGATCAAGCAGGCGGCCGAGCTGGCCGCCGCGGCCGCCGAGCCCACCGACGATCTCCGCGGCCCCGCCGAGTACAAGCGGGATCTGGTCCGGGTCCTGACGGCGCGTGCGCTCCGCCGGGCGGTCGAGCGCGCCGAGGGAAAGAGGTGAAGGCGATGCGTGTCCAGCTCTCCATCAACGGCGAGAAGCACGAGGCCGACGTCGAGCCACGCCTGCTGCTCGTCCATCTCATCCGCGAGAACCTGCGACTGACCGGCACCCACATCGGCTGCGACACCACCCACTGCGGCGCCTGCACCGTCCTCCTGGACGGGCGGCCGGTGAAGTCGTGCACGGTGTTCGCCGTGCAGGCCAACGGCCGGCAGCTCATGACGGTCGAGGGCCTGGAGCAGGACGGCACGCTGCATCCGCTGCAGGAGGCGTTCATGACCGAGCACGGCCTGCAGTGCGGCTACTGCACGCCGGGGATGCTGATGACCGGGTACGCGTTCCTCCGGAAGCACCCGCTTCCGAGCGAGGACGAGATCCGCCGGGCGATCTCCGGGAACCTCTGCCGGTGCACCGGGTACGTGAACATCGTCAAGGCCGTCCAGCGCGCGGCGGCCACGCTGCAAGGAGGCGCGTGATGGCGCCCAGGACGTCGCCCGAAGTCGGAGGAATGGGGCATTCGCTCAAGCGCAAGGAGGACCCGCGGTTCATCCGCGGCAAGGGCACGTACGTGGACGACGTGCAGCTGCCCGGCATGCTCTACCTCGACATCGTCCGCAGCCCCCACGCCCACGCCCGGATCGTCCGGATCGACTCCGCCGGGGCGCTCGCCCTCCCCGGCGTGCTGGCCGTCATCACCGGGCAGGACCTCGCCAAGTACAACCTGCACTGGATGCCGACGCTCATGTCGGACACCCAGATGGTGCTGCCGGTCGAGAAGGTGATGTACCAGGCGCAGGAGGTGGCGGCGGTGCTCGCCACCAGCCGCTACGCCGCCGCCGACGGCGCCGCCGCGGTGGAGGTCGAGTACGATCCGCTGCCGGTGGTCGTCGACCCCCACAAGGCCCTGCAGCCCGGCGCCCCCGTGCTGCGCACCGACAAGAAGGACAAGAAGGACAACCACATCTGGCACTGGGAGTGGGGCGACCGCGCCGCCACCGACCGCGCCATCGCCGAGGCCGACGTCACCGTCAAGCAGGACATCTACATCCCGCGCATCCACGTGGCCTCGATCGAGACGTGCGGGTGCGTCGCCCACTTCGACAAGGTGAACGACAAGCTCACGGTGTGGATGACGACCCAGGCGCCCCACGTGATCCGCACGGTGTTCGCGCTGGTGGCCGGCCACGTCGGGCTGGCCGAGCACAAGATCCGGATCATCTCGCCCGACATCGGCGGCGGGTTCGGCGGCAAGGTGCCGGTCTATCCCGGCTACGTCATCGCGGTCGCCGCCTCCGTCCTCACCGGCAAGCCGGTCAAGTGGATCGAGGACCGGATGGAGAACCTCCAGGCCGACTCGTTCGCGCGCGACTACCACATCACCGCCGAGCTGGCGGCGCGGAAGGACGGCACGCTCACCGCGCTGCGCATCAAGACGCTGGCCGACCACGGCTACGCCGACGCGGCCGCCAACCCGTCGAAGTTCCCGGCCGGGCTCTTCCACGTCTGCACCGGCTCCTACGACCTGAAGGCCGCCCACGTCGAGGTGGACGGCGTCTACACCAACAAGCCGCCGGGCGGCATCGCCTACCGCTGCTCGTTCCGCGTGACCGAGGCCGTGCACACCATCGAGCGCATGACCGACCTCATGGCGCATCAGCTCGACATGGACCCGGCGGAGTTCCGGCTGAAGAATTTCATCAAGCCCGAGCAGTTCCCCTACAAGTCGGCGCTCGGCTGGGAGTACGACAGCGGCAACTACCACGGGGCGCTCCGCAAGGCGATGGACATGATCGGCTACGCCGACCTGCGGCGCGAGCAGGCCGACCGGCGCCGGCGGGGCGAGCTGATGGGCATCGGCATCTCCAGCTTCACCGAGATCGTCGGCGCCGGCCCCTCCAAGCACTTCGACATCCTCGGCCTCAAGATGTTCGATTCCTGCGAGATGCGCATTCACCCGACCGGCACGGCCATCGCCCGCTTCGGCACCAAGTCGCAGGGCCAGGGCCACGAGACGACGTACGCCCAGATCCTCGCCGAGGAGCTGGGCATCCCGGCCAAGGACATCCAGATCGAGGAGGGCGACACCGACACCGCGCCCTACGGCCTCGGCACCTATGCCAGCCGCTCGACGCCGGTGGCCGGCGCCGCCGCCGCGGTGGCGGCGCGCAAGATCCGTGACAAGGCGCGCAAGATCGCCGCTCATCTGCTCGAGGTCGCCGAGGAGGACCTGGAGTGGGAGCCGGGGAAGTTCTCGGTGAAGGGCGCGCCCGGCAAGTCCAAGACGATCCAGGACATCGCCTTCGCCGCCTACACGAACCACCCGCAAGGGATGGAGGCGGGACTGGAGGCGGTCAGCTACTACGACCCGCCGAACCTCACCTACCCCTTCGGCAGTTACATCTGCGTGGTGGACATCGACTCCGGCACGGGCGAGGTGAAGGTCCGCCGCTTCGTCGCCATCGACGACTGCGGCAACATCATCAACCCGATGATCGTGCAGGGCCAGGTCCACGGCGGCCTCACGATGGGGCTGGCCCCCGCGCTCTTCGAAGAGATCTCCTACGACGACAACGGCAACATCCAGGGCGGCAGCTTCATCGACTACCTGGTGCCCACCGCGGTCGAAACGCCGAAATGGGAGACAGGCCACACGGTGACGCCGTCGCCCCACCACCCGCTTGGCGCCAAGGGTGTCGGCGAGTCGGCGACGGTCGGCGCGCCGGCCGCGATAGCCAACGCGGTGGTCGACGCCCTCTGGCACCTCGGCGTGCGCCACATCGACATCCCCATCACGCCGGCCAAGGTCTGGAGGCTCCTGCGCCAGCACGGAATCACGGAGTGAACCCGGGTGGCTGAGCGCCTGCTCGCGCTCGCGGCCGAGCTCGAGCGCCGGGGCGAGCCGTTCGCGCTGGCGACGGTCGTGCGCTGCGAGGCGCCGACCTCCGCCAAGCCGGGCGCCAAGGCGCTCGTCCGCGAGGACGGGACGGTCGAGGGCTGGGTCGGCGGCGCCTGCGCCGAGCCCGTCG
>DASWJN010000154.1:0-3344 GCA_036397135.1 Candidatus Methylomirabilota bacterium
CCCCCCCCCCCCCCCCCCCCCCCCCCCCCCCCCGCCGCCGGTTCACGGCGGGACCCTGGATTCCGGACATGGCGAACTCAAGACTCGCCGGGCCTCAGCAGAGGGTGTCGGGATCGAGGCAGTAGTGGGTGGTGGTGCGGGGGGCCCAGCGGGTTACCGTGAGGTGGCGGCCGTCGGATTCCAGGAGGAGGGCGCCGTCGTGGTCGGTGCGGTAGATGTCGGCGCCGAGGGCGGTGAGGCGGGTGAGGACGGCGGGGTCGGGGTGGCGGTAGGGGTTGCGGGCACCGACGGAGACCAGGGCCACGATCGGGCGGACGGCGGCGAGTAGCTCGGGACCGCTCGAGGTCCGCGAGCCGTGGTGGGGCACCTTGAGCGCGGTCGCGGCCAGCGGCGCGCCCGACCCGACGAGCGCGAGCTCGCCGACGCGCTCGACGTCCGATGCCAGCAGGATCGAGACGAGCCCGAGGTCGACGCGCAGCACGCGGCTGGCGTCGTTGCGGCCCGCGGCGCCGGCCGCCAGCGGCGTGATGACGGCGCCGCCCAGCGCCAGCGGCCCGCCCGCCGTGCCGCCGTCCCACGGTTCGTGCACCGTGAAGAGCCGGCGGACGGCGCCCATACCGCCCGCGTGGTCGGCGTCGTCGTGGGTGACCACGGCGGCGGCCAGTCGCAGGGCACCGCGGTTCCAGAGGAACGGCGCGACGACGCGCTCGCCGGCGTCGAGCCGGTAGGGGCCCCCGGGGCCGGCATCCACGAGGACCGTCCGCCCGTCCGGTCCTTCGACGACGATGGCGTCGCCCTGGCCGACGTCGAGCACGGTGACGCGCAGCCGTCCGTCGGGCGGCCGGAGGGCGGGCCACAACGTCAGCAGCGCGCTGGCGGCGAGCAGCATGAGCGCGACCACGGCCAGGCGCCGTGCCGGGCGCCGGCCCGTGCCGCGCAGGCGCCAGGCGGCGAGTCCGCCCGCGAGCGCGGCGGCGTAGCAGGCGATCGCGGCGGGCCCGGGCGCCGGCAGGTGGATCACGGCGCCCGGCACGGCCGCCGCCACCGCCGTGGCGCCGCGCAGCAGCAACAAGAGCGGCCACGTGGCCGCGAAGAGCCACGTGGCGAGCGTCGTGCTCGCGAGCCCGGCCGCCACCGCGAACAGCCCGAGCACGGTCGCGAGGCCGGCCAGCGGCACGACGGCCAGATTGGCCAGGACGCCGATCACCGACACCTGGTTGAAGTGCGCGAGCCCGATCGGCAGGACGGCCGCCTGCGCCGCCGCGCTCACCGCCACCGCGGCCGCCAGCCGGTGCCGCGGCAACGGCGCCAGCACGATGCCGACCGTGGCCGCGAACGAGAGCTGAAACCCTGGGTCGTGCAGGTCGGCGGGCCGGAACGCCAGGATCAGGATGGTGGCGAGCGCCAGGCTGTTCAACACCGCCGCCTCGCGCTCAAGCATGAGCGCGAGGAGAATGAGGACCGCCATGAGCGCGGCGCGGAGCACCGAGGGTTGCGGCCCCACCACCAGGGCGTAGCCGACCACCGCAGCCGTGGCGCCGAGCGCAGCCATCCGGCGCGGGGCGCGCGCGAGCGCGAGCAGCGCCCAGGCCGTGGCGGCCACCAGCGCCACGTTCGATCCCGAAACCGCCAGGATGTGATAGACGCCGGCGTGCCGGAAGGCGACGTCGAGATCGGGCGGCAGGTCGCCGCGCTCGCCCAGCAGCAGCCCCGCCAGCAGCGCCGCTGAGGTCGGCGGCAGCGCCGCCCGCATCGCGGCCACCGCCTCGTGCCTGACGCGGGCGGGCCAGGGCCGAGCGCGCTCCTCGAGCAGGGTGATCCCGGTTCCCCGCACGGTGCCGGTCACGGTGATGCCCTGGCGGGCCAGGTGCGCCGCGTAGTCGAACGTCCCGGGGTTGCGGAAGCCGACCGGCCGGGCGAGCCGGGCGTCGGCGGCCAGCCGCCCGCCCTGCGCCAGCGGCGGGATCGCGCCGTAGGCGGTGAGCTGCACCAGACCCGAGCGTGGTTCGCCGGCGACCCGATGGACCTCGACCAGCAGCCGCGCTCGCTCGGCCGTCCACCGCGTCGGCTCGTCGACGAGCCGTCCCTCCACGCGCGCGGCCAGGGGCAGCGACAGTCGAGCCACGTGGTCGGCCGGCGGCGGCAGCGCGAGTCCGCGCAGCGCCCCGAGCGCGGCGACCGCGAGCAGCACCGCCGCCGTCGCAGCGGCCGGCCGCGCCAGCGCGACGAGCGCGGCGCCCGCCGCCGCCGCCAGCATGCACAGCGTCCAGCCGGCCACGAGCGTCGCCACTGGGGCCGCCGCCACCCCGCCGGCGAACGCCGCCGCCAGCGGCACCAGCGGCACGCGGCCCGGCACTGTCATTCCCGGTGAAGCGCCGGCGACCCGGCTGAGACGAGCGGGCGCACGCGGTCCAGCGTCGCGCGGCGCAGGCCTCGCACACGTCGCAACTCGTCGACGTCGGCGAACGGCCGCCCCGCGACGATCCGCGACGCCAGCGCCGGCCCGATCCCGGGCAGCCCCTCCAGCTCCCCCGCCGTCGCTCGATTCACGTCGACGCGCCCGGTGGAGGCTGCCCGGGGACTCCGGCGACAGCGCTCCGGGTCGACCACGGATCGAGCCCCGACCCGGCCGGCGCACCCGCCACCGGAAAGGCCGGCGGCCGGGGCCGTCCAGGCCCGGTCGGCGGACTCGAGGCGCTCGGCCAGGTCGGGATACGCGCGGCGCCAGTGATCGACGGCGAGCCCGGCGCCCGCGGCGCCGACCACGAGGAGGACGACGAGGAGCTGATGGCGGGTGTAGAGCATCATGCGGGGCCACGATCGCACCCGCCGCCGCGCGCGGCTAGAGTGCAGGAATTCAGACGCCGGAGGGGCGCCGGGTGGGCGCGCTCACCGCGCGCGGCAGGATCACCGTGAAGGTGGCGCCGCGATCGGGCCCCTCGCTGGCCCCGCCACGGCCTGTTCGATGATCGCGGCCAGGTCCACGGGCCGGCGCACGATGGAGACCCGTCCGACCAGGATGCGCGCGGCCTCCATCAGATCGTCGACAGCATCGCCGTGAGCGGCGTGCGCAGCTGATGGGAGAGCGCGGCCAGCAGGTCGTCCTGCCGCCGGCTGGTGTCCGCCAGCGCGCGGTCGAGCCGAGCGTTGGCCACGACGAGCGCGGCGACGCGGGCGAGCGTTTCGGCGAGGGCGACGTCGCCATCGCCGAAGCGACGTCCGGGTTCGGCGGTCACCAGCGTGAGCGCGCCCAGCGGCTGGGCGTACGCCAGCAACGGCACCGCCATGGTGCGCCTCGCGCGGGCCCTGGTGGGGTGGGTGCGTGGGTTCCGGGGGCCGCCGGC